>NZ_SJPF01000004.1:0-300000 GCF_007859755.1 Blastopirellula retiformator | reverse complement strand
AACGTGATCAGGCTTTGGCCGTCGTCATCTTTGCGATCGAACGAAATGTGAACGTTCTGCTTTCGCAAACTGCCGATCGGCACGGTGACGATGAACCCTTCGCCATCGGCCGCGATGCTCCAAGAATTCGTCTGGGCGACCGTCTGCACAATTTGCTTCGGATCGGTTTGATGCGTGGCCGGCGCCAGGTCGTCAAACGATAGCGAGCCCCCGGCCGCGGCGGCGGCAGGTGCGGCGCCCATCATCGGGGCGCCTTGTTGCGGCTGCTGCGGCAGCGGTTGGCCCGCTTGCGGAGCGGGCTGGCCGTGCATCGCCTGTTGGATCATGCCGGGCATCATCATGCCGAATCCGGCGCCCATGCCCATACCCATGGCGTTGTTGCCGGTTCCGCCCCCCTGCTCCGCCATCTTCGACATGCTATTGGCGGCCTGGTACATGGTGAAAGCGCGGAGATCGCCGATGGCGCCCATGCTGCTGCGGGCGTCGATCGCCTTCTGCACCTCTTCGGGCGGGGTGATCGCGTTGATAAAGAAGTCGGCCAGTTCCAGACCATACTTGGCGAAGTCCTCGGCCACCTTAATGCGCGTGCCGGCGGCGACTTCGTCAAACTTGGCCGGCAGGTCGAGCATGCTGACCTGCATCGTGCCGAGCAAGTCGGTCAGCCGCGAGACGATGACGTCCTTCAGGAACATCGTCACTTCGTCGGTGGTGTATTTGCCTTGGGTGCCGACCAGCGTGTTGAGCAGCAGCGCGGCGTCTTTGATGCGATACGAGAACTTGCCGAAGCTCCGCAGCCGGACCATGCCAAAGTCGGCGTCGCGAACGGTGATCGGTTGCCGCGTTCCCCATTTTTGGTCGAGGAACGTCTGCTTGCCAAAGAAGTAGACTTGGCACTGAAACGGCGACTTTTCCCATGGAATCGTGAGAATGCTGGTGATCAGCGGCAGGTTCTGCGTGGTCAGCGTGTAACGTCCGGCGTCAAAGCTGTCCATCGCTTTGCCGTCGCGGAAGAAGATCGCTTCCTGATTTTGCTGGACGATCAACTGCGCGCCGTACTTGATGTCGGCCGAACCGCTTTGCGGTTCGCGATGTACGAGCGAGCGATTGGTTTCGTCGAAATATTGAATGACTTCTAGTCGGATGCCCATTGGCGTATTCCCCTCGTGTTGCTTGTTCCGTCGATCAGCAGCGTGCGGCCATAGTTCGCTTAGCTGGCCGGCGGTTCCGATCCGATTCCCTTCAGCATGTTTTCGCGTTCGTCCAGCTTCGCTAGCATCGCGTCGAGCGTCGAAATTAGCGGCGGAATCGTGACTGCCGGCGGATCGCTGGCGGTTGGCAGTTTTTCCATTCGCGCGGCGACCGCATCGGCGTCGGTGATCATCGCAGCGTCGTAGTCGTAGATGTCGTCCAATTGATCTTCGCCGATTTGTACAAAGTCGAAGAAGCCGCTGTAGCCCGGCATCGCCCCCCGCAACCGACCGATTGTCATGTCGAGTTTCGCGCGGAGGCGGTCAATCATGGGAAGCTGGTCAATCTGGCCTAAGTCGACCAGCATTCTTCCATAGGTATCGAGTGGCGATTTTCCCCGATCCAAGCGATCCGCCAACCATTTACGGGTGAGGGCGTCGGCATCGCGCCGATACTCCTTTTCTAGGTAACCGCTAAAACCGGGAATGTAGCGCAGGATCGTTTCTATCGCGCCACGGTTGCTGGCATGTTGTTTGGGATCGACCAAGGGAATTTTCCCCCCTGTAGATGAGCGAATCAGGCGGTAACGTCGATAGGTATTCGTCCCCCAGGCGGAAATATTGGCCCACTGGACATGTTGCTAGCCCTAAGTGGAAAGCCTACCACGTTTTGGCGGGAGATGCGAAGCGGCGGACCGAACAAATTTCGCCCTCCAAAGCAGGTTTCGATTTGCTGGGGATTCGTCTAGGCGGCCCCCAACCGATTTGCTATCGTCTCGCGTCCTCGCGACCCAAAATTGCTTGATAGAAAAACGTTCAAAGGGCAACGATGAAGTCGGCCAGTTTTGCCATCTGTCTCTTGTTACTGGTGCTCGGTTGCACCAAAAACGGCGCCATCAGCAACCCTTTCGGTTGGGGAATGATCGATGACCCGGCTGATCTGGCGAAATATGGGCCCAGTCCCACGCAACGGCGCGACGACATTCGTCGCTTGGCTCGCTACACCGAAGAGATGAGCGACTCTGAGCGGCAACTCAACGCCAGCAAACTGACGCAGCAATTGAAGGATGAACAAGATCCGCTGCTGCGAATGGAGATTCTCAAAGCGCTTGCCGCGCTGCAAACCCCCTCCGCTCAGGAAGGCCTACGCATGGGCCTCTACGACAGCGAACCGCGCGTCCGTGTGTTGGCGGTCGAAACGCTGGTCGTCGGTCGCGACCCCAAAGCGGTTGAAGAGCTGGGAGACCTGATCGTCCGCGATCGCGAGTTGGACGTCCGGATCGCAGCCGCCAAGGCGCTCGAGCAATTCGATTCGGCCGAGGCCCGCAAGGCGCTGGCTCCGGCGATTCAAGACCGCGATCCTGCTCTCCGCTACGTGGCGATTCAGTCGCTCAAAGAAAATAGCCAGGTCGACTACGGCGGCGATGCCGAAAAATGGGAGGCTTACGCGATGGGTGAAAATCCTGCCCCACCCGAGAACGTGAGCCTGACTAGTTGGCTCGTTCCTTCCTTTATGCGGTAGACCGAGATCGGGACATGCCGGATTCCGGGGGATGCGGACTTCGGCGACTCAGGCAACGAGGTAGGATTTGCGGTTTCTGCCGACGAGTCTCCCCCGCATGTGAAAAAGCGACGTCGCGACGCGAATCGCCCTGATTTCGTCCCGCCGTTGCGTCCGAAAACTGCGTATGCCAAGCTGGCGATAAGGCGATTGCAGCAAAGCGGGGTTTGCCTAACCGGCAAACTTGCGACAGAAAATCAAGGCATGGATGATGCGACGACGTTCGACGTTATTGACTCTCTTGGCAATTTCCGGTTTTTGCGCACCCGCTCTGGCGGATGGGCTGCAACTGCAATCGCCATCCAATAGCCAGGAGTCGGTCGATGCCAGCGGGCTGACGCTGGAGGCTCCTGTTCTACGCATCGCGCTGAAGTTTGGCGCCGAAAAAGAGCCGCAAAAAACGACGCTGCCGCAAAATGACCTTCCCGCCCCGGTTGCGCCGCTGACCGCAGAAGAAAAGGAAGCCGCCGCCAACGCCGCCGAAGAGCCGCTGCTGAAGCTGCTGCCGATGAAAGAGCCGCCGGCCGAGATTGGCTCTGGCGTTGCGCCGCAAGAGGAGATGAAGAGCGAGCCGAAATCGCCCGCTTCTCCCGTCGAACCAGCCCAGTTGCCGCTGGAGATGCCCGCCGAAGAGATGCAGCCGGCCGAACAGACCCCGGCCAAGCAAGAGCCGGTCGTGATGAAATCGATCGAGCCCGCCCCGGCCCCAGAGAAAAAGCCTGCCGAAGAGCCTGAGCCGGTCGAATTGATTCCGGAAGCGCCGCCTCAAAAAGAGCTGACGCCCGAGCAGATCCGGCTCCGCGGCAAAATTCACCGCGTCTTGGACGCCTATTACACCATGCCGGTCGACGTCGCCAAAGAAAACGCCTGGGCGACGATGCACACCATGTTGCCGTATGGGGTCGACGCCAATGTCCAGGTCAACGGCACGCCGGTCAACGCGATCGGTTGGCTCTGCTGGAACGGCAAGTGCAAAGGCTACAACCTGTTCTACGTCGAACGGGGACGCCTGGGGGCTCGCCAGGGAGTCGGCGTCCAGGGGCATCATGGCCAGTTTCTGGCGATGCTCGCCCAAAGCTACGTCACCCCGTCGTACGAAATCCGGGTCAACAACCAAGCCTATCGCATCTCAGATCTGATCGAGTTCGAGAAGGAAACCTGCCGTCCCGCGACCGAGTTGACCTTCAAACTGATCTCGCTGGCCTACTATCTGCCGGTCGACGCCCAGTGGAGGAGCGACGACGGCCAGGCCTGGACGATCGAGCGGCTGATCAGCGAAGAGCTGAAACAACCGGTGATCGGCGCCGCTTGCGGCGGCACGCATCGCCTGATGGGGCTGTCTTACGCGGTCAAAAAGCGGGAGTTGTCCGGTTTGCCGATGGATGGCCACTGGGGCCGGGCTCAGGCCTTCCTGGACGACTACTACCGCTACACCTTCCGACTACAAAATCCGGATGGCAGCTTCAGCACCGATTGGTTTGAAGGCCGGGCCGCCAAGCCCGATCTGCAGCGTCGGTTGCAGACCAGCGGCCACATCGCCGAATGGCTCGCTTACTCGCTGACCGAGGAAGAGCTGACTTCGCCGCAGATGGTCAAAGCGATCGATTACCTGGCGACGATCCTAGAGCGGAACCCGCGGATGGACTGGAGCATTGGGCCTCTGGGACACGGGTTGCACGCCCTGTCGATCTACGATCAGCGGGTTTTCGGTACGCCGCCGGGGCACCGCAGCGCCGAAGTCGCGTCGAAATTGCCCTAATTGCAGCGCAGAACACGATTTCGGTCGGTCGGCGTAGTTGCCTCGGTCTGCGATCTTTTCTACGATGCGTTCACGATCGCACTTGCTCCTGGGCCCGCACTCTTGACGCGGCATTTTGCCGAACTGACCGCTACGGATGAAGCAACAGAAATTCACCAAGCAATTCGCAGAGTTTCTCAGAATCGGCGCTGCCCTTGTGAAGCAGGCCGAAGCTGACGCCTTGTTGATTTTTGTCGAAGGCGTTTGCGAGTGGGAGCAGATCAAAGCGGGCGCCGGCAACGCCAAGACGATCGTCGCCGCCGATGACGAGGAGGCCCTGGAAGGCGCCAAAGAGACGGGCCTGATGCCGATCGTCGTCGAGCTGGACGAAAGCCCGATTCTAGAAAAGCTGACCCACGCCCTGGTCGAATCGGTGGCGGACGATATTATCGCCACCGGCGCCTCGGTGGTCGCCCTCTACAGCGGGTTTGACGAATCGCGGATCGACACGATCAGCCTGGTTCGCTTGTCCGAGCATCTTGGCCGCTTGACCTCGCGCGATTTGCGCCGCTTGGAGACGAGCGTTCCGCTGGAGACCCTCAAGCACGTAATCGACCTGGCGGTCGACATCGGCCGCGAAGGGCGCGAAGGAAAGCCGGTCGGTACGATGTTTGTCGTCGGCGATCATCGCAAAGTGTTGCACCACAGCGTCGCTAGCGGCTTCGATCCGATCAAGGGCTACAACCGCAAAGAGCGCAGCATCTTCGACAACCGCGTCCGAGAAGGTCTGAAGGAAATCGCCCAGCTGGACGGCGCCTTCATCATCAATGCCGACGGCGTGGTCGAAGCGGCTTGCCGTCTGGTCGACGTCTCTTCGGCCAGCGTGACGTTGTCCAAAGGGCTGGGAGCCCGCCACTGGGCCGGCGCCGCGATCAGCAAGAAGACGAAGTCGATTGCGATCGTAGTGAGCGAGTCGAACGGCACGGTTCGCGTCTTTCAGAACGGCGAAGTGATGCTCCGCATCGAACCGTTCCGCCGGGCGATGAAGTGGAAGGATCTCGATTTCGACAACGCGGGAGAGTAACTGATGCTCGCTTCTTCAGGGCCGGCGCCATTTGCCGGTGAGGTCGTCCATGTCGACCTGCATAATGACGAACACGCCGCCCAGCTGATGCGGCTACTGGGAACTTACGCCCTCGATCCCATGGGAGGCGGCAAGCCGCTGCTTCCGGTCGTGCACGAGCACCTGATCGAGCGGCTGAAGAACTTTCCCACGTTCGTCGGACTGCTGGCGGTGGAAGATGGCGAATACGTTGGATTGGCCAACGGTTTCTACAATTTCTCGACCTTCTCGGCTCAGCCGGTGATCAACGTCCACGACCTGGCGGTCGACCCGAACAATCGCGGCCGCGGCGTCGGCAAGGCGCTATTGGACGAGATGGCTCGCTATGCGACTGAACAGGGATGTTCGTATCTGACGCTCGAGGTTCGCTTCGACAATCCGGCTCGGCGGCTCTATCAGCGGTGCGGGTTCGTCGGGGGACACCCTGACAGTGACGAGATGTCGTTCTGGAAAAAGCGGCTAGCTGCCTGTTGAAAAATGCCATCGTGGCATTTTTCAACAGGCAGCTAAAGCCATCATCCATCCTTTGCAATGGGAAGCGCTTGCCGGAGAATAGCGGGGAGGTGGGAGTTTTTCAACGGGCTGTTAAGTTCTTCCATTCAATGCGTGACTTCAGATGCCAATGCACGCAGTCCAATTGTCACCTCATCCGATGGATCCATCTGGTCTAACTCGGAAACTGCATTACTCAAAACCTTTGCCGCTTCTTCTGGACGCTGATCCCGTCTTAGGCAATCGGCCAGGAATAGCTGAGCCTGGATAACATACGCTTGGCGATTGTCGTGCCGCTTCCAAATCTGTATCGATTCTTGAAGGTACTCTTGCGCTTTCTTATAGTTTTTCAGGTCGATGGATTTAAGCGCGCAGTTATTCAATATCTCAGCTATGAATACGTCGTCATTCGTGAAAGACTGACGAATATGTCGCAAGAGAAGCTCTTGAAAGAGAAGCTGACCTTCAAGCTCGTTAATCGAAGCTTGATCAGCCCCAAGCCGACCAGGAAGATCTTCCATCTCGAGGCTGTCTCCAAATCGCCCCTCTTGATGCAATTCGCCGGTAGTCTGGTTGTTCTCCAAATTGGATTCTAGTACTTCATATCTTCGGAACGTTCTGGTTACCCACTCCCAATTCCCCTTGAGCACCAACCTTTCGTCAGGTTCAACAAGAATGTTGGACTCGATTGGATAGGGAGTGGCATCTGGATCTTCCACGCGGACCTGAAAATAATGTTGCAAATAATCCGCAGCCGCAAGTTCACTAATCCACAGTAGACGGCTGGTTCTAGACAAGGCTTTTGAATCACGTAACGCCACTTCTGCAAGGTCACGCTGTTCGACGAGTTCCTTCTGCGCCTTCAGCGTCTGTTCCAACCGCCGCTTCGCATCGCGCTCCGCACGAATGGCCCTCAATGCAAAGCAAGTCGAGATAGTCGCGGCCACGACAATTGTTAGCAAAGCAAAAGCAGAAATTGCCGATAAGCCCCGGTTTCGCTTAACGAATTTCCCCGCGCGATACATTAGCGTTGGTTTCGCCGCCATGATCGGCTTATTGGCAAGAAAGTACTCGATGTCTCGTTGAAAATCAGCAACACTCTGATAGCGTGTTTCGCGGTCTTTGGACAATGCTTTGCGAATAATCCAGCCTGGCTCTCCATGCAAGTCTTGGCTCAGCGATTGGACAGTTGTCGATCTTTGTTTGGCAACCTCTTCGGAAAGATCGTCGGAGAGTCTTGGAAAGTCCGATTCCCAATAGTTTTCCGCCGTCCAGGAATGGCTAGAGTTCGTTGATCTTATCGGAGGAGAACCGCAAAACAACTCATGCAAAATTGCGCCCAGTGAATAAACATCCGCACGAACGTCGATTCCATCGACGCCTCCCAACGCTTGCTCTGGCGCCATGTAGGCAGGCGTGCCAAATCTCTCTCCAGCGATTGTCGCGTCTTTGTGATGACCCTGCGTGCCCGACAACATTTTTGCAATTCCGAAGTCAATCACCTTAGGCGCTGGCCGGTCATCCATCATCGTGATTAGGATGTTGGACGGCTTTAGGTCGCGATGAATAACTCCACGCTGATGGGCATGTTGAACTATTTGAGCAACCTCAGTCATTAGCCTCATGCGGTCTTGCAAGCTCAACTTTTGCGAGTTGCAGTATTGCGTGATGGACTGGGCGTCTTCGACTAACTCCATGGCAAAATAGGGACGCCCGTTCTCTTGAACCCCTGCATCAAGAACGCCTGTAATTCCCGGATGTCGCATTTGCTCAAGCACTTGGCGCTCAATCTCGAAGCGCGCTAGTAAACGATGGGAATCCATGCCTGGCTTGAGCAACTTCAGTGCGACTTTTCGATGGATTGGGGTCACCTGTTCGGCGGCATAGACAACTCCCATGCCTCCCTCACCAAGTTTGCCGAGTACGCGAAATGGGCCAATCTCAGATCCGACGGCAAGATCGCCAACCTGCAATAGCGACTCGAAAGCGTCATGCGGGTTGTCCAGTATGAAACCGCTTCCGTTGTCCGCATCCAAATCGCGATGCGCATTGAGCAGCTTAAGTATTCGCTGACAGCGAACTGGATTTCCTTCGCAGATCGTTCTGACGAAGCTCTCTTGCCCTTGAAGGGTTGGCTGTTCAAGAGCCCCCGAAAATATCGCATCATCTGATAGGCTCATTCTGGAGACCTTGTGTATGCCGCTCGCGGTAGACTGCCCCAATTTAATCGTGGCTGCGAGCAATGTAGTGATACAGCCAAGCGCGAGAGTATGCCCAATAGCGCTCGACAGTCGCTGCTGACAAATCGGTCACTTCGGCAATTTCCTTGATCGACATACCGGCAAAAAACTTGAGCTTGACGACTTGGGCTTTCATTGGCTCCACCTTCTCGAATGCTTCGAGCGCCTCATTTAGGTCAAGAATACTACCAGAAAGCCCTGAGGCTTCTGGATCGACGCCAGTCAGGGAAACCCGCTCCCCGCGCCCCCCGCCCCTTTTGTCTCGCAGCTTCGCTCTTGCTCGATCAACGAGCGTCCGTCGCATCGCCTCAGCGAACGCACCAAAAAAGTGCCTGCGATTCTCCCAGGGAGTGGCGATGTCGCCCCCCAATCGAATCCAGGCTTCATGCACGAGTTCGGTGGGATGCAGGGTCGGAAACTGTTCATGAGACAATCGAGTCTGAGCAACTCTGCGCAGGGCATCATATACGGCAGCGTACAATAAGTCCCCAGCTCCCTGCTTACCTTCCCGGACCGCCTCAAGATACTCGCTGATTTGCATAAAATGAGCAAAAACTCGCAGCTCAAGAGCCGCCTGCTAAGTGGCCTGAAACAACTGTTGCTGTCAAGGAAAACTCTACACGCAATTCGTCGTAATCATATACCGAAGAAACCCGGAATTCAATTCACTGCCACTGCTGGCTAGGTTGGCCCGGCCCGTTCGGATGGAATCTGACGCCCGTTCGGATAAAAAACGGAAAGATATTCAAGAATGCCTAGCTTTGTTGCAGTCAGACGGGCAAGGCATGGGTACCTGTTGGCAGCTGACCATGTTCGACTTCATTTTTTCGTGAAAATTTTGAGGCACTTTTGCTGCGAATGTCGCATGTATAATTTAGCAACCGCTGCTGCAATCAAGCGATTTGTCGGCAGCTAGCTCATCGCCTCCCCCCCATTCTGCAAAGTAAAAGGCTTCTGGATTGCCCCCCCCGAAGCCCATCAAATCCTCTTCTTACTTTCAGTGGCCTCATCCTAAGGAGGAATTACGCCATGGTCTGTCATAAATCGCCCAAGCACGGCTTCACGCTCGTGGAATTGTTGGTCGTAATCGCAATTATTGGGGTTCTAATCGCACTTCTGTTGCCAGCAGTTCAGCAAGCTCGTGAAGCAGCAAGACGGATGAGTTGCTCCAACAATCTAAAGCAACTTGGTTTGGCCGCTCACAACTACCACGATACCTACCAACACCTGCCGCCTGGCAACGTGGCCGCCATAAATTGGAAGGTTTGTGTTCTACCGTTCCTTGAGCAGCGGACGATTACGGATCAGCTCACCTACGACCTCAACGACGACTTCCACTCGGACTCAGGCAGTAACAACGTAGACGTGCTGTCTGGCGTCTTAGTGGATGCTCTTAACTGCCCCTCAAGCGTCGTTGATCCGTTCGTTGATCAAAACGGCGCGAATCCCGGTCGACTGCAATACCACACTTACCTTGGTGTGAACGGGGCTGCTGACCCAAGCGTCACGGGAAATCTTGCGACCAGCGGAAAGTGTCAAAAAACTTATTTCGGTGGTTACGCATGCAATAACGGGCCGATGCTCGGTCTTGTTGGCGTTGCTTTTCGCGATATTACCGACGGTCTCTCAAACACTGTGATTATAGGCGAACAAGCGGGGCGAGACCCCGGTCGGATGGCGTATGCTGCATCTTCCGGCGCTGAACCAGCTTACCGCCAAGGCGCTTCTGGGGGCTGGAATGGCGATAGTTCATCAGCCGGTCTCTACGAGAACCCGCCTATCCCGGCCTGGGGCTTCGATCCCGTTGATAGTCCAGGCGCTAACGGATTTGCGACATACGATGGAATAGCGCCAATCCTATATCCCCTCAACTCGGCTTGCTCTGGTGATTCAGCATGCTTGCTCTCCAGGGGCACTGGTGCGACTTTTAACTCCGAGCACCCTGGGGGCGTTCAATTCTTGCTTGCCGATGGTTCGGCGAGGTTCATTCCGGAGACGATCTCATTGCTCACGCTAAAGCAGTTAGCCATGAAGAGCGATGGACAGGTGATCGGCGATTTTTAGTGCATGTCTTTGCGGTTGCAGAAAGAGCTTTACGCCCTTAGCAGTCCGTTGATTTTGTCGACGGACTGCGTGATCGCAGGGATCGCGAAGAGCTACGCTCTGAGCTTGGCGAGGTCGAAAAATGCCACGATGGCATTTTTCAACAGGCAGTTAAACGGGACCCTCATTTCTTGTTTGAACTCGCGTTGTCAACCTCCCCAAGCTCATTGCATCCCTGCTATCCGGCAGCCCGTCGAGAAAGTCAGCACGCTGCTAGAGTTTAATCATTTTTGTGTCGCGCTTTAGGGCCCTAGAGGGTCTTGCTCTATCCCCCGAAGACTTCGGTCTATAATCCTGGTTGTTATGAGATACTGCAACAGGCCAAGGTTTCGGGCGTTCTGGCCGTCCTCGGTTCTTCCATCAAATCCACGGCTAAGCAATCTCTACTAGGGCCCGGGCCCGAATGTTTTGGAGTTCCCCAGAGTAGAAATGAACACATCGACAGAAACTATCCGATCAAATAGTACCTATCTCCTGATAACCGTTGCATTTGCTTCCTTAGTGCTCTTGGGTGCGGGTTGCTCTACTAGCGAAGGGCCATCTAAGGTGATGTTCAGCGGCAAGGTCACATTTAAAGGCGAGCCATTTTCTAATGCAGCAGTACAGTTTTATCACCCTGACCTTGGTGGAGGGATTTACGAACTTGACGGCGAAGGCCGTTTTAGGTCGCCTTTCCCTCTGACGGTAGGAAACTATTTAGTTCGCATTACCAGTCCTCCACCCAAAATGCGCAGGCCTGGAGAAGAAGCCCCTGGAGCTAACACACGGCGATTGCCAAATGGAGTTAAGGTTCCTTCAATGCCGGCGCCGGTCGCAGGGAAGGATCGCTCAAAGGAACTCCAGAAGAAGTATCTGGATCTTAGCGGCAGCGGGCTCTCTGCGACGCTGGCTGTCAATCAATCAAATGACTTTTTGTTCGAAGTGAATTGACGGGCTATCTGCCTGTTGGAAAATGCACTCGTGGCATTTTCCAACCTCGCCAGACTCAGAGCATAGCTCTTCGTGGGTCGCAAAATAACGACTTACGTCGCTATTTTGGGATCGCATCCTCGCGATCCAGCAGCCCGTTGAGAAAATCAACGGACTGCTATCGCAAGTGTTCTTGATAATCGTATCTATTTCAACGAAACCTTCGCGAAACTTGTCTGGTATACATGGCAAGTGGGCTGTTGGTCGTGTTTAGATGTTAATTGCAATCAAGTGTTGGATAGAAAAGCATTAAGAATGAAACTATTAAAATGCAGGGCGACGACGATTCCGTCACTCTGTCTATGTGCATCGATATTTCTTGGATCGGCGAATTTTGCGGTAGGCGTCGCAAGTGCGGATGAAGGTCCTGACCAAAAGGTTGCTGAGGCCGAGGCATTCGAGCCTAGTGAAGCTGCAGCAGGCGCAGAGAAGCCGACGCTAGTCATTGGTAGCCAAGCGCCGAAGCTGCAAGTAAGCGATTGGTTTAAGGGGGAACCGGTTGAAGCGTTCTCTGATTCTAACGTTTATGTTGTCGAGGTCTGGGCAACTTGGTGTGGTCCATGCATCGCCGCGATGCCCCACCTTAATGAGTTGTCGGAGCAGTACAAAAAGGATGGGCTTGTGGTGGTTGCCTTAACAAGCGCCGATCCGGCCAACACCAAGGAAGCTGTTGAAAAGTTTGTTGCTGGTCGCGGTGCAGAATTTGATTTCCGATTTGCTTTCTGCGACGACCAAGAAACCCATAAGTCCTACATGGATGCTTCCGGGCGACAATCGATTCCCACCAGCTTTGTGGTGGACCGCAAAGGTAAGATCGCCTTTGTTGGGCACCCGAATGATCTGGATTATGTCTTGCGGCGCGTGATGGAAGGCAGTTGGCGCGGACAAGCCGATGCCGATGAACTCGCCAGTTTCGATGTGATGCTGCGAAAAGCGATGGCTGGTATCGAGCAATCGCCAGAAGAGTCACTTCAGATTGTGACGATGATCGAAAGCCGTGCGCCCCATTACTCGAGTCGTCCCGATTTTTTACAAGTCAAGATGACTGCGCTGGTTGCGGGTGGCAAGCCCGATGAAGCGAAAACCCTTCTGGAGAGTGTGAAAGATTCACTCATAGAGCACAAGAGTGGCGGCATATTAGCGATGCTCGGCGCCACATTGGCATCTAAGCAACTCAATCCCAAGGGAGTCCACCGAGAGTTCGGGCTTGAAGTATTGGGGTTGGGCCTGGAGGCTAATCAGGAAGATCTAAATACGATTGTGCAGGTGGCCATTGCCTATCAGGTGGCTGGAGAGGCTCGTAAGGCCCGTGAGACGCTCGAGAATGCGATGGAAAAGGTAGAGGATGAGCAGAGCAAAGCGATGCTTAAAGTGATTCTTCAAAAACTAGAGCAACATGCCGAGGGCGCGAAAAAGGAATCAGATTAACGCACTGGCAGCCCCGCTTTTCTCTCTCAATTCATGGGATCGCGGCTTATTGGCGCCCTTCCATGTAACTGCCTGTTGAAAAATGCCATCGTGGCATTTTCCAACCTCGCCAGGCTCAGAGCATAGCTCTTCGCGGCTCCCAAAATAACGACTTACGTCGTTATTTTGGGAGCGCATCCGTGCGATCACGCAGTCCGTCGAGAAAATCAACGGACTGTTAAGCTTGTTTTCCTGCCTGCTAATTGGTTTCAAATTCGGCGGATAATTTCAATCCGCGGTTAGAATGATCGGAGATACTCAATGTTGAATGTCAAATCTTGGACGCTCTTTATTCTGGTGCTGGTATTGCCAGTCAGCACTGCAGTTCAAGCAGAGAATATTGGCGAAACCCAAGATGGTGCTGAGTCGCCCGCTGGCAGGTACGCTCAAAAGTTGCCTGGCGAAGGACAGGTTTCACCCGCAGTTAGGTTTCGCGTCGACTTATCTCCAGCGGACGCGAAGCAGGGAGAGTCAGTGCGGTTGACCGTGCATGCGATGATTGCCGATGGTTGGCACATCGGCCCGCTAGATTCAGGCGACTTGAATCAGACGGGCTTTCCAACAGAGCTAGAAGTTGACATCAAGAACCTTGAGCCGATCGACAAGGGCTTCACCGCCTCGAAAGAGCCGAAGACTGTAGAAGCTGGCGTCGACACCCAGCAACTCTACGACGGCACACTCGATTGGAGTCGGGAATACCGCGTGATTTCTGGAGACGCGAGTTACTCTGTGAAGGGCTTCGTTCTGTTTCAGGCATGCGACGATATGCGATGCCTGCCCCCTACGAAGCTTGAGTTTTCGTTAGGAGAGATTGTCGCCTCGAAACCGAAGCCTTCTGGCGTCGAGAGTGAGAATCACAACGAGAAAACAATTGGCGAACCCCTGGTTATCGAGTTAGAAGACTGCAATTTGACGAGAGTGCGGCCTCAACTCGGAAACATTTTTAGCCTGTTAGTACTCGGGCGCGGGGTGGACAAGATGGTCCTGAGGGGGACCGTCCGCATAGGGCCTGACGCCACCGCCAACTTGTATCTTCCAGAAGCGAAGCGTTATAGCCTGCGGAATACTGGTTATGGCGAAGGCATATCAGGCAATAATTCGACCTATGTCTCCGTTGATCAGAATTGCGATGAAGTCCTTGCATTGTCGGAAGCGTTTGCGGCGAGTCGGCCGATTCGCATCCATGACAAAATGTTTCGTATTCAGTCGATTGATAAAAAGGGACGGACTTTGACTTTGCAGCAGGTCGACATGCCGCTTCAGGGTTCGGTGATTGGTCGAAAGTGCCCTGATTTTGAGTTTGAGACGGTCGATGGCGAGACGGTCTCCAACAAAACCATTCTCGGCAAAGTAACTGTCTTAGATGTCTGGGCCGTATCTTGTCACAATTGCTACGAAGGATTTCCAGTTATCAAGAAGTGCCAAGAAAAGTACTCCCCGGAAAACGTGCGGGTTGTGTTATTCAGCACGGACAGGAATCGAGCATTCTACGACAAACAGTCTCCTAAACTCTTCAAGAAGTATGGTGGAGCTGACTGGCCTGCGGTTCTGCTGCCAAGTGCTTTTGAGAGCGCTCTAGTGTTTGGTGATTATGGCTTTGGAAGTGTCGTTGTTGATAAAGAGGGCGTCGTCCGGGGGATAGGGCTTCATGGTTATGAGGTCAAGCAAGTCCTGGCAAATATTCTTGAGAGCGGGAACTAAGAGGAAAAGAAGAATGCTCAGGCATCCATGCATGACGCTGTTAATTCCTACCTACGTTGTCTTCGCTTCAACGCTCGGAGCGATAGTATGCTCAGACCTGGCTGGCCAACTTGATGTTCTTCAAGCTGCAGAGGTGGAGATTGTTGATCAGGGAGTCGCCGCAAGTAGCGATTCTGCTTTGCAGGGGCTAGAAGATCAGTTGGTTCAGGTTGCCAAGCGTGCACGACAAGCAACTGTCGCCATAACCTTCGACCATATGTCAGGTCATGGTTCAGGAGTCATCGTTTCAAGAGATGGAATCGTTCTATCTGCTGGACACTGCGTAATGAATCCCGGGCAAGAGGTCAACATCCTCCTCGGCGACGGTCGGAAATTTCGTGCGGAAGGAATCGGGCTTGAGAAGGAATACGATTGCGGCCTTTTCAAGATTGATGCGGCGCAGTTGGCGGGGCAAGAGCTGCCATTCGTTGAGCTTGGCTGGTCATCGCAGCTAAGGAAGGGTGAGCCCGTATTTAGTACGGCGCATGGAGGCGTACGCAACACCGACCGTGGCCCCTATTTGCGATTCGGTCGCGTGATTTCACCGGTGTCTAGTAACAATGGATTTATTCAAAGTACGTGCCTGATGGAGCCAGGCGATTCTGGTGGTCCGCTTTTTAATATGGATGGTCGCCTAGTGGGCTTGCGAAGCCGTATTGGCTTGGCAAGCCTCGACGAGAACTACGATGTCCCAGTCGATCTTTATCGGTTCTACTGGGGTTCCCTGCATCTAAAAGAGCGCTTCCAGTGGAAGAATTGCAAGGAAGTTCCAAGCTTCGGCGTTCAGTTTGAGGTGAATACTCTAGGCGCGATCGCTGATTTGTTCGGGTTCGGCGGCGGGAGCATTTGCATTGCAAGTGTTGACAAACCGTCTTGGGCGTTAGAGATGAAATTGAGAGAGGGCGACTATCTATTGACTTGGAATGGTGATGGCATCTCAAGCATTCCGGCATTAAACGCCAGGATGATTAGCGCATTCGCCTTGGGGGAGTCGGTAGAAATAGGTATTAAACGTGGCGATCAAAAAAAACTGCTAGAGCTCGATTTTTCCGAATTTGGCGATTTGCGATCGCGGATGGAAGTCATCCAGCCAAATCGCGAGTCTTCGTATGCCGGTAAGCGTGCCGTCGAAGCGTTGGCGAGACTGGCCAGCGCAACACGAGCGCTAGAGCAGCAATTAGACGACTATTCTGTCATGGTAAGTTGTGGCGCCAAGCAGATTCCGGCAACTCTTGTGTTTTGGCGTCAGGGCCATGAAACAAGTTGGGTTGTTGGCAGTTCATCGTTAATTGAGCGGAATGAAGTAACGGTTTTACTGGAGTCAGGCCAATCGATTCCTGGAACGGTAACGAATCGCAGCCAGGGGCTTGACTTAGCCCTGATCAGGTTGTCTCAGCCAGCCTTGTTGCCACAAGGCAAGTTGTCGCCTCTTACTTTCAGCGATCGGCCGATCGGCCGAATACTCGTATCAGTTAGTCAGTGTGACGATGGGCACACGAGCGTTAAGAGTGCGCCGATTTTCTCATCCTCTGGCCGTGGTCGACTTGGTATCGTCGGGAAGAGTGAGTGCGATCAATTTATTATTGAGGAACTGGAATCTGGTGCTGCCGCCGATCAAGCTGGCCTGAAGGTGAATGACCAAATCATTAGCCTGGATGGAACAAAGGTATCGTCGCTCGACGATGTCCTGAAATTTCTCCGCAGCACGGTGCCGGGCCAGAAGATAAATGCTAGTATTAGTCGCGATGGGATTACGATAGATGTCGAGATCACGCTGTCGCGCACCAACAATGCAGCTCCTGGTCCTCATGCTGCCAACTGGTTCAAGGGGGGGAAGAGCAAGGAAACAAGTTTTCAGCGTGTTCTCTTGCACGATGCCCCGGTACTTTCATCTCGCTGTGGCAGTCCCGTGTTCGACTTGAAAAAGAACTTCGTAGGCATGAATATTGCTCGCGCGAGTCGGACCCGCACTTACATCATTCCCGCCTCTGAAGTGATCGCTTTTGTCGACGAAATCGTGAACGGCTACTAGTTCTGGCCTGCCCCCATTTTCTGTACCAAGCCTTATGAAAGATCGGTTTGGGAAACAGGTAACGATTGGGTGGGGTCGCTGTGCCGCTGCAGCGGAAGGAGCGCAGCGACTGGAGTGGAAGCGGCACAGATAGGTCATTAGACTTAGCCACGCGTAGGTGTCGCGCATGCGACTATTGGCCCATCGCCATTTCAATCGCCTGACGCGGCGCCCCGATATCGGCCGTGACCACCTCTCCCAACCAAGGCTTTGCTGACTCGGCCGCGAAACCTTTTTTCGGCGCCACAAACGTAGCCGTCACCGTCGCGTCCACCGTCGGATCGCCCGGCGTCCCTTGATCGCAGTCGAGCCCGCTCGGCAGGTCGACCGCCAGGCGTTTGGCGCTGCTGCGATTGATCGCCTGGATGATGCGATCCAGCGGTGGTCGTGGATCGCCTTGCATGCCGGTTCCCAGCAGCGCGTCGACGACCCAGTCGGCGTCTATCAGCAGGCGATCGAGCGTCTTGTCGGTGACGTCGGCCGGGATGATTTCCAGCGGTAGGCCCGCCTTCTGCACGATGTTCAGCTGCACCGCCGCGTCGCCGGTGATTTCGTCCGGCGGGCAAAACAGGAGCGTCTTGGTCGGGATGCCGCGCAGGTCGAGCAGCCGGGCCATCGCCAAGCCGTCTCCGCCGTTGTTTCCCTTGCCGCAGCAGATTCGGACGCACTTTGCGCCACGGTCAGCTAGAATATCAACGCACCCTCGGGCGGCGTTTTCCATCAAAACGACGCCGGGAACGCCAAATTTCTCGATCGAGATCTGATCGACTGCGCGGACCTGCGCCCGACTGATTTGCGATAAACTAGAGTGCATGGACATAATGGCGTGTGTGGTGTTGGCGTTTCTTCGCGAAAGCCTCAGCCTTCATGATACGCCGTAGCCGAACCTACCAAAACCAAGCGAAGAGGAGCCTCGCCGCGATGCCGCTGTTTGAATACGTTTGCAGCCAATGTAACTGTGAGTTTGAAGCGCTGGTCCGTGGCGAAGAGTCGCCCGCCTGCCCGCAGTGCGGCGACGTGAAGCTGGAAAAAGCCTGGAGCGTGCCGGCCGCCCATACCGGCGGAGCTTCGCAAAGCCTACCGATGTGCGCTCCGCCGAGCGCCCACGGCGGTTGTGGCGCTCCGCAATGCGGTGGCGGCGGCTGCGGGATGCACTAGTCCCCGCTGCCAACTGGCCCACTCCTTCGTTTCCCACCGACCGATCCTTCCAACCTAGGGTTCCTGCCGATGATCTTTCGACCTCGCTTTACCTTGGCGGCGCTGATCGCACTGGCCTGCTCTTCGTCGGCGTGGGCCGTCGACTCGTGGCCACAATTCCGCGGCGCGGCGGGTGACGGAATCAGCGAAGCGACCCAGGTTCCGCTGAAATGGTCGGAAGAGGAAAACGTCGCCTGGAAGACCCCGATCGAAGGCAAGGGTTGGTCATCGCCGGTCTTGGGCGACGGCAAGCTGTGGCTGACGACCGCGATTACGCAGAAAGCGTCGCAAGAAGCGTTCGACGAAAAGCTGAAAGGCAAACCGCGCTTCGCCCAGGCGACCAGCGAACTGGCGGCGACGGTGCTGCTGAAGGCGATCGAAGTCGACTACGCGACCGGCCAGATCGGCAAGCAGGTCGACCTGTTCTATGTCGAAGATCCCGATCCGATTCACGCGACCAATAGCTACGCGTCGCCGACACCAGTGCTGGAAGGGAACCGGCTCTATTGTCACTTCGGAACGTATGGGACCTGCTGCTTCGATACGACTACCGGAGAAGTACTCTGGCGGAAACAGCTGCCGCTGCAGCACAACGTCGGGCCAGGCAGTTCGCCGGTGCTGCACAATGGCGTCTTGATTTTGACCTGCGACGGCGCTGATCAGCAGTATGTCTGCGGGCTTGACGCCAACAGCGGCGAGACCGTTTGGAAGACCGATCGCCCCCCGCACCGCAATGAAGATGGCGACCAGCAAAAGGCGTACGCCACGCCGCTGGTCGTCACCTGGGGTAGCCGCACGATGGCGATCATCCCGGGCGCCCAGTGGGACTGCGCTTACGATCCGCTGACCGGCAAAGAGCTGTGGCGCGTCGACCATGGCGACGGGTTCTCGAACGTGCCGCGGCCCGTTTTTCAGGATGGCGTCGTTTACATTTGCACCGGTTTTACCCGGCCCGAGTTGTGGGCGATGAGCGTCGACGGCGAAGGAGACGTCACCGATACGCACGTCGGCTGGACGATGAGCAAACAGGCGCCGACCAAGCCCTCTCCCCTGCTCTGGCAAGACCTGCTCTACATGGTTTCGGACCGCGGGATCGCAACTTGCGTCGACGTCGAGAATGGCGAAACGGTCTGGACGGAACGGCTAGGAGGCAACTTCTCGGCCTCGCCGGCGATCGCCGAAGGACGAATCTACTTCTGCAACGAAGATGGCGAGACGATCGTGATCGAGCCCGGCCGCGAGTTCAAGGTCTTGGCCGAAAACGAAATCGCCGGCCAAATCATGGCGACTCCGCTGCTGTTGGAAGGAGCGATCATCCTCCGCACCGACACCGCCCTCTACCGCATCGGTAAGAAATAGTAGCCCGCAGCGCGAGCGAGGGAAAAGCGGCCACCAATCAAATGCCGGCAATGAAGTGAGGAAAACCGACGCTTCAAGAATCGCCTTCGGTCCTAAGAATTCTCGACAGCATGTGCTTCCAAAGCCTGGCGCATGCTCGCCAAAGCTTCCTCAAAGCCAACCGCTTTGGTCTCTCCACGATCGTAGGCGCCTAGACGCCGATCGATTTCCCGGGCCCAAGCGTCGGCAATTTCAGGAGTGCGAAACTCCTCATGCGGAAGACTCTGTTCCAGCATGTCGGCCAGATATTCACGATCTTCCGGCGGCAACTCCATCGCTCGCTGGGCAATCTCGTCGCGTGGTGAAATCCTGTCATCTCCAACGGTGGCGCTTGCCCGATTTTGCCAGTTCTCAACTGCACGGTCGAGACTTTCCTGCGTCGCCAAACAAAAAATGCGTTCGGGCCGAAACCCAAACGCAGTTTGAATTCTCAACGCGGATGCAGCGCTAGATGCTGCCGTTACGATACCCGGGGTATCCGCCCCCCGGACCATAGCCGCCGGCCGGGGCGTTCCTATACGGCAGGACCCGCGGACCCAAGTTGAAGGTTGGGCCGAGGCCTTGATACGGAGCGCCCCACAATTGATACGGCACCGAGTAAGGGCGATACGGATGGAGCCATTCGCCATAGGGCCGAACCGGGCGGCCCCACTCTTCGACAACGTGATAGTTGTCGACGCTGCCGCCGGCCCCGCGGATTGTGCTTTGGAACTGACGATAGCCCGACCGCAGATAGGTCGGATCGTACGGCTGTTCGACGATCGGATCGGGCGCATACTGCGCGACGCGATCGCCGGTGTGGTCGCTATGACTGTAAAAACTAGGAGCGGTCAGCCACTCTTGTCCCAAGGACGAGGAAGCGGCGGCCAATACCAGACCAAGCCCGGCTGCTACGCGGAGTACGTTCATGATCGAACAGGGGAGTTCGGCGCATCGTCGCGCGTATCCGTTACGTGACGCGACGATTAAATCAGACAGCCGGCGCTTCTAGTTGCGACGGCGTACGGCGCGACGAAACTCGCCGCGAGAACTGGGGGGTACCTTCCATCTTAATCAGCGATCTGCAAATCCCAAGACTTCATTCGGTCGAGATAGCGATCCTCGGTCAAATTGAAGTGGAGCGGCGTCAGAGTGATATCCCCCTTCTCCAGGGCCGAAAGATCGGTTTCCTCCGATCCGTGCTCGGGGCGCGGGTCGCCGGTCGCCCAGAAATAGTCGCGTCCCTTCGGGTCTTGCCGGCGAATAAAGTGTTCGCCATAGCGGGCCAGGCCCATCGGTACAACCTTTACAACCGATTTTTTCTGCATCGCGGCGGTCGGGAAGTTCAGGTTGAAAAGCTGCGACTCTTCCCCCTTTTGAGCCAAGATCTTTTCGACGATTTCCCGCGCTTTCAGGGCCGCGACGTCAAACAGCGGGTGCTCGGCCCATTCCAGCGAGACCGCCACGCTGGTGATCCCAAAAAAGGCGCCTTCGATCGCCGCGGCGACCGTGCCTGAATAGAGGACGTTGATCCCGGCGTTCAGCCCGCCGTTGATCCCGCTGACGATCAAGTCGGGGCGTTTCTTGCAAAACTCGAAGACCCCAATTTTGACGCAGTCGGCCGGGCTTCCTTCCACCGCATATCCCCGCAGGCGATCGCCGTCGTACGCCTCTTTGCAGATCAGGGGGCTCAAAAAGGTGATGGAGTGCCCGACGCCACTTTGCTCGGTCGCCGGAGCGACCACGGTCACATTGCCAAGCTTTTGCAGTTGGCGCTCCATCGCGGCCAACCCGGGGGCGTAAATTCCGTCGTCGTTCGTCAGCAAGATTTCCATCGTTCCATCCGGTTGTGCGACAAGATCCGTGTTGGACTTCATGCTAGGCGGCGTCGCGGCAAGGGTAAACCAGGGCGCTGGGGCCAAAACGGCCTTCCGGGCCAAACTTCATCCTGCAGCGTGGGGCTGATCTTCGCGACTTTCCGCAGCCGAATGAGGGGGGCCTCGCTAGTTTGCAGCATTTCGGGATGGCGATATAATACGCGGTTTCCTTCACCCGCCGGATTCTGGGCGGGCTTTTTCGTTTCCGGTTTGACGGAAGGATGACGATGACGGCTCCCTTTGCTGATAACACCTCTGGCTCGTCTCGCATCTCTGACGAAAAGATCCTCGTACTCGACTTTGGTTCGCAGTACGCCCAGCTGATCGCCCGCCGCGTTCGCGAACAGAACGTCTATTGCGAGATCGTCCGCCACGACATCACCGTCGAGCGAATCGCCACCCACAATCCCCGCGGCATCATCCTCTCGGGTGGACCTTCCAGCGTTTACGAAGAAGGCGCCCCGCAGTGCGATCCAGGCCTCTTTTCAATGGGCATCCCGGTGCTGGGCATCTGCTACGGCATGCAGCTGATGTGTCAGGCCTTCGGCGGCTCGGTCAAGAACACGTCGCATCGCGAATATGGACACGCCAAAATCAAGATCGGCGCCACCGAAGATCTCTTTGGCGGCCTGCCGAGCGAGACCGACGTCTGGATGAGCCATGGCGATCAGGTTGCTAACGTGGCCGATTCGTTCTCCCCGCTGGCCAGCACGTCGACCTGCCCCATCGCCGCCATGCGACACAAAGAACTGCCGCTCTACGCGATGCAGTTCCACCCCGAAGTAACCCACACGCCGCTCGGTTTTCAGATCTTGCGCAACTTTGTGATCGCCATCTGCGAGTGCGAAGGGCTGTGGAAGCTGCACGACTTCGCCCAGCAGACGATCGCCGAGATTCGCGAGCGGGTCGGCAATGACCGGGTGATTTGCGGTCTGTCGGGCGGGGTCGACTCGTCAGTGGTCGCCGCCCTCCTCTATCAGGCGATCGGCCCGCAGTTGTCCTGCATTTTGGTCGACAACGGCCTATTGCGGAAACAAGAGGCCGAGTCGGTCATCTCCGAGTTCACCAAGCACTTCAAGACCGATCTGCACGTGGTGGCCGGCAAAGAAGCGTTTTTGGAGCAACTGGCCGGCATCGAAGAGCCGCAGGAAAAACGCCGCCGCATCGGCTACCAGTTTGTTGAGTGCTTTAAGGCCGAGGCCCGCAAGATCGAGGACGCCAAGTACCTGGCTCAAGGGACGCTTTACCCCGACGTGATCGAAAGCGGCGCCGCGATCGATGGCCCGGCCGCGACGATCAAGCTGCACCATAACGTTGGCGGATTGCCGAAAGAGCTCGGCTTCGAGCTGATCGAGCCGCTACGGGATCTGTTTAAAGACGAAGTGCGGAAGCTGGGCCTGGAACTCGGCCTGCCGGAAGACCTGGTCTGGCGGCATCCGTTCCCGGGGCCGGGCCTGGCGGTTCGGTGTCTGGGCGAAGTGACCGACGACAAGCTGGACGTCCTCCGCGAGGCCGATTCGATCGTCGTCAGCGAGATCAAAGCGGCCGGACTTTACCGGTCGACGTCGCAGGCGTTCGCCGTTTTGCTGCCGGTGCGAAGCGTCGGCGTAATGGGCGATGCCCGAACGTATGAAGACGCGGTCGCGGTTCGCTGCGTCAACACCGACGACTTCATGACCGCCACCTGGAGCGACCTGCCGTACGAAGTGCTGGCCCGGATTTCGACCCGGATCATCAACGAGGTCAAAGGGGTCAACCGCGTCTGTTACGACATCAGCACCAAGCCGCCGGCGACGATCGAGTGGGAATAAGTTACCGTCTGCGGTAACGTCGCTGGTCGATAGGCCTTACAATACAGACACAGAATCATGACGCCATGATCTTGCGGCGTCTTCGTCGGATGAGCATGTCTGGGTCCCGTAGTAGGGCGTGGAAGCCATGCTCTTCTCACGAAGACGCGATAAGAGCATGGCGCGAAGCCTATAGAGAGCATCGCACGGCTCACAGAGCCGTGGCACGCTGGGCCGTGGCACGCTGGTTTCTGACCGGCAAGAAACAAAAACGGACGCGACTGTTGGGAGCAGTCGCGTCCATGAACGGAATCTTCGCTCGTTTGGCAAGCCTGGCAGGCGGGGCGAGCTGGTGGGAACTCGGGGCCAGGATTACTAACGATCGCGTGGAGTGAAGATAAGAGTCTTTACCCGAACTAATGTTCGATGGATTCATGATATCAGTTTATCTTGATCTTACAACCATTAATTCGCAGTTTTGGGAAGAATTCTTCCTGTCGGGAGGCAGCGGCCAGATGAAATGCACAAAATCGCTATAATCGGTAGCGATCCTTCATTACCCGTACCATCACTAAACGCTAGCTACGAAAGACGTTAGAGAGTACCTGCATGGGTAAAAAATACATCTATACGATCGAGAGTTTGAACAAAAAGTTCGGCACGCGCGAGATCATCAAGGATATGTGGCTCTCGTTTTACCCAGGTGCCAAGATCGGCGTCTTGGGGCGAAACGGCGCCGGTAAGAGTACGATCCTGAAGATCATGGCCGGGATTGATAAGGAATTCGACGGCAAGGCGGAGCTTACCTCCGGCTTTACTGTCGGCTATCTCCCCCAAGAGCCGCAGCTGAACCCCGAGAAAGACGTCTTTGGCAACGTCCAAGAGGCGGTCGCCGATCGTCGCGGGCTGGTCGAGCGTTTCAACGAAATCAGCATGAAGCTGGGCGAGCCGCTCGAAGATGACGAAATGAACGCCCTCTACGAAGAGATGGGCACGCTGCAGGACCAGATCGAAGCAACCAACAGCTGGGAACTCGATCGCGAAGTCGAAATCGCGATGGACGCGATGAACCTGCCCCCGGGCGACGCCGACGTCAGCAAGCTCTCTGGTGGTGAACGCCGCCGTGTGGCCTTGTGCCAATTGCTGCTGAAGAAGCCTGACTTGCTGCTGCTCGACGAACCGACGAACCACCTCGACGCCGAGTCGATTCTTTGGCTGGAGCATCACCTGCAGGCCTACCACGGCACGATCGTCGCCATCACCCATGATCGCTACTTCCTGGACAACGTCGCCGGTTGGATTCTGGAACTCGAATTCGGCCGCAGCTATCCGTACGAAGGGAACTACTCTGCCTGGCTCGAGCAGAAGCAAAAGCGTCTGGCGCTCGAAGAGAAGCAGTCGGAAGCTCGCCAGAAGTTTTTGGCCAACGAGCTAGATTGGATTCGCAGTTCGCAGAAAGCGAAGCAGTCCAAAGGTAAGGCCCGTATCAACGCCTACGAAAAATTGGCGGCTGAGCAGTTCGAAGAGCGGAATGACGAATTCGAAATCCAGATTCCGCCGGGCAAACACTTGGGCGATCTGGTAATCGAGGCCAACGATATCACCAAGGCGTATGACGATCGCGTCTTGATCGACAACCTCAGCTTCCGTCTGCCGGCGGGCGGCATCATCGGCGTGGTTGGTCCCAACGGCGCCGGTAAGACGACCCTCTTCCGGATGTTGACCGGCGAAGAGACGCCTGACTCGGGGAGCATTCGTTTCGGCTCAACGGTCGAACTCGGCTATGTCGATCAGTCGCGCGACGCGCTTGACCCCAACAAGACCGTCTTCGAGGAAATCTCGGGCGGGCACGACACGATCGTCATGGGGAACAAAAAGGTGCATGCCCGCGGGTATGTGTCGCGGTTCAACTTCCGCGGCCCCGACCAGGAGAAGAAGGTCGGCGTCCTCTCTGGCGGTGAGCGCAACCGCGTTCACCTGGCGACGCTGCTGCGACGTGGTTCCAACGTCCTGCTGCTCGACGAACCGACGAACGACTTGGACGTCGATACGCTTCGCTCGCTGGAAGAAGCGATCATGAACTACGCCGGCTGCGTGGTCGTGGTCAGCCACGATCGCTGGTTCCTCGACCGCCTGGCGACCCACATCCTGGCGTTTGAAGGGGACGGCTACGTCCATTGGTGCGAAGGGAACTTCAGCACGTACGAAAGCCAACGGCGCGAACGTCTGGGGATCGACCCGGATCATCCGCCCCGCTTCAAGTACAAGAAGTTGCAGCACTAATCTCACCGGTAAACGGATTCGCCTGGCCGTAGCGTCTTGACCTTGCGGCGGCGATCCGTTACCAACGATGACTTGCTCCGAACTATTTAAGCTATTGTTGACTTAACTACGAGGTATTCCGCCGTGTCCATCATTCGCGTTGGTTCCAATCAGAAGTACTCCGACGGTTGGGAATCTGCGTTCGGAAAAGAGCCTGCCAAGAAGAGTTCGTCCGCCAAGAAGACCGCGAAGCCCGCCAAAAAGAAGTCGGCCAAAGCGGCCGTAAAGAAGACGGCGAAGAAAAAGAAGTAGCGGAGAGAGCCGCCAAGTTCGGCTTACCCCATCGACCAAACGAGAAACGGCCGCGGCGAAGATTCGCCGCGGCCGTATTTTCTTTTCTTGTTGAAAGCCGCCAGGTTGCGCTGGCCGGCTAGGCCCAGGGCTCTTCCCCTTCGACATCGTCAAAGTCGTCGCCGGCATGCCACCGCTCGAGCGCGGCGATCACCGTGTCTCGTTCTTCGCGGTTGGTCCACAGCGATTCCCCTTGTTCCAGCCGGACCTCGTACTGCCCTTCGCACAAGCAATCCTCGGCGCCGCAGAAGTGCGGCACGTCCGAGATCCACAAGATCCGGTACAGGGGGACGTGCTTGTCGTCAATTATGCAAAACAACGAAGACATTTCGCGATCTCCTCTTCGGCGCCTATCGCCTGCTTGTAATTATAGTTTCGCGGAGCAGAGTCGCGGACAGAATTATTCCGCCCCCAGTTCCTGCGATCGGGCGGTCGCCGCCACCACCGCGTCATATGCCGCCGCCCGAAAGCGGCCCGCCTCTAAGGCTTGCAGACCGGCGATCGTCGTACCGCCGGGACTGGCGACCCGGTCCTTCAGCACGCCCGGGTGATCTCCGGTTTCCAATACCATGCCGGCGGCGCCGCGGACCGTCTGGGCGGCCAGTTGCAGCGCTGCGTCGCGCGGCAGACCAACCCGCACGCCGGCGTCGGCCAGCGCCTCGATCATTACATAGACGTAAGCCGGGCCCGAGCCTGACAGCCCGGTGACCGCGTCCATCAGTTTTTCGTCTACTTTGCGGACCACGCCGACGGCGCTCATCAGCTGTTCGATCAGCGCGGCGTCTTCGGCGGTCGCTCCACTGCCGGTGCAAACGGCCGAGGCGCTTTCGCCAATCAGGCACGGCGTGTTCGGCATCACCCGGATGATGCGGTCGGTACGGGTCCACTCGGTCAGCTTGGCCAGCGAAGTTCCGGCCGCGATCGAGACCAACAGCACGTCGCCGCCGATCTTGCCCAGTCCCGCAATCGCCCCTTGCATCATCTGCGGTTTGACCGCCAGGAAGATGACGTCGACCTCGGTCGCCAGGCTGGCCGCTTTGTCGCTGACGGCGGCGCCGGGGACGAGACTCGCGAAACTGGTCTGCGCGGCCGGAAATGGGTCGACGGCGACGATGTCGGCCGGGTGGACCAGATCGGCCCGCACAAAGCCGCTCGCCAGGGCTTGCGCCATCTGCCCGGCGCCCAGGAACCCGATTTTGCTCATTTTCAGCCGACCTTCTGCCAGGTTTGCTCGTTGGGGAAACGCTCAATGCTAAAGAATTGCCCAGTCAGGGACAATGCGGCGGGCGAAATGCCGCAAATCGCTCTAGACGACGCCGGGCGATTTTGAAAGATTCCTCGTCGTTTTTGCGGGCCATAGGAACAAGGAGTCAGGCGATGCCACGGAAATGGGCGAGTCGAGTGGTTTGGGGGCTGTTGCTGCTGGTCGCGACCGGCGGTTCGGTGCAGGCCGAATGGAGTTTCTACAACCCGTTCGCCAGCCAGCCGGCGAAGAAGAAGCCAAGCCAGCCGTCGTTCTTCAGCAAGACGGCCGACTTCCTCAATCCGTTTAATGACGCCGACGATAAGCCGAAAAAGAAAGAGAGTGGTTCGTTCTGGGGGTCGTGGTTCGGTCCGTCGGAACCGGAGCCATTGCCGCCGGCGACGGTTGGCGAGTTCATGGGGTTGCCGCGTCCCTGACGCTTGCGCCTGCATTGCCAGCGATCGCCCAGAAATTGGTCTAGACGCGGTTCGCCGTTTTTGACACAGTCCGCGGCGCAACTGATGGGCCCATTGGGGAAGGAGCGAGTCATGTACCAAAAATCGATGAAACTGGCGTTGTTAGGTTTGTTCGTGCTGACGCTGTCGGCGGCTCCCGCCCAGGCCGAATGGGGGCTCTACAATCCATTCGCCAGCAAGCCGGCCAAAAAGACCGCCAAGAAAGAACCGAGCACGCTCTCGAAAATGAATCAGAGCACGCAGCAGTTCTTCAGCAAGACGGCGGACTTCTTGAACCCGTTCAACGACGGCGACGAGAAGCCGAAGAAGAAGGTGGTGCCGAAGATCTCCCGCAGCAAAGAGTCGACTTCCTGGTGGAGTTCGATGTTCGGCGGCGGCGATCCGGAACCGCCGGAAACGGTCGATCAGTTTATGTCGCTCGATCGCCCGAAGTTCTAAAAGCGGTCGACAAACGAATCAACGAAAAGGCGGATTGCGAAAGCAGGCCGTCTTTTTTCGTGCGCGCTGCTTCTCTCTCGGCGACGTTCAACAATTCGCTTGACGGATGACTACATTTGTGGTCATATTTGACTACAGTTGTAGTCAAGCGAGGTCAACGCGATGCGAGATTTGCAGATTTCCGACGCCGAATGGGACGTCATGCAGCAGGTTTGGGCGGCCGAAAGCTGCAAGGCCGCCGACGTGATTCGCCAGTTGAGCGAAACGCACGACTGGAATCCCAGCACGATCCGCACGCTACTGGCGCGGTTGGTCGAAAAAGGGGCGCTGAAGTACGAGGTCGACGGCGCCAAGTACATCTACCGCGCCGCGGTTTCTCGCGAACAATGCGTTCGCCGCGAAAGTCGCACCTTTCTCGAAAAAGCGTTCGGCGGCGATGTCGGAGCGCTACTGAATCACTTTGTTGCGGAATCTTCCCTCTCGCCGGAGCAGATCGATCAGCTCCGGCGATTGCTCGCCGAACAACAGTCAGGAAAGGGGAAACGCACATGATCACTGCGATTGCTTGGGTCGGACCGATGATTTGGCGGGCAACCTGGCAAGCCGCCATCCTGGCGCTGGTCGTGACGATCCTGGTTCGCTGTTGTGGCGAGCGACTGGCGGCGAAGTGGCGTTTTCTGCTGTGGGGCGTGGTGCTGCTGCGACTTGTTTGCGTCGTTACGCCAGCAAGTCCCTGGAGTCTGTTTAACCTGACGCGCTGGGAAACGGCGGAGCCTGCGCAGGTTGTCCAGCAAGAACCGCCGCGCGTGGTAACCGTGCGAGCGCCAGTTGGCCAATCGCCTGCGCCTCCGATCGATGAGCCGCCGCCGACGGAGAACCTTGCTGACCCTGCTTCACCGGCGAAACCGAGCGAGGCGGCGCTTTCCCCCTTCCCGGTTGCAGATTCTCCGGCAGCGCCGCCGCAGACGTCGTGGTTTGATTTTGGGGACCTCGTCGGCTGGTTGAGTTTGATTTGGTTGCTGGGCGTCGTCATCAGCGTGGCCCAGTTGGCCCTGGCGTCTTGGCTACTGCGGCGGCGGCTTTCGGCGTGTCGTCCGATTGAAGACTCTGTGCTGTTAGCCCGCTACGATGAAATTTGTCGTCAGGTTGGTCTTCGCCGCCTGCCGCAGCTGTTGGTAACGCCGGAGCCGCTCAGTCCTTGCGTTGTCGGTACCTGGGCGCCGCGGGTCATCTTGCCCGAAGCGGTCGTGACGGAGGCGACGCAAGAGCGGCTCGACCATGTTCTTGCGCATGAGTTGGCGCACTTGCGCCGCGGCGACCTGTGGACCAATTGGCTGTTGCTGGCCGGCCGGGCGCTCCACTGGTTCAATCCGATCGCCTGGTGGGCGTTTGTCGAAATGCAAGCCGAGCGAGAAGCGGCCTGCGACGAGATCGCCGTGGCGACGCTGCAAGACTCCGACCGCGCTTCCTACGCCGATACCTTGATCGAATTGGCGGCCAGCTTTTCGGCTAGCGGCATTGCGCCAGGGCTGGTCGGGCTCTTCACTTCCAAGTCGCGGCTGCAAGCTCGCGTCGAACGGCTCCTGAATTCGCCGGCCTCGCCGCTGAGAGCGTCGGTCGCAATGCTCCTGCTGGCGGTTACCGGACTGTTGGGGCTAACCGACGCGTCGCCGCGGGCGGTTGCACAATCGTCGGCCGAATTGACGCCTAGCGAGAAGCGGGAGACGGGGGGTGACCATGTGATCCGCGGGACCTGCGTCGATGAGCAGGATCGTGCGCCCCTGAAAGGGATCACGGTGACCCTGTATCGACTGCGGGGACAAGCCGGGACGCCAGAGCAAATCGGCGCCACTCTGACCGATGTGGAAGGGAAATTTGAATTTGCCGGCCTCGAGCCTCCGCGCCTTGGTCATCGTTTGGACTACTTGCAATATGACTGCGTGGCGACGGCGCCTGGCTGGCCAGTCGGCAAAACGTTTTACGATCAGATCGACGGCCAGATGATTCCCACGATTCGGATGACGAAGGAAACGACGAGCTTGCGCGGGATCGTGACCGATGCCGACGGGCTGCCGATTGCCGGCGCGACGGTATGTCCGTATGCCGCCTATAATCGGCCGCTGCCGCAGATGGCAGCGGCGAAGACCGATGAGCTGGGGGCGTTTCGCATCGATGGCATCGGCGTATTTCGCTGGTCGGAAGATAAACTCGTGCCGACCCGGGTTTCGATTCGACATCCGGACTATCCGCCCGGTTCCGGCGAGTCAGAGACGCTGCCGGCGGTGATTCTGGCGACAATGCCGAAAGGGTGCGTCGTGCAAGGGAAAGTGATCGACGGCGAAACGGGCCAGCCGGTCGCCGGCGTCGAGGTGACCGCGTCGACCAAGTCGTACACCAGTCCGCCCCAGACCGTAGCGACCGACGCCGCCGGGAAGTTTCGGATGGTGGTTGCCGAGGATAACTACGTCTTCCGCGTCGGCGCCAAAGATCGCGTTGCGGTTGCGCTGGGCGAACAAGATTGTTCGGCCGGCCAGGTCGTCAATTTGCCTGACTTTGTCTTAATGCGGGGAGGGTTGATTGAAGGTCGGGTGATCGACACGTCGACCGGCGAGCCGATCGCCCAAAACCAATCGGGCAAGCCGCTGCTGGTGGGACTCTTCGGCCCGGCGGAACTTTCCAGTCAGCTCGCCAGCGCCAGCGTATTGGCGACGGTGGACCCTCAAGGGCGTTTCCAAATGCGTGCCGCGCCCGGCGACAACTTTCCTTACGTCTTCAACATGCATGCCGATCGGATTTCTTGGGACACCGAGAAGCAGCCGCCGGTCATCGTGAAAGCGGGCGAAACGACCCACTACGATTTGACGATCACGCCGGCGGTTCTGCCGGAAGAAAAAGTGAAAGCGGCCGAGGCCCTGATCGCCCGACTGCCGGAAGATAAGGGAGAACGTACCTCCGAAATCTTGCGAGAGCTTCGCGAGCCGAACGGCGACGCCTTCGAGGATTGCGAGCGTTGGACGCGGCTAGTTCGCGAACTGGTCAAGATCGGTCCGGCGGCCGTACCGCAGATCACCGCCGAGCTGGATCAAGCCGACGACGAAAATCGACTCCGCAAGCTCAGCTTCGCCTTGCGTGCGATCGGCGATCCCAGCGCTGTGCCAGCCCTGATTCGGGCAATTCCGCGTACGCTCCGTCGTCCGAGTAGCGACTGCGGCATCAAGGTGGTCGACCAGGGCTTGAATCAGTTCATGCAAAAACATGACCTGGATGAGCAGGATCGGGGATCCGATTTTGGCTATGGGCGACCGGTTCGCGAAGTCTTCGGCGCCTTGCAGAAGCTGACGGGCCAGGACTTCGACGACAAGTCGGTTTACTCGATCCATCTCAGCGAGGACCCACGGCGTCAGGAAATGCAGCGGCGTCGCTATGAGCGCCAGGCCGAGGGTTGGCGCACCTGGTGGGAAGAAAACTGGCGATCCCTGACGCAAGACGCTTCGCTGGCCAACGTCGGGCTACGGCTGACCGAAACGCCAGTCGTGTCACAGCCAGAATTGTTGGGCCCGACGGCGAAATCGGGAGATGGCGTCATCGGCATGCGGCTGTCACCGCTGCGAGAGAAAGGAAAATACGTCGACTACTTTATCGACCTGGATACCGGCGAACAGCCGCGTCCGCCGCAAGCGTTCGTCAAGCCCGACGCCCCGCCAACCGAAACCGAAGTCGCGGCTTGGGCGGCACAGCAGGGAATCGATTTGATTTGCGTCCCTTACAAGACGGCGGCAGGAAAGGAAATGCTCGCCTTGAAAGCGATCGGCATGAAAGTTCGCGAGCTTAGTCCGTCCGAACTGCGGAACCTGGACAAGATCCTCGCCACCGGAAAATTGCCGGCTGGACAGCCGGCTGGCGAATTGTTGATTCACGTTGACGCGGAAACCAAGCAGCGGAATCCCGACGTTGACTCGGCCTTTCTCTTTACAACCAAGGAGGGAAGCTTGGGACTGATCGAAACGAGAATGTACGGTCGCGGACGTTCCAGCGCGGCGTCGCTATTCGATCCGAACGGCGACGCCGCGGGACCGACGTCTCGCAGCGTGTTGTTTGATATGCATGAAATTATTCCGTAGCGTTTCCACTGGCGATCAGTTCTTCCTTCGCACTTCGCGAAAGTCCCTTGATCGCCAACTCCCGTTTTAGCGCCGCGCTCTTGTTCGGCAGCGACTCGTGATAGACCAGCTTCACCGGCAACCGGCTGCGGGTGTACTTGGCGCCTTTGCCGGCGTTGTGCACCGCGATGCGGTTTTCCAGTTCGTTGGAGACGCCGGTGTAGAAAGAGCCGTCGGCGCACTGGACGATGTAAGCCGACCAGGTTTCGGCCAGTTGCTTCTTTAGTTTCAGGACCGCCAGTTCTTTTGCTTTCGCTTCGACTTCGACCGTCAGGTCCAGCTCGCGCCAACAGCCGGGGAAGTCGGTGACGTCGATGTAGTCATGATGCCGCTGCGGCTTGGGGCCCTTCCAGCCTTCTAGCGGGCTCGACAGGTGAAACATCGGCTCGCGGTTCCAAGTGGCGAGCGCCGCGTTGGTCGCTTCCTCCTCCGACATGCCATCCGGATTGCAGCGATGGTGGTGGATGTCGTAGACCAACGGAATGCCGGTCGATTGGCACAGCGGCAGCAGGTCGGCCGGCGTGTAAGTGACGTCGTCGTTCTCGACCGTCAGTCGGCTGCGGGCTCGTTTGGAGAGTTGCGAGAGCGTCTCGGCAAATCGCCCGAGCGCCGCTTCCTTGTCGCCATAGGCGCCGCCGCCGTGGATGTTGACTACGTCGGCACTGACCCACTGGGCGACTTCGCTTTGATACTCGAGTTCGGCTATCGATCGCTGCACAACTTCTTCGCGCGGCGAGTTGAGCACCAAAAATTGATCAGGATGAAAACAGGTGCGGACGTTATGCCGCTTGGCGAACTTGCCGCACGCCTTAAAGCGTTTGACGATCTCGTCGCCGTGCGGCAGTTCTTCCATCGCATAGCCGCAAGTCTCGTGCGTCTTCAGCGGCAAGATCTGGCTGTTGATCCGAAAGCAGCCAATCCCCTGCTCTGCACAATACTCGAGCGCCCGTTGCAGCGCTTCGGCGTTCGCCAGACACAGCCCCGACAGCTTTTTCACGCCGTCTTTGCGCGACATCCCGCTGATCGACTTGACGGTCGTATTGCGAAATTTGATCGGCTGCTGTTGGAAAATGCAGCAGAGGCCGAGGCGAACGCCGGCGGCATTGGTAGGCGCGGTGGTAGGCTTGGTCATAAGGGGCGTAACAATCCGAAATCCGATTTCGTGGCAATTTCATCCTGGGGCGAACGAATGTCTGGTAAGAGTCTAACCGCGAAAACTCGGCTGATTAACGGGGCTGCGGGCCGAGAATCGCGTCCCCCCGGTCGTGTGCCGACGCCTTGCCCCGCGTCTGGCTGGCGAGCAATAATTAAAGAAATGCGCCCAATGGAGAAATGCGATGCCCACCAATCTATTCGGCAAATTGCCGACCGTTAGCGAACTGCTCGACAAGCCGCAGCTGAAGAAGTTGCGCGAGACGATGAATCCGGCCGCACTGGTCAGCAATGTCGGCGTCTATCTCGATCGCTACCAACGCGATTTCAAGTCGCGCGTCGCCGACTTTCCCGCGCCTAAGTTGCACTACCTGGCCGAGTCCCTCTCGCGGTGGCTCTCGGGCGACGCCCCGGCCGGCATTCGGGCGGCGATTAATGGGACCGGCGTGGTGCTGGCTCCCGAGCTGGGCAAATCTGCACTTCCCGAGCGAGCGATCCAAGGCGCTTATGCTCGCCTGCGCGATTACCACACGACGCCGCTCGAAGCTCAGGCCGAAGCGGTCCGCCTGATTACCGAACTGACTTCCGCGGCAGGCGCGGCGATCGTCAACACCCGGACTGCGGCGCTGCACCTGACGCTGAACGAATTGGCGGCAGGTCGCAAGATAATGGTTGCCCGGGGCGAACTGGGAGAAACGTTCGACGGGCTGCACCTGCCGAACTTGCTGACCGCGGCCGGCGTTCGCCTGGTCGAAGTCGGGGCCAGCAACAGCGCCACGATCGCCGACTATGAGAAAGCGCTCGACGACGAAACGGCGGCGATTCTGTCGATCGACGCCAGCAACTTCGCTGGGGCCGCCAATGCCGCCGGTCCCAGTCTGGCCGAACTAGCGGCCCTCGCCAAAAAGCGGGGCGTGCCGCTGCTCCGCGATGTAGGCGTCGGCGGGCTACAAAGCCGGGAAGAGTACGAGCAATTTGGCGTCGATAGCGCGGCGGCGGCGATCGCCCATGGCGCCGATCTGGTGATCGCCGCCGGCAATCACTTGCTGGGCGGTCCCGAAGCAGGTCTGATCCTGGGCCGCCAGAAGTGGATTGACCAGATTCGGGGCGGCGCCCTGTTTCCACTGGTCGCCTCTTCGCCGCTCGAGTTGGCCGCGCTGACCGAGACGCTGGAAATCTATCGGATGGGTGAGATGGTCGCCGACGAGATTCCGCTGCTAGCGCTGCTGACCACCACGATCGAAAACCTGGAACTACGAGCCAATCGTCTGGCCGAGCAGATCCTCGCTTCTCCGCTGGTTGAGTCGGTCGCGGTCCAGCCCTGCAAGTCGCACCTGCTGCCAGGCAGCATGCCGATCGATTCGGTTTGTGTGCAGGTCCTTCCGGCCGATGGTGATGTCGCGGCGATGCAGCAGCGTCTGCAGGAGAATCTCTATCCGCTATTCACTCGCCAATCTGGGGGGCAGCTAGAGGTCGATCTGCGGACCACGTTCCCGCGGCAAGACTTTCTGATCGCTGGCATGTTTCCTCTGGGGCTCGAAGAATCCCCCAAATAGACTGTTTGTTCGCGAAGATCGACGTGGTTTGTTGCGATGACTGCTCGTTCGGCGTAGTTTAGGGAGATTCTGCGGCCTTGAGGCTTTCGGTAAATTAGTTTAGTGGGCGAAATGTCACGACTCGCGATTTTGATCTGGCTGACGACCGCCTCGGTTTGCGTGGCGCAGGATCTGCCTGATTTATTGACGCCCCACGATCACCACGAATGGGCGCGGTTCGCTCCCGGCTCGTGGAAGAAGTTGCGACATACCAGCCAGGCCTTCAAAGACGGCGTCGCCGGCCCCATCAGCGTTTCGACGCAGACGATTCGGCTGAAAGAAGTGGGTGACGATTACGTCATTCTCGAGACAGCGTCGCAGTCGGAAGTTGGCGGCCAGGTCTTCGACAAGCCGACCCTGACGTTCCGCAGCGGACTAAGTGGCGAGCCCGATCGCTATACCGCGACGGTAACTCCTGGCGATCAAGAGGCGATCTCCGTCAACGGCATCGCCTATCCCTGTCAGCTGCGAAAAGTGGTGATTACGGGACAAACCGAGCAGGTCAGTGGCAACGTCTTCTACTGTCCCACGACTGCCCCCTGGGTATTACGGCGGCGGTTTGAGGCCCGCGAGATCGGGGGTGATACGGTCATCAAGACGATCGCGACCGATCCGATCGCCCTCGATATGCCGTACCCAGTGCTGGCCGAGAACAAAACGGTCGCCTTTTTCCGGACGCGGATCGTGGTGCCCGAGAAAACGTCGACTACGTCGGTCGAGATTCACTGCGCCGACGTCCCAGGGTTTGTGGTCTCTAGCTCGACCACGACCAACGACGCCGCCGGAAAGACCCTGAACCGGACCACAATCACGCTGGTCAGCTACGAGGCGAAGCCGGCTGAACGCAATCCGGCGGCGGCTCGGCGCCGCGGACTCTTCCGCCGCAATCGCTAACTGCCTGATGGAAAATGCCCTCGTGGCATTTTCCAACCTCGCCAGGCTCAGAGCATAGCTCTTCGCGGCTCGCAAAATAACGACTTCCGTCGCTATTTTGGGATCGCATCCCTGCGATCCAGCAGCCGGTTGAGAAAATCAACGGACTGCTAACGCGGCCTCTTCTGAGGGAAAACTGGGCAAAATCGCCCCCTTTCCGGGCTGCGACTCACCGTGAGAGCGTTGCCAGCATCGCCGTTGCCCGCCATAATTGCGGGTTTACCCCCACTGCTTCGATCACGCTAGATTCGGGAGCCGCGCCATGGACGAGATCTTCGCCAAAACCGCCATCACCTTTGACGATGTTCTGCTGGCGCCGCGTTACAGCGATTTCGTGCCGTCGGAAGTGACGACCGAGACCCACCTGACCGCCAACATCAAGCTGAACATCCCGCTGATCAGCTCGCCGATGGATACGGTCACCGAAAGCGCCATGGCGATCGCTCTGGCAAAAGAAGGCGGTCTGGGGGTGATTCATAAGAATCTCTCGATCCAGACCCAGACCGAAGAAGTCTACAAGGTCAAACGCTCGGCCAACGGCATCATCGTCGACCCGGTGACGATGCGGCCTGACGCGCCGGTCGAAGAAGCCCGAACGGTGATGCAGCAGCATAACGTCTCGGGAATGCCGATCACGCTAGCTGATGGCAAGCTGGTGGGGATCCTGACTCGCCGCGATCTGCGGTTTTTGGAGTCGCAATCCCTTCGTATCGAAGAGGTTATGACCAAAGACAACCTCGTCACCGCCACGGGGACCGTAACGCTTGCGGAAGCTGAGCAAATTTTAACGGCTAAAAAGGTGGAGAAGCTTTTACTGGTTGACGATGAATACAAACTGACCGGTCTCATCACGATCAAAGACATCGACATGATGAACCGGTTCCCTCAGGCGTCGAAAGATAGCCTGGGGCGGTTGCGAGTCGGCGCCGCGGTCGGGGTGATGGATTTTGAACGAGTCCAAAGCCTGATCGACAACAGCGTCGACGTGTTGGTCGTCGACAGCGCTCACGGCCACTCGAAGAACGTGATCGAGACGGTTCGCGAGATCAAGAAGAACTGGCCAATCGACGTTGTGGCGGGAAACATCGCCACCGCCGAAGGTTGTGCCGACCTGATCGAAGCGGGCGCCGACGCGGTCAAAGTGGGGATCGGACCTGGTTCGATCTGCACGACTCGAGTGGTCTCCGGCGTGGGGGTGCCGCAAATCACCGCCATTCGCGACGCCACCGTGGTCGCAGCCAAAAAAGGGATCCCAATCATCGCTGACGGCGGCGTGCGGTTCTCTGGAGACGTTTGCAAAGCGATCGCCTCGGGCGCCAGCGTGGTCATGATCGGCAGCTTGTTCGCCGGTTTGGCCGAGAGCCCCGGCGACGTCATCCTGTACCAAGGTCGAACCTTCAAGGCGTACCGCGGTATGGGTTCGCTGGGCGCCATGGTGAAAGGCTCGAAAGAGCGTTATCGCCAAGGCGAAGTCAGCGACGGGGGCAAACTGGTCCCCGAAGGAGTCGAAGGGCGCGTTCCCTTCAAAGGAAATTTGAGTCCGTTCGTGTATCAGCTTGTCGGCGGCTTGCGTGCCGGGATGGGCTACTGCGGTACGCGAACGATTGAAGAACTACGCAAGGACGCCAAGTTCATCCGGGTCACACCGGCCAGTGTTAGGGAAAGCCATCCGCATGACATCGCCATTACTCAGGAAGCGCCGAACTACAGCCCGGACGTTCATCAAAACGACAACTAACGCGCTGTGTGGTGCTCTCGTTCTTTTTGCGGCGGCCGATCTGTGGGCCGCCGATGGTCAGCCGCAAAGCCATCTGCAATGGCGTCGCTCGACCAAAGTTTCTTCCGCTCCGGAACTCGCCGGCCCGGCCCGGGTCAACGCTCCGGTGGCGCTGAAGGCCGTAAAAAATCAACCGACGCCGGCTGTCGCCGGATCGGTTCGCCCGGTGGCCCACGTCGAGCTGAACGCTCCGAATAGCCCCGCGATGGTTCGCAAAGCGAGCAACCTCTCCCCCGCTGACCCGTTCAACGATCCGTTTGGCGATCAGCTGACCGCCCTGCAAGAAGAAGCGCCGGCTCAGCCGAAGCCGAGCCGTTTCGCCGCTCCGCAGCCTTTGGGCCCGGCCGGCGACGCCGAACCGATGCTCGAAGAGCCGCAACCGATGGCCCCGCCGGCGATGAGCGTTCCGGACTTGCCGATGCCGTCGGCCAGCGATCGCCAGCCGATGGAGCTGGGCCCCGATGGATTGCCGATTCGTCCCGCTCCGCCCGAGCGTAAACCGTGCGGCGCCGTCTACAACGAACGCAACTGCTGCGACGATCTGGACGCCTGCAGCGACATCGTCGCTCGCCTGAAAGCGTTCAAGCTGCCGCAGATCAACCTCGACATGACGCCTGCCTTCCGTCCGGACGAAGAAGACCCGGAACTGGCTGAGGAGATGAAGAACGAAGCTCTGTCGGCCGCTCCGGCTCGCAGCTGGACGTTGCTTGACGGCCAGGTGGTCGCCGAAGGCCGCATGCTCGACTTCAAAAATCAACGCGTCCTGGTCGACACCGGCCGCGAGATCAAGCGATTCGACCTTCGCGACCTAAGTGCGGACGATCGTTGCTTTGTCGCCGCTTACTGGGACCTGCCGTACGAATGCGGTTGGTCGGACGCTCCATTCGAGGGGCGTCACTGGTCGCCGACCGAGGTCAACTGGACCGCTTCGGCCCTGTGCCACAAACCGCTTTACTTTGAAGAACGAGGCCTGGAACGCTACGGTCACATGACCGGACCGATTACCCAGCCGTTCATCTCCGGCGCCCACTTCTTTGCGAGTGCCGCCGTCCTGCCGTACCAAATGGGGATGTATCCGCCGACCGAGTGCCAGTATGCGTTGGGCTACTACCGCCCGGGCAACTGTGCTCCTTGGCTGCTGCCGCCGGTTCCGATCAGCCTGCGTGGCGCCGCCGCTCAAGCGGGCGCCGTCATCGGGGCGGCCTACTGGATCCCCTAACCAGCTACGAAGCGTTGCTACTTGGGAGCGATTGGAAGAAGCGGCGAGATCGTCTGATCTCGCCGCTTTCGCTTTCTTGGGAAGTTTTTTGACGCGCCCCAAGATCGCGACAAAAATAGCGAATAGGGTTCGGAGGGCGGGTCCTGCCTGCCGAGATCGCCAACGTATCCACCGCCAAGCAGCTTCGCGCCGAGAACATTTGGCAGGCACGGCCTGCCCTGCGCGTGCGACCACTTCGCCTGGGAGAGTCCGTTATGCGTCACGCTTGTCGCCATGCCTATCGCCATCAGCCGTATCGCTATGAGTCGGAAGCGAAGTTTCTCGGGCTGCCGCTGGTCAGCGTCGCCTATGGGGGCGAGGGAAATTCGCAAATGGGAATCGCCCACGGCATTTTCGCGATGGGGGATGTGGCGATCGGCGTCATTTCGATCGGCGGCGTGGCGATTGGCATCGTCTCAGTCGGCGGCGTGTCGGTTGGCGCGTTGGCGATTGGAGGGATGGCGTTTGGCATCTTGGCGGCCGGCGGTATCTCAATCGGACTCTTCGCCGCCGGCGGTTGTGCCTTGGGCGCGGTGGCGATTGGCGGATGCGCCATCGGCTGGCATGCGATTGGCGGCGCGACGACGCGGATTCCGGAGTTGCTGTCGACCGCGATCAGTTGGCGCTTTTGGTAAGGGACCGTGTGCCACTGCTGGACAAGCCAGCAGTGGCACACGATGAAGACTAGTTGCAGAGATTGTAGGGCAGGCCGTGCCTGCCGAGATCGAACCGGTCACCACCGGCCGCCGCGGCCTGTCCTACTTTACCGTTCGCGCTTTGAGATCCGGTCGCGAATCTGCGCCGCTCGTTCGTACTCTTCGCGGGCGACCGCTTCGGCCAGTTGTTCCTGCAGCGTTTGGCCGACTTCGTATTGGCTGCGAAGTTGTTCGCGCAGTTCGACCAGGCGTTTGACCAATTCGTCGCTGTCGTACTCGTCTTCCAGTTCAAAGTCGACGAAGACTTCCCGCATCTCATCCAGGCCGAGATTGATCACTTCGATCGCTCGCTCCGGCGTCAGGTCGGTCAGCGTCGACAGCGCCGCCGCTTGAATGCGATGGAACAGCACAAAAGGCCGAAACTGTTCGTGTGAGTCGATCCACTCGTCGTCGCTGGAATGATCGCGGCAGATGTCCATCAGCAGCAGGGTTTGATCGGCGTCTTTGACGGCCCGCTGGTATTCGCGCAAACCGAGCCAGCAAATGCGGCGATGATAGAACTGGATGAACTCGCGATCGATCTCGGTGCAATCGCCGTCGGTCAGCGTGTAGTTCGGATCTTCATCGATCCGCTGCTGCAAGTAGTCGGCGTAGGTGGTGAAGCCGAACGGCTCGGTCCCATCGGGACGGCCGGCCACTTCCATCTGCATCAGCCCCATCTCGATCCGCATTTGCACGACGTCGCGACTATCGTCGCCAGATACGATGCGCGCGCTGAGATGTCCGTTTTCAAACGGCCAGTCGTTCAGGATGAAGTCGATGTGCTCAGGATTTTCCATAGTCAAATTATAGCGCGCGCAGGCCGGATTTCGGTAGGCGGCGCGAATTTATCGAATGCTCGGGCGTTAGGGGGAGATTTGTAGTGCTTATAGAAGCGATGACGGCCCCCCGGGCGCTTTGGCGGAACATCACGCGCTATTCAGACGAAGGGCCAGGAGATCGTCGCATCTTCTTCGTTTCGCTCCGCTGCTTCTTGGCGGTGATTCGCCGCTGGACCGAACCGCGACTGGGACGCGTGGCGTGCCGGGTTTTCTCGCGGGCGGCCGAGTCGAGCAAGATGACGCGGAGTTTCTCGAGACAGCTATCGATATTCGTTCGCTGGTCGCGGCTATTATCATCGCTGATAACGATTTCCCCATTCTTGTTGATTCGCCCGCCCCAGCGCGTCCGCAGCCGCTCTTTGACGCGATCGTCGATGTGCTCCGACTGATCAAACGCCCAGCGCAGCATCGCCTTCGAGTTGACCTTGTTCACATTTTGGCCGCCCGGGCCGCTGCTGCGCGCAAAGGTAAACTTCAATTCCGCCATCGGAATCTGGATCGAGTTGTTAACGCGTAATTTGGGCATCAAAGCACCTGGGAAAGAAATCTCTCGATTCTCATTGTAGACTGGTAGTCAAATCGCCGCTTCCGTGAAACCTGCCTGCCCAACGATCCTGCCATGAAAAAAACAAAAAACGCCGTACTCGCGGCCTGCGTGTCACTCGTTTCGCTTTGTCTGTTTTCGCTGCCTGCGGTGGCCCAAGAGACGCTTCCGCCCGACTTGGGCACGCGCCCGCAAGGAACCGATTGGCCGATTTTTCTGGGCCCGTCGCACGACAGCAAGTCGACCGAAACCGGTTTGACGACACCTTGGCCCGAAGCGGGACCGCGCGTCGTTTGGCAGCGCCCGCTTGGAACCAGCTACGGCATTGGATCGGTCAGTCGCGGACGGTTCTTCCAGTTTGATCGGTACGACGATGTCGAACGGCTCAGCGTGCTTAACGCGGAGACCGGCGAACAGCTCTGGAAGTTTGAGTATCCAACGTCGTACGAAGACTCGCTCGGCTACAACAACGGCCCGCGGACTTCGCCGATTATCGACGGCGATCGCGTCTATATCTACGGCGCCGAAGGGAAGCTGCACTGCCTGCAGATCTCGACCCAGAAACTGATATGGAAGGTCGATCTGAGCGAAAGGTTCGGCGTCGTCCAAAACTTTTTTGGGGTTGGCAGTTCGCCGGTGATCGATGGCGATCTTATTTTGGTGATGGTCGGCGGCAGTCCGCCAGAGTCGCATCAGTTCGGGCGTTTCGATCTCGATCGCGTGATTGGCAAAGATAGCGGCGTGGTCGCCCTCAACAAACGGACGGGCGAAGTGGTCTATCACATCAGCGACGAACTGGCCAGCTACGCCAGCATGACCTACGCCGAGATCAACGGACGCCCGTTTGCGTTCGCCTTTGCCCGCGGCGGCTTGTTGGCGTTTCATCCCGAGACCGGCGTCATCGATTTCCACTTCCCCTGGCGAGCCAAACTGCGCGACAGCGTCAACGCCAGCACGCCGGTGATCGTCGGGGACGAAGTTTTTATCTCCGAGACGTACGGTCCTGGCAGCGCCCTGTTGAAAGTGAAGACCGGCGGCTACGACGTCGTTTGGGAAGACGATCCGAAAAAACGGGACAAGGCGATGCAGACCCACTGGAACACCGCCGTCTATCACGACGGCTATCTCTATGGATCAAGCGGTCGCCACAGCAACAACGCCGAGCTGCGCTGCATCGAGTGGAAGACCGGCAAAGTGAAGTGGAGCGTCCCCGGCCTGGCCCGCTCTTCCCTGCTCTACGTCGACGGGCACTTCGTCTGTCTGAGCGAAGATGGCGTTCTGCGGCTGATCAAAGCGAATCCCGAGAAGTACGATTTGGTCTCCGAAACCGATCTACGACAAGCGCCCGAGCCAGGCGCCCGCGTTCGCCCCCTGCTAACGTACCCGGCCTGGGCGGCGCCGATTTTGTCGCATGGGCTGTTGTATGTACGCGGCGACAATCGGTTGGTTTGCTTGGAAGTGATTCCGAAGAAATAGTCCGACACTAGCCCGCTGCGCCAGCGAGGGAATGCGTCAGGAAATGTCTAATGAATAATCACTAATGTTTAATGCCGACAAGCACAGCATCTTTCATTAGTCATTCGCTTGCGCTGCGGGCTAGTGTTGAGCTTTTCGAAACAAAAAAACGGCATCTCTAAGAGACGCCGTTTTCTTGGGTTGTCGCTAACTCGGTTCGATTAACCGGCCGGGTCTTTGCCGTCGACCCACGGGCCTTCCAGGCTTTGGTGGTCGGGGTTGTTGATGGTCGAACCTTTGTCGCCAGCGTTCCAGCCTTTGATGTGGGCCGGTTTGCCGCGCTCTTTGGAGATCTTTTCCCACTTCTTCGACCACGAACCGTCCGCTTCGCTGACGGTCATCGTTTCGTCGTCAAACTGATAGATCTTCCCTTCGCGGTAGCTGCGAGCGCCCAGGTTGACCAGCACGATCGCGGCGGCGCCGAGGTCGGGCGGATTGTTGCACGACTGCGGATCGTTTTCTTCGATCGCGGTGATCCAGTTCTCGAAGTGCGCCTTGGTTTGATCCTGCGGCGCTTCCTTCTCGGCCTTCATGATCTGCTTTTCGTACGGCAGTTCGGTCGGGCTGATGTGGGTCACCTGCGGACGTTCCGGCACAAAAGTGAACTCGCCGCTACTGTCGGGACGATCAAACACGATCGAGCCGTTGTGGCCGCGGACCAGTTGCTGCAGTGGAGTTTCCGAGGCGCACATCGTTGACGAGACCAGGCCTTGGCAACCTTCGTTGAACTCGGCGACCACGGTCGCGACGTCGGGCACCTGGCGGCCGTCATATTCCAGATACAAACCGCCGCTGCCGGTCACGCGAGCCGGGAAGCGAAGTCCGGTCGCCTTCATCATGGCGGTGGTGCGGTGGACGAACAGGTCGGTATACATGCCGCTACCGAACTCCCAGAAACGACGCCACTGGGCGAAGACGGCGCGATCGAACGGTTGATCTTCGGCCAGCCCTTCTTCGACGCCGAGGAATCGCTTCCAGTCGATCGTCTTGGGGGTCATTTCCTTCGACAGCTTGTAGTAACGCCACTGCCCGATGTCGGAGTTGCGGAAGTACTCGGTCTGGAACATCAGCACCTTGCCCAACAGGCCGGCGTCGATCTTCTCGCGAGCGGCGTCCCAAATCGGCAAGCTCGTTCCCTGCACGCCGACCTGAAACACTTTGCCGGACGATTTCCAGACGCTGACCAATTCTATCGCTTCTTCGACCTGCTTGACCATCGGCTTTTCGCAGTAGACGTGCATCCCGCCTTTCATCGCCTCGATCGCTTGGATCGCATGCCAATGGTCGGGCGTGCCGATGCTGACCGCATCGAGATTCTCTTTGGCGTACATCTCGCGGAAGTCGACGTAGCGGGCGACCTTGCCGTCATTTTCTTTTTCGATGTAATCGGCGGCGCGATTGCGGTTGTGTTCGTAGACGTCGCAGACGGCGACCAACTCAATATTGGCGCCTTCATTGGCGATCGCCGACAGGCTCTTCACATGGGCGCCAAAGCCGCGTCCGCCGACGCCGACAAAGCCGATGCGAAGTTTGGAGTTGGCGTCAGCCGCTTGCGATTTGGCGGCGCCTACGGCCAGCGAAGTCGCAGCGACGCCGGCGGCGGTCGTCTTCAGAAAAGTGCGACGCGATGCATCGACAGAATCCATAGACTTGGTTCTCCATTCAATGGGGGCGGGACAAAAAGTGAAAGTAGAATCTGGCGAGGCAGAGGGATCTCTCTATCAAACCAAGCGGTGCGTATGAATTCAATATGCGATTTCTCCTATTTGCGCAATCCCTTCTCGTTTCTTTGCGAATAAGCCCCCAGTGTGGCGCAGATTGCGCGAATCTTGGCGCCCCTGAACAACTCTGGGCTGATTTGTCGCGCTGAGGTCGCCACAGAAATGACGAAGGCCGAAACCAGAATGACGAAGCGTAGCAGTCCGTTGATTTTCTCGACGGACTGCGTGATCGCATGGATGCGAGCCGCGAAGAGCTATGCTCTGAGCCTGGCGAGGTTGAAAAATGCCACGATGGCATTTTTCAACAGGCAGGTAGAGACTGCGTCGTTCGTTGTAGCTCGAACGGCGACCGGCTCCGCGTGATTTCACCCAAGAATCGTCGGCGATCGGCGAATACCAGACTACATCGATCGATTCTTGGATGAAGAAATTGCCAGCAAAACAGGCGAAATCTTCATCGGCAAGACGGTGCGAGCCATCGCGTGCGAGCGATAGAATCGAGATGGCGCCGTCGTCGGTGGAATGCACCCTATTAAAGGAAGGTGGAACTCATGTCGCGTCTGTTGGCCTCGATCGTGTTGATGACTCTGGTGTTGGGGGTGATGCAAGCGCCGGCTTGGGCGCAAGAGGAGAGCGATGCTCCACCGGTCGTCGCCGAACCGGCCGAAGCGGCGAAACCGGAGGTCGAAGAAGGTGACGCGATGACGCCTGAGCCCGCCGGCGAAGCGGCGGCTGAAGAAGAGCATGCCGCAGCGGAATCCAAAGCTGACCCCAAGCCTGACATCACCGATCAGATCGACGAGATCTCAAAACACGTCGACCAGTCCGAGACGGCCCAAGAAACGTCGGCCGGCATCCTAACGCCGATCTATCAATTGGCCGAGGCGATGGAGTTCCCGGCGTTTCACTGGTTCGCCTTTGCGCTGATGTTCTCCGGCGTGGTTGGGTACGCGCTGCAATTGGTGATTGGCAAACTGGTCGTCTTTGCGCACCTCGGCTTTAGCCTGCGAGAGATTCTCTCCGACTTGCTCGGCTTGGCGATCAGCGTCGTCGGCTTGGTGCTGACCACGCAAGCGGCCGCGCAAAATTCAACCTTCACGCAAAGTCCCTCCGCCGTGCTTTCGGCTAGCGGCTTTGGCCTAGTGATCGGCCTGGTGATCTACTTCTGGGGCCAGGCGGAAGAAGTCGAAGCGGTCAAAGGCCGCGCTGCCGTGGCGCGTGAGAAGGCGAAGGAAAAGAAGTAGCCAAATTGTAGATGGCGACCGGTTTGATTCCGGCAGGCACGGCCTGCCCTACGTTTACGTGTCGGCGAGTTTGCGAAAACGCTCGTACCTTGGCAGGTCGAGCTTTTCGCGCGGGACGAGCAGCGCGTTGTCCAACGCTTGGCAATCGTGTAGCGACTGCAGCGTCGTCCAGCCGCTGCCCAAGGGGCGAAATAACACGTAATCGGGCGGAATGAGGGGCAGGAATAGACTGTCGAGTTCGACCTCGCGAGCTTGATAGTACGGTTTGTTGACTTCCATCAGGATCGTCGGCCGCTGGGCTTCGATGACCGTGCGAGCGCCGCGGAAGAAGTAGTCTTCATGCCCTTCGATATCGACCTTGATGACGTCGATTTTGCGGTCTTGATACTGGTGCTCTTGCCAGAAGGCGTCGAGCATCTCCAGCATGATCGGAGCTCGACGGAAGTTCTTGTCCTTTTCATCGCCGACCGGAATCGCGGCGTTGCCCGTCTCGGACCCGCCTTCGAAATCTTCGCGGAGCGTGATCTCGCACTCTTTCCGTTCGTCCGACAAGCCCACGTTGTACAGTTCGCAGTAATCCTCGAGGGCGTTGCGCTGCGCGTTGCTTTCCAGCCGCTGATAGTTGGACGCAAACGGCTCGAAAGCGATGACCCTCCCCTCTCCTTTGTGGGCGCGATACGAGGAAGCGACTGCGACCGTATAGAAGCCGATATTGCCGCCGACGTCCAGAAAGTAGGAGTCGTGATCCAGGAGCGACACGATCATCGAAATCAAATCGCCATCGTATTGCCCGGAATAAAACGCCCACTTCTCGGTGCGAGTCGTCAAATCGACCAGCAACGTGGTGCCATCTCGCATTTTCGCGGTCGCCAACGAATCGGCGCCCATGCCGAGCGTCAGCGAGTTGATCTTGTTGCAGAGCGTGCCGAGACCGCGAAAGGGCGGGAGGCAGTGCGCACAAGCGGCCGTGGCGTTTCGCACGAAAGTGGGGAGACTCATATCGAACTTCGTTAGAGCGAAGAGAGCTTGCGGATTGGGCTCAGGCGACCTTGCTTTCCGAAAGGCCCTCCAATTTTAATGGCTCGATAATTTGCCGTCAAATTAGATGGCAAATGTGCGCAATGCTGGATGTGGTTCCGCCAGTGAGCTATTTGGGGGGCGGCAGGAGGAATGCGGTAAGTCTGCCGAACATTGCCTGGGCGAACCTTATTTCGCCGGGACTGATTTCTCAACCTTGGCGCCGATGGCGTCGTTGAAATAGCTGCGGGTTTGGGCGATCAGTTGATCGTAGTCGGAGTTCTCGATCTCCAGTCCCATCAGTTCGACGTCGAACGGGCCTTGGTAGCCGGACGAGCGGACTGCGGCGATGATCTCGCGCAGGGGAAGCTTGCCGCTGCCTAAGGGGCGGCGGTCGGGTTCGCCGACCGGCGCTTCGTCGGCATCGGCCAGTTGGACCAGCGCCAGGTGGGGCGTCGCTTGCTTTAATTGTTCGATCAAGTTCGGTTCGCCAAACAATTGATAAACGTCGGCGACGATCTTCAGATGGCGGCTATCCAATTTCTTGATCAATTCGATCGCGTCAGACAGCGACTGCAGGAACGTCCATTCGGCGCCGGCGGCCGGGTGCATCGGTTCGACGGCCAGCTGGATGCCATGCTCTTCGGCGATCGGCAGCATTTCGCTGAGGGCCGACTGAAACAGGCGTCGCGCGTGATTGACGGTGTGCCCGCCGCGCGATCCGCTGTGCACGACCAGCACTGGGGCCTGCAGTTCGGCCGCTTGCTGGATCGCTAGCTTGCCATCTCTCAGGGCGTCGGCGAAGGTGCGACCATCGCTGCCGGTAAAACCGCCGGCCCAACTAAGTGCGACCGGCTGCAGGCCATATTCCTCGAGGAGGTGCGCTCCCTTTTCGACGCCGAAGTCGACCAGCTTTTGGCGCCAAACGTGGATGCCGGGGATTCCGGCGGCGGCGATACGCTCTGCGTCCGTTTCAAAAGACCAACGGAACGTCGTGAGTTGATTGATCGCGAGAAGCGACACGCGCATTGCCTCCATGATATGAATAGGTCCGATCCTTCGGCTGGCGACCAGAAGAAAGTAATGGGCCAGTATAGAAAGCGGCGGTCTCCTGTAAACCGCCGCCCCCTGGGGTGGTTGCTAGCGTGCCAGCGGTCGCTTTACTTCGTCAGGTCCCACGCGTCGAGCCAGCGAGTCGATTGCGGCTGCAGGCCAAAGTCTTCGACCAAGCGGCGATGCATGTCGGCAAAGTGCCCCGCGCCATAGAAGACGCCGATCTGCTTTTTGCCCGCGTCCAGTTGTTCCTTCAGGACTTCAAACGCTTTGGCGTTGCGCTGCGAGATCAGGGTCGAGCCGTTCTTCCCTTCGATCGCTCGCATCTGGCCTTCCATGCCGTCCATTTGCGAGGCGAAAATTTGCTTCATCCGCAACTGGCGATTGTTGGAGAGCATCGCCATCAGAAATGCGGCGTTCATATCCTCACCCTTCGACTGCTGCACCATGCCGGCGCCCATCAGGCGAGCGAACATCTGCAGAAAGCCGTCTCCCCGCTCCGCCATGTCGGCCGCCATTTCTTCCGGCGTCATGTCGGCATGCACGAAGTTGGCGGGGGAATAGTCGATTTGCTCCAACTGGAACTCCAGTCCAAGCATGTCTTTCATGCCATTTTGCAGGCCGCTGACGGCGCTGCCGTTGCGTTTGGGGCCGCCCTTGGGAATGCGGGTTCCTTTGGGGGCGACGATTTCGTACAGCAGCGCGTCGTAGTTTTTGAATTCGTCGTTCAGTTTGTCGTAGTAGGCCTGCTCGCCAATATGGACGGCGCCAACCAGATCGACATAGACGGCCGGATTTTGCGGATCGGCGTAGCGGACGATCGCGGTTTGCAGCGCCAGCGGCTTGCCGCCGGCGTCTTCATGGATTCGCAGAAAGGTGGGGGGCGACTTTTCCTCGCTCTCTGGGGCGGTCTGCTCTTCGGCTTGCGCTGCTAGCAACGCGGAGCTGAATTGCACGATCAGGGCGAGTAGGAAGGAAAGCTTGGATCGGACCGTCATCACGATCTCCAAAGAGGGGAGGAAAAGGAACTACTCCAATATAGAACCGACAGCGCTTCGGCTCAACGAATAGACCGCATTGCGCGTTGAAATCGAAGCATCTTTCCTATTTTGACTCCTCGCCCCGTTTTTTTGCGAGAGTGTGCGGATTGCACCGGTTTTTCGGCAGAGAAAGACATTCTCGTTTAACTCCGGTAGCCGCGAATTCCGATACTACCGGCACAGCAAGATTTTTCCGAACAAATTGCGGTAGGCAAAGCCGCGAGCGCTGAAGCTCTTTACAAGGTATAACCGGAACATGTTAATGAACCGAAAAATGCTCTGGCTACTCTTCGTCGCAGCATCTTCGCTTGCGGCGTCGACGGCGTTTGCCCAGTATGACCAGGTCTATCCCGGTTTCTACACCCCCTTCACCGACATGCCGATCGAGGACTACGACTTCCAGTGGTTCGCTCCGCCGATCACCGAGTCGTACGGCCAGGACGGCATCGACCCCAAGACGGGGCCGTTCTTCGACTACCATCGCGCTTACCTCAACGTGAGCCGTGGCGAAGAGGCTCCGGACAACAGCCAAGGGGATGTGACCTGGGGCAACAAGCTGGACATCGGCTGGATGTCGGAAGAGCAGCATGGTTGGCTCTTGCAGACGTTGCACATCGACGGCCCGCAAGTCGCCGAACGGAACGTCGGCTCGACGATCAGCGTCGGCTTGAACAAGATGTGGCGTCTCGATCCGTACCACAACGGGTGCTTCATTGAACCGATGATCGGCGTCCGCTACTTCCAGTTCAAAGATCAGTCGATTCGAGTTCTCTATCCACAGGTCCTCGGCTTCGTCTTCCCGGTTGACACCGAGCGGGCCATGGAAAACAACATGCTGATGGGCCAGGTCGGCTTCCGTGCCCATACCCATCGCGGTCACTGGAAACTGTACGGCGAGTGGCAGGTCATGGGCGGTAACAACTGGGTCTACCGCATGCAGCAGGACAACACCTACTCCAAGGGTATCATGGGCACCCAGATCACCCTCGGCTGTGCTTACTACCTGACTCGCGAAATCGCGATCGACTTCCAGTGGGATACGATCTACTTCCCCGATGGCGTCGGTCGTAACCCGATCCTGACCGCCGGTAACCAGGGCGAGTCGCTCTTTATCTCCGGTCTCGGCTTCGGCTTTACGTTCCATCGCTAAGCCGGCGACGACAACAATCGAAAAAAAGGACGACCCGTTGGTCGTCCTTTTTTTATGCGCTGATTGAAAGGTTAGCAGTCCGTTGATTTTCTCGACGGACTGCTTGATCGCATGGATGCGATCCCAAAATAGCGACGTAAGTCGTTATTTTGCGAGCCGCGAAGAGCTATGCTCTGAGCCTGGCGAGGTTGGAAAATGCCACGAGGGCATTTTTCAACCGGCAGCTAGAGCGTTGGGCGAGAATAAACTCGCTACGCCCGCACGTTAGCGCCGCCGTTGTTTAAGAAGTCGGAGTCCTCGGTGCGGATCTCATCGCACAGCTGTCGCAGGATGTTGATGGTGCTGCGAATCTGCGCCTCGGTATGTTCCGAGTTAATGAAGAACCGCAGGCGAGCCGCCGACTCGTCGACCGCCGGATAGATGATCGGACGGACGTTGATCCCCTGCAGCAGCAGCCGCTGGGCGACGAACATCGTCATCATCGAGTCTCCCAGGATCACCGGCACGATTGGCGTTTGCCGGCTGCGGCCGGTGTCGAGACCCGCCTGACGGGCGACCCGCAGGAAGAACTCGGCGTTACGATGCAAGGACGAGACGCGCTGCGGCTCTTCGGCCAGGATCTTCAGCGCTTCTAGCGCCGCCGCCGCACTGGCTGGCGGCATGCCGACGCTAAAGACAAACCCAGGCGCCGTGTACTTTAGGTACTCGACCAGGTCGGCGCTGCCGGCGATGTAACCGCCGCAGCTGCCCAGCGCCTTGCTAAGCGTTCCCATCCAGATGTCGACGTCGGTCGGTGCGATTTTGAAGTGCTCGGCGATGCCGCGGCCCGTGGCGCCCATCGTGCCGACCGAATGCGCCTCGTCGACCATCAACCATGCCTTGTGACGACGCTTGATTTCCACAAATCGGGGCAAGTCGGGGTAATCCCCTTCCATGCCGAACACCCCTTCGGTCACGATTAGCACACGGCGGTAATCGCGGCGGATGTCTTGCAGAATCTGGTCCAGCTCTTCCCAGTCGTTGTGCGGGAAGGGACGTCTTCTGGCGCCGCTGAGACTGGCGCCTTGGATGATGCTGTTGTGGGCTAGCGAATCGTGCAAAACCAGGTCGCCGGTACGCACCAGGTGGCCGATCGTCGTCTCGTTGGTCGCATGTCCGCCCAGCATCGCCACAGAGGCGTCGACGCCGGTCCATTTGGCGATCGCTTCTTCCAGCTCAGCATGGATCGGGCGTTCCCCCGAGACCAGGCGGCTGGCCGAAACGCTGGCGCCATACTGGTCGATCGCCGCCTTGGCCGCCTCGCAGACGCGGGGATGCTGCGCTAGGCCGAGATAGTTATAGCCGGCGAAGTTGACCACTTCGGTCCCGTCGATCGAGGTCGTGCCGCCGGTCGCTTTGTCGTGCGTCTGGAAGTACGGATTCGGCATGCCGAGCGCTTCCAGTTCGTCGGCGGTTTGCTTCACCTGGCGGTATTCCGGCAGCGCCGAGAAGCTGTACATTTCGGCCGGCACGTCATCGACGAACGCTTGCGCTCGCGGCTCGCCGCCGAGATAAATCTCGACCGCTTCGGTCACTTCGCGGCAGGTCTTCAGGGTCGGCAAGATGTGATCGGGGAACTGCACGCCATACGCGTCTTCGATCGACGCGATGATCTCCATCCGTTCCAGCGAATCGAGGCCCAGCGATAACAGGTCGGTGTTCATATCCAGATTGGTCGCCCGCTCTTTGGCGACCGCGTGGATTTTTTCCATGACCAGCTTGGTCGTGCGATCTCGCAGTTCCGGATCGGAAACGGCCAAGCCTTCGGCGTCGGCGCGAGCCGATTCCAATTGCGAGCGCCGCAGCCGCACCTTGCGAACTTCGTCGAGCATCTGGGTTTCGTCCCAGCTGACCCAACGATCGACGATCGCCAGCACGTTCTGCATGAAGTGATTGCGGCAGGCATGCCGCTGAATCTTGCCGCTAGAGGTCTTCGGGATCGAGCCGCGACGAATCAGCGCCACGCCGTCGACCGCCATCTCATGCTCCAGCGCCACTTCCTTGCGGATCGCGCTGATGATTTCGCTGTAAACGTTGGACCGCAAACGGGGCGCTTCGACCACGATGACCAGTCGCTCTTTGCCGGCAATCTCGGTCGAGAAGGCGGCGGCCGTCGAGTTCTCCAGGTGTTCGTGCGACGCGCAGACGGTCGCTTCGATATCTTGCGGGTAGCGATTGACCCCGCGAACGATGATCAGGTCTTTTAGGCGGCCGGTGACGAACAATTCGCCATCTTTCAAAAAGCCCAAGTCGCCCGTTCGCAGGTAAGGACCCGCTTTGGTGTCGGAAAGATGGGCTTTAAAGCACCGCTCGGTGTCTTCTTCGTTCCGCCAGTAGCCTTTGGCGACGCTCGGGCCAGAGATCCAGATCTCGCCCACCTTGTTGCCCGGCTGTTGCGTCTGGGTATCGGGATCGACGATTAATATCTCTTGGTCCGGCAGGCAGCTTCCGCAGCCGACAATCGGCCGGGCTCCGGCTTCGTCCGGATCGCAGTCGACGGCGACCCCTTGATCGAGCACGTCTCCATCGACCGTCAGAATGACCGGCGGGCTCTTCTTCAAACCGCCCGAGATGATCAGCGTCGCTTCGGCCATGCCGTAGCAGGGATAAAACGCCTCGCGACGGAAACCGCACGGCTCGAACGCTTCGACAAAGCGATCGATCGTTTCCGGCTTGATCGGCTCGGCGCCATTGAAGGCCAAGTCCCAGCTCGAAAGGTCAAGCTTCTCGCGCTGTTCCGGCGTGATCTTGTTCACGCACAGCTCGTAGGCGAAATTCGGCCCACCGCTGATCGTCGCCTGCACCTTCGAGATCGCCCGCAGCCAGCGATACGGCTGCTGCAAGAAGGCCATCGGCGACATCAGCGTCGTCGGGTGACCAATCTGCATCGGCTGCAGCACGCCGCCGATCAGCCCCATGTCGTGGTACATCGGCAGCCAGAAGACCGCCCGGACGCTGCGGGTATGCTCAAACGCATACGAAATGAGGGCCGAGTTGTGCATCATGTTGCTGTGCGACAACATGACCCCTTTCGGCGTTCCGGTCGAGCCGGAGGTGTACTGCAGGAAGGCGAGCGTCTTCTCGCCGATCCGCGGCATGTGCCACGAATCGGGATCGGCCAGCAGCGGTCCATCGGTCGCTAGCCACTGGATCTGCTTCAGGTGGGGCGTTTCGTCCAGCATCGGCGTGACGCGGTCGAGCACGTCGCTGGTCGTCAGCGCGATCTTCGCTTCGGCGTCGTCGGCGATCGCCTGGATCCGGACCATGTTGCGGTTGCGCCGCGGCGGATAGGCAGGCACCGCCACCGCGCCGGCATACAAGCAGGCGTAAAACGCCACGACAAAGTCGAGACCGGGCGGAAACAGCAGCAGCGCACGCTCGCCTGCCATGTTCATCGCTTGCAGTCGAGCCGCCAGCGCACGAGCCGCTTGGTCCAGCTCGGCGTAGGTCATTTCGATCTTCTCGTCTTCCCCGTCGACCAGATAGGTATAGGCGAGGTGCGGGCCCTGATGTTCCGCCCGGTACCGCAGTCGATCAACGACGGTGGATGTTGGGGGGGAAAACGAACCAGCAGATTCGGTTGTCACGCGGCTATCGCCTCTGCAATTAGGGAAAGACATACTCTCGCCGCCGCCAAGAAATTGATGCAGCGGGAGATATGGATTAGATCGGCGTACTGGTGTTAACTGTTTTAACCAAGCTTCCCAGCCTTACGGCCAGGCAGACTAGGTAGACTAATCCGGCATTTTATTGCATTTCGCGTCGCTGTCGAAGAAGCGCATCGCAGAATCGAGCCCGGAAACTCGATTTAACCGGAAGAATCTCGCAAGACCAGCTTGGCTCTTTGCGCAGAGAATCGTCGCGTTTGATGCTTGTCCAGGCGTTTGCCTACCAGTCCGTTGATTTTGTCGACGGACTGCGTGATCGCATGGATGCGATCCCAAAATAGCGACGTATGTCGTTATTTTGCGAGCCGCGAAGAGCTATGCTCTGAGCCTGGCGAGGTTGGAAAATGCCACGAGGGCATTTTTCAACAGGCAGCTACGCCCAGCCAAGCCCGCTCGCTTTTTGAATTCGCTTCTCGTAGTCGCCAATCAGCCCGCCGATGATATCCCACCCTTCTGGGCGTCGGACTTCGATATCCCCTTGCTGATTGATGCGCACGATCGTTGCTTCGGCGACGCCGGCCTTGCGCAATTCGTCGGGACTCAGCTCGTCTTCGTGCAACGCGCTGATCAACGTTCCGCCAGTCATCTCGATGAATTTCATAGAACCGCCAACAAACCAACCAGACATGGGAAGACGACGCAGCGGCGTCGTTCAATTTCGAGTCTCCATTATCCTTGATCGGCCCCCAAAATCCAAGTCGGCGGAATGCCACGAGATTCCTGTCCCTTTGGGGGCAAACGTCGCGATTTTCGCTCGTCGAATTGGGGGGGCGTCACAGCGCGGGAACGTTATTTCCCCTGCGCCGCCAGCTTCTGCCGGAACATCTCACTCATCGCCAGCACTTCGTCCGGCGTAAACTGCTCGGCCCGGGCGTCGGGCTGCAAGTTGTTCTCGGCGATCACCTCATCCACTTCTTCTTTCTCTAGCCGCCCTTTGAACGCGCTCATCAGCACGCTACGGAGGAACTTGCGGCGGTGGAAGAAGATCGCCCGGCTGAAGGTGTGGAAGAATTCGAGATCGGGGATTCGCCCGCGTAGCTCGTCGTCGATTACCAGGTTCACAATCGCTGACTCGATCTTCGGCCGGGGCCAGAAAACGCTGGGCGGCAAGATGCGAACGATCTCGCAGCGACATTGCGACTGCAGCCAGATGCTGAGCGCCCCATAGTCCTTGGTGCTCGGCTGGGCGACGATCCGCTCGGCCACTTCTTTTTGAATGGTCGCGGTCATCGAGTACGGGATGATCTCGGTCCGCAGCAGGTTCGAGATAATCGGCGTCGCCACGTTGTACGGCAAGTTGGCCGACAGCTTCAGCCGCCCGCCAGGGATCTCGGCTAGCTTCTCTTTGATCGTCTCCATCACTTCGGGACGAAACGCGTTTTTGTTCTTCAGCACGTCAAACTGCAGCATCGTGACGTTGTCGAACTCAAACAGCTCTTCCGAGGCCAGCGTGTGCAGGTGCTCGTCGATTTCGACCGTGATCACATGTCCCGCTTCGGCCGCCATCCGCGTGGTGAGCGAACCGGTGCCGGTCCCGATTTCGAGCACGACGTCTTGCGGGCCAAGATCGGCCGAGCGAACGATCAGATCGAGAATGTTCATGTCGATCAGAAAGTTCTGCCCATGGCGCGATACCGGGCGAATGCCGACTTCGCGGAACCGTTTGGTCAGAAAGGAGATCGTTTGATTCTGAAATTTGGGCATGCGTATGCGAACAAGTCGCCAAGTGAAATTAAATGGAATCGAATCAGTTAGGAAGCGAGTTGGCCGCCGCGGAGCTGCCGTTCTACATATTTGGCCAATAGGTCGGTCTCGATGTTGACGTTGTCGCCAACTTGGCGTCCGCCGAGAGTCGTAACCGCCAGGGTATGGGGAATCAGGGCGACGCTGAACCGCTCGTCTTCCACATCCACCAGCGTCAGGCTCACCCCGTCGACCGCGACCGAGCCTTTGCTGGCCATCTGCAGCGCCAGTTCGCGCGGCACGCGAAACCAGAACTTCGACCACTCGGCGTCGTCCTGCCGCTGGTCGACCTGCCCTACCCCGTCGACATGTCCGGTGACGTAATGCCCCCCCAATCGGTCGCCGGCACGCAGGGCTCGCTCGAGGTTGACCGGATCGCCAGCCGACAGCCGGCCGAGGTTGGTCTTACTCAAGGTTTCTTCGCCCGCCTCAAACGCCAACTGCGAGCCGGAGATCTCGATCACGGTCAAACAGGCGCCGTTGATCGCCACGCTGTCGCCAATCACAGCGCCTTCGGCAACCGGGCCGCATTCGACCAGCAGCAGGACGCCGGGCCCCTGACGGGTGATGGCGACGATCGAGCCGAGGGCTTCGACCAGTCCGGTAAACATGAGCAATCGCCTTTTGGAAGGAACAAGGTGGAAAAACAGCGCCGCAATCGCAGCGCAGCGGCGAGAGTCAGCATTCGGTTACAGACGGTCCGTAGTTAATGAATGTATCCCGAGTTAATTTTTTCCTCAACCAAGCCCCGACTGCCTAGCCAATGCGTACTATGCGCGGCAAAATGGCGACTCCATTCGAACGATGGTAAGCCAATTCTAGGGACGTTGGAGTCTCTAGGCCCCGAAAAGGTGCGGCGCCCGACAAGCGGCAGCCCCCTTCCAGCGACATCCCTTGTAGAACGAGAGAGAACCATGAGCTTTATTGTTGACATTCGTGGCCTGCAAGTGCTCGACAGCCGCGGCAACCCGACGGTCGAAGTCGAAGTGACCCTGGATGATGGCGCCGTCGGCCGCGCCGCCGTGCCGAGCGGAGCCAGCACCGGCGTCCACGAAGCGAACGAACTGCGTGACGGCGACAAGAGCGTTTATGTCGGCAAGGGCGTCACCAAGGCGGTCGAAAACGTCAACACGGTCTTGGCCGAAGTGCTGCTGGGCGAAGACGCGCTGAACCAGACCGAAATCGATCGCAAGATGATCGAACTGGACGGCACGGCGAACAAGAGCAAGCTGGGCGCCAACGCCATCCTGGGCGTTTCGCTGGCCGTCGCCAAAGCCGCCGCGCAAAGCTCCGGCTTGCCGCTGTACCGCTACTTGGGCGGCGTCGGCGCTCGCATGTTGCCCGCCCCGATGATGAACATCCTCAATGGCGGCTCGCACGCCGACAACAACGTCGACGTTCAAGAGTTCATGGTCATGCCGCTCGGCTTTGACAACTTCAGCGACGCGTTGCGGGCCGGCGTCGAAGTCTTCCACAGCCTTAAGGGCGTGCTCAAGGGCAAAGGCCTGAACACCGCCGTCGGCGACGAAGGTGGTTTCGCTCCCAACCTGGGCAGCAACATCGAAGCCCTCGACCTGATCATGGAATCGATCGAGAAGGCTGGCTACAAGCCGGGCGAACAGATCTTCATCGCGCTCGACTGTGCATCGAGCGAGTACTACAACGGCGAAACCAAGAAGTACACGATGGACGGCAAAGAGTTCGACTCGGCCGCGATGGTCGACTTCCTGGCTGACTGGGCCGAGAAGTACCCGATCGTTTCGATCGAAGATGGCTGCGACGAAGACGACTGGGAAGGTTGGAAACTGCTGACCGAAAAGCTCGGCGACAAGGTCCAACTCGTTGGCGACGACCTGTTCGTCACCAACACCGAACGTCTGGCCCGCGGCATCAAAGAAGGGATCGCCAACAGCATCCTGATCAAGGTCAACCAGATCGGCACCTTGACCGAAACGATCAACGCGATCGCCATGGCGCACAACAACGGTTACACCAGCATCTCGAGCCATCGCAGCGGCGAAACCGAAGACTCGTTCATCGCCGACCTGGCGGTCGCCCTGGGCTGCGGTCAAATCAAGACCGGCTCGGCCTCGCGTAGCGATCGCATGGCGAAGTACAACCAACTGCTCCGCATCGAAGCCGAACTGGGCGAAAACGCCCAATACGGCGGCCCGATCTTCCCGGCGATGAAGAACAAGTAGTCTTCAAGCCGCGAGCAGTCGTGACAGAACGAACAGGCGCCGGTCCCAGGATCGGCGCCTTTTGCATTTCTTGTCTGTGAGTAGGCAATCCGGCCCTGCAGGTCTGCGCCAATCGAGGGCCTGCAATTTCAACCAGAAATTGCTCGTCACGTGTATAATCGACCTTCATGGAAACCTCGCAGCCCCCCATCGCCGATTCTCCCTGGTTTTGGCTCTATCTGTTCGCCATGTGCGCCCTGGCCGGCGGACTGGTGATGGCGCCCAAATATGGCGCCCGCCAGGCGACGCTCGAAAAACAGTACCAGGCTCGCCAGCGTGCCGAGCAAATCCGTCAGGGAGATACGCCGCAAGGCGCCATCTCGTCGGCCGACGATACGTTGATTGACCTGCGGCCTCTGTACTTGGTGCTGTTGGTTTTGGTCAGCGTCGGCTGGGCGCGGCTGTGGTGGACGCGGTGGGGATCACGCGGCGACACGACGATCAATCAAACGCCAAGGGAAGGAACGTCGACATGAACATCCTGCTGGAACAGCAAACGACGATTCTGGTCGTCGGCGTCATTGGCGCCGCCATCCTCGCTGGCTGCCTGGTGCAGACCGGTAAGAAGGTCTTTATTCCGATCTTCTTCCTCTGGCTCGCCTTGGCCGGCTGCGCGGCGCTGATTGAAATGGCGGTCGTCACACCGACCGAAAAGGTCCGCGACTCGGTGCAGTACTTTGGCGCGGCGCTGCAAAGCAACGACGAGGCCCGCGTGATGGACGTGCTGTCCGACATCCGCCCGCAAATGAAACAACGGGCCCGGCAGATCATGAACCTGGTCGAAATCGACAGCGTCAGCATCAAACAACCGATCGAAGTGATCTTCCACGATCCACAGAAGACTCACTGCCACGCCAAGTTCAACGTCGTCGTGATGGGCCATCTCAAATCAGGCGCCTACGTCGGCGGAGACCGCTTCGCCGCGTTCCTCGTCCTCGACCTGATCAAAGAAGAGGACGGCAAATGGCGCGTCGCCGAATACGAAACGTACGACCCCCGCGGCGAACAAGCCGGCCGGTTGGTTGAGCCGATCTAAGAAAAGCGGAAAAATAGTAGCCCGCAGCGCCAGCGAGGGAGATGCGGCCGCAACGTAAATGACGAATGTCGAAGCCCGAATGACGAACCCAAACAAGGGTGGCCCGGCCACATTCGCCAGAACTGGCCGGGTTGCTTAGCAGTCCGTTGATTTTCTCGACGGACTGCGTGATCGCACGGATGCGAGCCTGGCGCGGTTGGAAAATGCCACGAGGGCATTTTTCAACAGGCCGTTAGCAACAAGATGCCTCAACGTCGGACCGAAACGATGCATGGCAAAGAAAAGTTGGTCTAGCTAGCTTGGCGGATGGCCCACAATTCGCGAGAATAGGACGCACGAGAACTCCGCGACATCTTGGATGCGAGCAATAGATTCTATTTTCTTGACGCCTCGCTAGTTTTTCTATTTGGGGAGCGTCACGATACGCTCTAATTGCGAGGAGCACTTCTATGCGCAAGTCGGAACTACGTCCGATTACCGCTCTTCCCGTCAATCCAGAAGAAATCTGGCAAGGGGGCGTACTCAACGCGGCGGAGGCGATGGGCGCGCCCGTCGATGAAGATGGCAACGAGATGTTCATCGCCCTTTGGCGTTCCAGTTCCAGTGGCCTGATCAACGTCACCCCGTTTGTCGCCAACGCCGCCTCACAGACGAGTTTCGTCAATCAGTTCGCAGAGAGCATGCTCGCTTTTTTTGAATTGCATGAGTTTCCGTTTCGCCCCGCGCGGCTCGAATGCCACGACAAAAAATTGGCGATCGCGCTCGACAAAAAGTTAGCGGTTCCAGAACTGGTCGTTGAGCACCAGCCTTCGATGCCGGAGTGGGAAGAAGTGATCGCCGATTTCGCAAGCGACTTTGCGGCGCAAATGGGGGGCGGAACTTCGCCCCCCAAGATGATCGAAGTCGGCGCCGATCTCGATCAATGGCGCGCCTTTGCAATGGCTGCCGCGAATTTCTTCCGTGCCCAATTCTGGAATCACCTCGACGATGTTGACGTCATCCGATTCGATTCTCCTACGGTACCAGAGTCGATGCGATATGGCGTAATTCTGGGTGCTGGAGGAGAGATCGTCGGAATTGGTTTCTACGCCCAAGAACAAGACCACTACGATGTGATGGCTCAGCGCGCTAGCATGGAAAGCGTGTCGGTCTTGAGCGTAGCCTACGATCCATTCGACGAAATCAACGCCGAGGACGCCGAATTCTGGCGAAGGCATGATTTGCCGCTCGAGACCTGGGATGCGTTTCCCAGCTTTTATGGCTTCGATCAAATGGTTCCGCGGCAACCGACGCTTCCCGAATTAATCACCGCAACCGAAATCTTGCAGGCCTTGGCCGAGACGACCGAGGATGAAATCGACGCGGGAAAATGGGCCAAAACGGTCGAGGTTTTGGGCGAGCGAACGGTTTGCCAGTTTTCGATTCCCAACCTGATCGATCCGCCTGATCGGCAGGAGTGGATCCGACGGGGAATGGCGCCCGAGACGCGCGGCCTTGAGGGCATGCAGCAGTTAGCTCAGCAGTTCATCGAGCAGAACGAAGGCTTGGAGATCGAAGAATTGCAGCGTCTGCTGAACGAGAAGTTTATCGGGGAGATTGACGAGGTTGAGTATCCGATGGATACGCCTGCCGATCGAGCCGCCGCCAAGGCCCGGCAGGCAATCGATTCCTATGGACGGCGGCGCCTGCAATTGGTCCGTCAGGCTTTGCAAGAAGATCCCGAGCATGTGGAGTCGCTCACCCTGTTGGCCGAATGGATGACCGATGCCGAGCGACGGCTTGACGCGTTTCAGCAGGCGGCCGACGCTGGCCGGCGGCAACTGGGCGCGATCATGGAACACGAGGTCGGGAATTTTTGGGGCCTCTTGGAAACCCGCCCCTTTATGCGAGCCTGTCATGGGTTGGCGCATGCGCTGGAAGATTGCGGGCGGCCGAATGACGCGATTGCCCAATATCAGGAAATGTTGCACCTGAACCCAGGAGACAACCTAGGGGTGCGATATGACATGATCGCGATGCTGATCAGCGGCGATCGCAACCTGGAAGCGCTTGACGTGATGGACGAGTACGGGGAGGAGACCGGCCTTTGGTACTACTCGCATGCGTTGCTGCAATTCCGCCTGGGGGGAGCGAAATCGCGAACCGCCCAAGAGGCGATGAGGGAGGCGCTGAAGTTCAACGAGCATGTCGTCCAAGTCATGCAGTCCGACGCCCCCATTCCTCGGCCAGATCGCTATCAACTTGGAAGCGTCGAAGAAGCTTGCGTCTGCATCGAGACATGGGGTGAGGTGGTGCCCGAAATGAAGGCGCGCCGAGGGCTTATTTTCGGCACGGCTGATTGTTCTCGAATTGCACTGGCGTTTGGTAGCCGAGGCTGGAGTGCTTTCGGTCGCAGTTGTAGTAGCGAAAGTACTCTCCCAACTCGCGCGCCCCAACGCCCACATCCTCGTATTCGGTCATTTCCAGTTCCGTCTTGATCGTTCCGAAGCAAGATTCCATGAATGCGTTGTCGTAGCAGTCGGCGGCCCGGCTCATGCTTTGCCGAATCGACGCGCGGCGCAGCAGCGATCGGAACCGCTTCCCTGCGTACTGGCCTCCTCGATCGCTATGGTGAATCAAGTCAGGCGGCGGCCGCCGCATTCGGATCGCATCTCTTAACGCTCCGATCACCAAGTCCTCCGTCATCGACAGTTCAAAACGCCAACCGATTAATCGCCGCGAGAAACGATCCATCACCATCGCCAGGTAAGCGAAACGCTTTTCGGCGAGCGGCACGTAGGTGATGTCGGCGACCCACAGCTGATTTATTTCACGCAGCACAAACTCTTCCAGCAACAGGTTCGGGCTGTAGCCCAAACAATGGCGACTGTCGGTGGTGCGCGGCTGGAATGATTTCGGTTGAATCGCTTTTAAGCCCTGGTTTTTCAGAATATTCGCCACGGTGCGACGCGCCGCGGGAATGCCGAGATCCTTCAGTTCGTCGACGATTCTTCGCGTGCCATAGCGTCTGCGATGTCGCCAAAAAATGTCGATCACCAGCGGCGTCAGGTTGGCGGTCGCCTGACGCTTGGTCGCAATGGGCAAGCTTCGCCGCTTGTAAAAATCGGCGCGACCAATCGCCAGGCAGTCGCAAACCTCGCGTACGCTCGCCACCTTCTCGGCGACGATCTGTTCCGCCGCGGCGATCCGATCGCTCAATCGCTCCGGCTGAAAATAGCTAACGCTTTTTTTAACACGTCTCGCTCACGCTCGACACGTTTCAGCTCCAGTTCCAATTCCTTCACGCGGCTTTCCAGCGAAGCGGCGACCGGGCCGCTGCCTCGCAACTGCTCGCGTTTCCAGCGGTAGAGTAAATTCGTGCTTGACAGGCCAAGCCGCTGGACGACCGAATCGGCCGAATGGCCGTCCAGCAGCATCTGCACCGCATCGCGTTTGAATTCATCGGTGAAGCGACGTCGTGACGGGGGCTGTTTCCGCTTCGCTTTTGCGCTCATCCTGGCGGTCTCCTGAACCGGCCATTATAAGCCCCGGACGCGCCTCCATTTCGGGCACCACCTCAGGGCGAGGCCTGGCAGGAAACAGATGGCTATGTCGAATTTATGTTCGCCCAGTATTATAAGTTCGAACGTGATCGCCTGAAGAAACGCCGCACGACACTGAAAAAAAAGCAAGCCAAGAAAACAAAGAAGCCAAAACGATAGTGCGGAAAGCGGCGTCGTTGTAGCCCGCAGCGCAAGCCGAGGGAATGCGGCCGCAAGGTCAATGACGAATGACGAACAACAAACCGGGTGGCCCGGTCACGTCGGCTTTCGACTGGCCGGGTTGCGCAGCAACAAGATGCCTCACAATCCGGATTGTCTCTTCAGCAACGCCTCCATCCGTCATGCCCTGCAACCAACATCCCCATCCTTCTTCCGCCCCGGAGGGGCAAGCCAACCTAGCCTAGGGCGAAGTCGCCCACCAGGCGACGCAGCCCTAGGTAACGTCGCCACCCTGATCGAAAGCCCCGGAGGGGCGAACCTAACGAGCGACCAATCCGGTCCAACGTCAACGATTGATTTCGTGCACCGTTCCTGGGGCTGCGTCGCGAAGCGCGACTACGCCCCAGGCTAGGTTGGAACGGCCCTCCGGGCCTGATGACGTTCGTCATTCGGACCTTCGGATTTGATTCGACATTCGTCATTGAAATGGACGCCGCATTCCCTCGGCTCGCGCCTCGGGCTACGATTTTGTGCGATTTCGCCCTTGTTTTCTCGGGTCAAAATTGGTTTGACAAATTGCTCGACTTTTGGGCTAATGCCTCTCGCAACATGGGTGACGGATGCCCGTCGATTCTTCCCGCCGGCCTGGCGACGCTCTTCGCCGTGGCCATCAAACATGACGAAATGTAACGAAACGTGTGCCACTGCTGGCTTGTCCAGCCGTGTCTGCAGGCAGCGTAAATAACTCGTAGGGTCCGCTGTGCGGACCACGGCAGCGCGTTTGCTTGCGCGATTCGAAAAAGGGTCAGGTCGCTTTTTCGCGGTCGCGTGCTGCGCGTGTGGAAAACTTACTCGCGAAAAAGAGACCAGATCCTGTTTCTCAATCGGCTCTGTTTCTCATTCCGGCCGGTTTCTCGTTCAACTTTTTTGGGGAGGCAAAATCATGAATCGTAGTGATCGGATCGAGCGGCTGCGGGAGTTGTTGCAAGGGCAAGGGATGTTCCCGATCGCGGTGCCTGATCCGATGATCGAGGCGGCGGTCGACCGGTTTGACTCGACCAACAAACCGCTGCAAGAGTTCACCTCGGTCGAATTGCTCGAAGCGCCGCACGAAGTCGACTGGCTGGTGCCCGGCCTGCTCTCGCGCGGCGCTCCGGCGGTGATTTGCGGGCCGAGCAAATGTTTGAAAACGTCGCTGGCGGTCGACCTGGTGGCGGCCTTGTCGACGGGCGAAAAGTTCTTGGGGCGATTTGCGACCAAGCGCAAGGTGCGCGTCGGCTTCTTCAGCGGCGAGCAAGCGAAGCATGCGCTGACCGACTTAACGCGGCGGTGGATGACGAGCAAACAGAAACAAGAGACGCCCCGGTTCGTCTGCGCGCTGCAAGGGGCGAGCGCGAATCTTGAAAAACAGCTGCGGCAGTTGCGCGCGTGGATCGGCAAGTACGAGTTGGAAGTGGTGATGATCGACCCGCTCGACGTCGCGGCCAAAACAAAACGGGCTCACACGTTGCACCTGCAGGCGATGATCCGCTGTTGTCTTGAGTGCGGCGCGACGCCGATTTTGTGCTGCGCGACGCGCAAGACGATTCGCCCGCGAACGCTCGACGTGACCGACTTGCAAAGCGCCGGCTGTCACGATTTGGCCCGGCAATGGCTGCTGGTGAATCGCCGCCAAAGCTATGAACTTGGCAGCGGGCAGCACAAGTTGTGGCTGACCGTGGGCGGCGACGCTGGGCAAGATAGTCTGTGGGGCGTTGATGTGGAGGAAGGAAGACTCGATGATTCCGCCGGCCGCAGATGGTCGACGAAGGTTCGTACTGTCGATTCGCTGAAGAACGAACAAGCCGCCCGCGAAGCGATGACCCGCGACGAGCGGCACGACGCCAAACTGCGCGTCGTGATCGAAAACCTCGGCCCCGACCGAGCGATGAAGCAAACGGTCCGTGAACATGCCGGGATGAACGGCACAATGTTCGCGGCCGCGTGGGAGCGGCTAGAAGAAGCCGGCGAAATCGAAAAAGTAACCCCCACCCGGCGAAGCGGCTTCGCCACCTTCCAGTTGAAAAACGTAGGGCAATCCAGCGTAGGGCAGGCCGTGCCTGCCGAGAGCACGAGCGACCACCCCGAACAAAGTCCACCCACCCCAAAAAACGAAACAGTCCAGTCCGGTCCGCCCGAGTTGCAAGAACCACCCGTAGGGTCCGCTATGCGGACCAAGACCCCGCCAAACGATGACGATGATCAAGTCATCAACAACGCCACGAACCAGAAAGAGTCGCCAGCGAGTCCCATCGCGGAAAAACCAAAACAGTCCAGTCCGGTTGCGGATAAATCAAAACAGTCCAGTCCCGTCGAACCGCACGAATCCACGAACAAGTCCAGTCCGACCCAAAAAGCCCCGGAGGGGCGCCGCCAACCTAGCCTAGGGCGAAGTCGCGCCAGCGACGCAGCCCTAGGAAAAGTCGCCACCAAGATCGCAAGCCCCGGAGGGGCGACCCAATAAGAGAAACGGTCCAGTCCAATGTCAACGAAGGACTTCGCGCACCAACCTGGGGCTGCGTCGCGAAGCGCGACTGCGCCCCAGGCTAGGTTGGGACGGCCCTCCGGGCCTGGGATGTTGGCGGGGCTGAAGATTGAGGGCGATGGAGACGAATGTTGTTGTGCCATCTGGATGGTGAGGCATCTTGTTGCTGCGCAATCCGGCGAAAATTGGAAACAGCCTCAGTCCCGTCGAACCGCACGAATCCACGAAACAGTCGAGTCCCACCCAAAAAGCCCCGGAGGGGCGACCCAATAAGAGGACCGGTCCAGTCCGGCGTCAACAATCGATTGAATCGCACCAACCTGGGGCTGCGTCGCGAAGCGCGACTGCGCCCCAGGCTAGGTTGGAACGGCCCTTTGGGCCTGAGATGTTGGCGGGGCTGAAGATTGAGGGCGATGGAGACGAATGTTGTTGTGCCATCTGGATGGTGAGGCATCTTGTTGCTGCGCAACGTGAGCCAGTCTTGGCAGACTGGTCGGGCCACCCGGGGAATTCAAGAATCGTCCGGTCCGGTTCGTCATTCGGGCATTCGGATTCGATTCGTCATTCTGGTTTCGGCATTCGTCATTGGCATGAACGCCGCATTCCCTCGCTGGCGCGTCGGGCTACTATTTTTCCGCTTTCCACTTTCCGCTCAGGTCCCCACTCGACCGCCATTTTGTACCTTCGACTGCCGCGGCTCGGTAAATCCTGCAACGATTTTGTAAGTATGTACACCAACTGTCCAGGTTTCTATCGCCGGCCAGAAATGGCGTAAGTTGTTATCTGGAAATGACTTTTATGGAAACGGAAAAAGTTGGATAGTCTTTGGCATGGCAAATGCAATGATTCTCTTCGCAATCGCTTACCCAAGGATTCTTCCAAGCAAAGGAGTGTAGGATGCTGGTTTTGACCCGGAAACAACAGGAAAAGATTCAGATTGGCGACGACGTTGTGATCACTATCTTGAAGGTGAAAGGCAACTCGATTCGCGTCGGTATTGAGGCCCCCAAAGACGTTCGCGTCGTTCGCGGCGAACTGCCCAAAACGGAGACGGAAGTCGCCGATGCGGATCAGTCGGCTGCCGCTCAGCCGAGCGAGGATAGCCAAACCGGGCTGAATCCCTTTCTGAGCACCCAGCAAAACGGCGACGATTACCGGGTCTTGTCGTTCCGGATCTCGGCCGAAGAGCCGCAGCAGGAACCGCAGCAGTTTGAGCGTCCGAAAGCCCGGCTGCAGACGATGCGTGAATATATGGCCAACCGCTAATTCGATCGCAAAGACGCCTGGTTGGGCATGCCAGGCGTCGCCATGACGCTTTATCGCTTTTGTTTCTACTTGGACGGAGTCAAGGGAAATGATTCGGACATCGACCGACCGCCGTAGCCGCCTGAAGGGGCGGTACTTGGAAGCGGCGCTGAATGCCCAGCTTGCATCACAGTGGAATTTGGAAACGCTGGGTGTAGCGGAGCGCCTGTCTGCGTCGCGGCGACATACTCCTGACGTAGTCCTTCGATATGGTCTCGTAGAATGTTTCGGACTCGCAGGATGCTGCGTGGATGTCGGTGAACATTCGCATGATCAGAAGTAACGACCAATTCCGAAGCGGCCTCTTCCAAATGGGCGCTTGCGTATTCCACAACCCCATCACTCTTGCCGGCGAAGGTGCCAAGCCAGGTATCTTGATCGACGACCCCGATCACCGTGTGGTATTTGACCCACGGCGCTTTGGGCGCCTCGATGATCTTCGGCAGAACCGGCGAGTCTGGCGCCAGCGAGTCGATGCTGGTCGCGACCGCCAACATCTCGGCATCGCGGAAGAAGTTCGGATTGGCGTTTTTCAGACGCTTTTCGGCGGCGGTTAAGGTCTCTGGCAGGGCGATCAAATGCCGACCGAGCCATTTGGTGGTCGGATTGGCGAAGTCGCTGCCGCGATGCGGCGTGCCGAGGGTGATCACCTGACGAACCGATGGGCTAGGCTCGAAGAAGAGCATGCTCATCAGCTGTTGTTTGTCTTGCTCGGATCCTTGCAACTGTTCCGGCGACTGATCGGTGACCATCGCCCAGAAGTCTTTCTGGCTATCGATGGTTTGCCATCGCGAGATGAGGCCGCCCATGCTGTGACCAATCAGTACGGTCTGATCGAGGGCGAGCGCTTGATGCTGCGGGTCAAGATCTTCACGGGCCTTCTGCAGATCTTGGCGGAACTGCGTCGCGCTGATCCAGAACGGCTCGCCGGTTGGATAGAGATAGAACCAGAACTGGTAGTTGTCGCGGATCTCGGGCTGAGCGCGGAGATCGTTGAACATTTCCATCCAGGTGATCGGGCTCGACCACAGGCCATGCACCATGACGACCGGGATCTTTTGCGGATCGTACGGTTCGAGCATGTAGAGCCCCTGCACCGCTTCGGTGTGCCCGGGCAATAGCAAGCCCCAGGTCGCCAGATCGGTGTCGCGGAACTGCGGTTGGTCGAGGTAGTAGGCGAGCGGCGTGCTGATGTCGGCTTCAAGCGGCGTCGTCCTGCCGCCGATCTGCACCTCGTTTTGCATCAGCGGATCGTAAAGCTCGATCTTGCAGAAGTGAACGGCCGAGCCTTGCGTTTGCTTTTGCGGCGTGACTTCGAGGAAGGCGGTCAGCGGATAGGCGAGACCCGGCGGCAGGTAGCGGTCTTCGGCCTTGCCGGTGTCGGCGCCTTTGCAGATGGCGATCAGCGGCACGCCCAGGCCGTATTGGCGATGCTGGTTGCGGAGCCCTTTCACTTCGTAGTCGGAGGCGAACTCGAAATGGTCGAAGTCTTCTGGGTTCCAGCGTCCCGAAAGCTGCAGCGCTACGTGGAACTCGTGCTGCGGCGTGGTGATGCGATAGACCGAGCCCGGCGTCAACTTGCCTTGGGCGCGGACGATTCGCAGGGCCGACTCGAGCGAGCCGTTGTACAAGTCGCAAGCGCCGCGGAACTGCGGATCGTAGACGTGATCTTGCCGGGCAAAGTTGGGATCGAACAGGTAGTAGTAGGAGTGGGCTGCACAGGAGGCGAACAGTTCGAGCGCCGTCGCCTTTTTGCCGAGCGCTTCGGCTCGCGTGCCGGCGATATAGCAGAGTTCCGCAAAGGCGTAGGTCTTTTCGGCGGTCGGCTCTTGCTTGAGCTCTTTGGCGAGCTGATCAAGCGCCTCGCGATGATCTCCTTCGGCGTATTTTTCGAGATCGTACTGACGCAACAGTTGCTTGGTGCGCTCGGTCGCCTGCGGGCCTTGTCGCGAGAGCAGCTGCAGTTGCCCGGCCAGCGGATTGCGGGGCGACTTGCGCACCGACATGAAGGTATCGCCGGCGCATCCTGTGGCAGTCAGCAACAAGGCGAACAGGCCCAGGACGAGCAATGAGCGAACGAATTGTCGGTTATGCGGCGGCGTTGGCATTGATCCGCTATCCCCCCATCTCTAGCGGAAATCCCAGAAGAGAACTGGACTCGGTAGTTTGGTCGGGAGACAATACGAATTCTGCCCACCCCACGTCAAGGCAAACCTCCCACCCCGATGAGGATTTTTCATGCACTTCTATCATTGCTGTCGTTCGCTGCTGCTAGCCGCCCTGCTGTGCAGCTGGGCCGCCGCAGCCGATACCCCGCCCAACGTCGTCTTGATCCTGTCGGACGATCAGGCCTGGTCGGACTATGGTTTCATGGAGCACGAGACGATTCAGACCCCGTGCTTGGATAAGTTGGCCAAGCAGTCGCTGACGTTTACCCGCGGCTACGTGCCGGACAGCTTGTGCCGGCCGTCGCTAGCGACGATCATCTCGGGCCTTTATCCGCATCAGCACGGCATCGTCGGCAACGATCCGCCCAAGTCGGCCAAGGGAGATCCGTCTTCGCCCTATCAAACCGGCACGCGAAACGACTTCCTGCAGCACATCGACAAGATGCCGTCGCTGGCCAAGATATTGAAACAAGAGAAAGGCTACGTCTCGCATCAATCGGGCAAATGGTGGGAAGGAAACTTCTCGCGCGGCGGGTTCGACCAGGGGATGACCCATGGCGACATCAAACGAGGCGGGCGCCATGGCGACGCCGGTTTGACGATCGGCCGCAAGGGAATGGCGCCGGTGTTCGACTTTATGAAAGAAGCGAAGGGAGACGGCAAGCCTTTTTTCGTCTGGTATGCTCCCTTCATGCCGCATACCCCGCACACGCCGCCAGAGCGATTGTTAGCCAAGTATCGCGACAAGACCGACAGCTTGCCGATGGCCAAGTATTGGGCGATGTGCGAATGGTTTGATGAGACCTGCGGCCAGCTGATGGACTTCCTGGATGAAGAGAATCTGGCCGACAACACGATCGTCATCTACGTCTGCGACAACGGTTGGATCAACCAGAAGGACGCCAGCAAGTACGCTCCCCGATCGAAACGCTCGCAGTACGAAGGGGGCGTGCGGACGCCGATCATGGTCCGTTGGCCCGGCCACGCAAAGCCGCAAATCAACTCGACGGAACTGGCCAGTTCGATCGACATCGTGCCAACGGTCTTGACTGCGGTAGGAATCGAAAAGCAGCCCGAGATGGAAGGGATCGACTTACTTGACGCCAAAGCGGTCGCTGCCCGCGACGCGATCTACGGCGAGATATTTGAGCATGACGTCCGCGCGATGGACGACCCGGTCAAGAGCTTGCGTTTCCGCTGGGTAATCGAAGGCCCTTGGAAGCTGATCGTGCCGTATGCCCCAAATGAACCGAACGAGAAGATTGAGCTGTTCAACGTGGTGAACGATCCGACCGAAGAGACCAACCTGGCTGCCGAGCAGCCCGAGTTGGTCAAGCGATTGCAAGCGAAGCTGGATGCGTGGTGGTCGGTCCGTTGAGCGAATCGGAGTCGCCGCTAGGGCCTGACTGGCCGCTGAAAGATGAGGACGTACGCGTCGCCCTGTTGGCCGCGTACGCTGATGGCAGTTGGGGCAAGTACCACGGACCGCACGTTGCGCGTCTGGAAGAGGAGCTGTCGCACTACTTTGAGGCGCCGCATGCGTTGACCTGCGCGTCGGGCACGATCGCGGTCGAGATCGCACTGCGCTCGTTGAACTTGCCGGAAGGATCCGAGGTGCTGCTGGCGGCGTATGATTTCGCCGGTAACTTTCGGGCGATTCAAGCGGCCGGACTGCGGCCGGCGCTCGTTGATATCGAGGCGAATCGGTGGCGGATCGACGTGGCCGAGATCGAAGCGGCGATCACGCCCGAGACGCGCGGAATCGTCGTTTCCCACCTGCATGGCGATCTGGCTGACATGCCCGCGGTGATGGAGATCGCCCAGCGGCGTCAGTTGCAGGTTGTGGAAGATGCCTGTCAATCGCCGGGGGCGATCATCGACGGCCGGAAAGCGGGCAGTTGGGGGGATGTCGGCACGCTTAGTTTTGGCGGCAGCAAACTACTGACTTCCGGAAGAGGCGGCGCCGTCATCACCTCACGCGCCGATCTGCAGCAGCGGGCTCGCGTCTATTGTGAACGCGGGAACCATGCGTTTCCGCTGAGCGAACTGCAGTCGGCTGTGCTGCTGCCGCAGCTGGCCAAATTGGACGCCCGGAACGACCAGCGCAGGAAAGCGGTCTCGCAGTTTCGTGAAGCGATGCGCGACTCAGCCGGGTGGATCTCGCCGCCGCCCAGCGACGGCTACTCGGTTTACTACAAGGTTGGTTGGACGCTGGCCGATCCTGCAACACGAGCCGCGGTCTGCACTCAACTACAAGCGAGCGGTGTGGCGATCGCCGCCGGGTTTCGCGGGTTCGCCAAACGTCCGGCGGCGTGGTGTCGCAAGGTGGGTGATTTGTCGCAGGCGCGACGTGCGGCCGAGGGGACGATCACACTGCATCACCCGGTCTTGCTGGGCAACGAAGCGGAACTAGCGCAGGCTGTCGGCGTCGTGCGGCAGGTTGCCGGCGGTTAGATCGATCGGCGGCCGCAAGAACGCAAACGACCCGGCTTCCACCTCTGCCGGGTCATTTGTCTGGAGATTGCTCGGTTGGTTGCGGCCTGCTGGGCCGCGGTCCGCTTCAACGGGTGCCTGACAGCAGCATCGTCTCGGCCAGACAAGCATGTTCGTCCGTTTCTTCCATGACTTCGCCACGCAAAATACGGACCTGATTCGGGGCATCGATACCGACGGTCACGCGATTGCCTGAGATTCGATTGATCACGATGGTGACGTTGTCGCCTACGTGAATGGTTTCTCCGATCTTACGGCTGAGGATCAACATGTCTTGGGTTCCTTCCAGTGGTCGCTGGACTAATGCGTTCATCGCAAATTACGAGGGGGGAGTTAAGCAAGCGGAGGCGGCGAGCACGGCGCCTTGCGTTTGCCTGCCCTCTGGATAAGCAAGCGGAAGGCCAAAGATGGAAAAATTTTCAAAAGGCAGACTGGATGTAATCGCAAATCTTTTCTGGTAAAGGGTTTGCGTTTTCTTTTTGGGCGGTGATGGCGCAGTCTTTCCGGGGGCATCCGCCGGCAGAAGTTGTCTCATTTTGAGAATGGCTCTTCATTGTGAGATGGTTTGGTCGCCGAAAACTGCGACCCGACCAGCCGCACCGTCGTCGGCATTGCCGATTGAGCGCAAAGATCGATCGCCATCTATTGCGTTAAAAGGGCGATTACGGAGAGAAAACAGAAAGATTTGGGCGCGAACTGCTGAAAAATTCACCTCCCGCTTGTCCAGATTATTAGATACGTATTACTATTGTGGAGGGGGCCTTGTAGGGTGGTTCGACTAACTCTTGTGGCATCACTCCCAACCAGAGTCTGACTAGTTACGCCCCAAGGGATGGAATGCCGGAGCAGCAAGTTTTTCTGTGTGGGGTCCCCTACCGCATGACGAACCGGGGGCCCATGTTTTGTCTCAGTTCCAATTCGAATGGAGTGCGGTGGGAATTTCATACGACGCCTTACGATTCGGACGATCTGGAGCAGCTGCTCCGCGTTTTCGCTACCGATCTGGGACTGGAGTGCTCGTTTCGCTTTCCCGAGCCGATTGATCAGTTTCCGACTTCGCGCCATGAGGCCCCAGGCGATATTCACGCCTACTTACTGCGGGTCGATGTCGAGTATTCTGCTTGGCGGCGACGCGACGAATTCCGTCGTCGCTGGTGTTTGTCCGACGAGGCCCAGTCGCGCGTCCGTCGCAAGCCAATTCAGCGGTTGATTGACAACGCGGTCAGGAAATTGGAAGAATGGAAGAGCTGACTCTGGCTGTCGCTGGTTCTCGCTTGGAATTATTCGATGCGTTTCCTCTTGATCCGTGGTTGCTTGTTGACGTCGCTGTTGCTGGTCTCTTCCCCGGCGGTCGCCCAGGAAGGGAAAGCGGTCGAGCTTGCGCTGGAGGCTCGCACTGCCGCAGCCAGCGGCGAGAGCGCCAAGGCGGTCTCGCTGGCGACGCAGGCCCTCCAGCAAGAGCCGCAGTCGGATGCCGTGACGTTTCTTTACTATCTGCGCGGTCGTGAACAGTTTCGGCTCGGCAAGATCGCCGAGTCAGCCGCCGATTTCGACAAATACGCCCAGCTCTTTCCCCGTGAGAAGCCGAAGCTGTGGGAGCGGGGCATCACGCTCTACTATGCGGAACGTTATCAAGAGGGCGCCGATCAATTCGCGCTCTATCAAAAGTATCTCAGCAACGATGTGGAGAACGCCGCTTGGCGGTTCTTGTGCATGGCGCAAGCCGACGGCGTCGAGAAAGCCAAAGCCGAGTTATTGCCGATCGAAGGGGATGGTCGGGCGCCGATGATGACGCTCCATCGCTTTTATCGCGGCCAGGCGACCGAAGCGGAGATCTTGAAAGAGGTCGAAGCGGGCGAAGCGACCGCAGCGATGCGAGCCGGACGCCGCTTCTACGCCGCTCTTTATTTGGGGCTCTATTACGAAGCGATCGGCGAGGAGGCCAAGGCGACGCCGTTTTTGAAACAGGCGGCCGACGCCGACTTGCAGAAGACCGCCCAAGGGGCGATCAACAGTTACATGGGTGACGTCGCCCGTATTCATTGGATTCAGAAGCAAGCCAGCCAGCGGAAGAACGCCGACTAGAGCGGTTTTCCTCCATCTGTATCGTTCTGGCTGGTTGCGGCCGCGCTGGTCGGCGTTGACCTGCATCGACGAATCTTGAGGATTCGCCTGCTTCGGTCGCCTTGACCAGCTCGCCTCACTAACGCCAGAAACGCGACAGCTATCAGAAAAACGCTCCAAACGTTCGCCACTCGACCGTGCAGGAAGTTCATGATTCGCAGGTATCAGCCGGGAGACCATCCCGCGATCGCCGAAATCTTCACTCGGGCGATTCACGAGGTCGCGTGTGAAGTCTACACGCCGGCGCAGTGCGCCGCCTGGAGCGACAAGGCGCCGAATCTTGAACATTGGCGCAAGCGGTGTGAGCGAAAACGTCCCTACGTCTACGTTCGCAACGGGCGCGTTGTGGGATTTCTCGAACTGGATGACGACGGGCACATCGACTGCATGTACGTCCATCCCGACGCAGGCCGTCAAGGCGTCGCCTCGGCGCTGATCGACGTGGCGATCGAGAAATGTATCGAAGCCGGCCTGCCGCGAGCCTTTGTCGAGGCGTCTCTCTGCGCGCGACCCGTCTTCGAGAAGAAAGGGTTTCGCGTCGTTAAGCGGCAGCAGGTTGCCCTGGGAGAAGAGCGGTTGATCAACTTTCAGATGGAGTTGCCGGTGAAGGCCGATCCTGGGTAGTCGCAAGGACAAAAACAGGGCGCCAGAACTTGCGCCCGATCTCTGCCGACTGGTAAGTGATGGAACTATCGGCGACGCGACAGCCGCCGCAGCGTCGTTGCGTAGAACGAAGCGAGATCAAGCGGCTGGTCCTCCGTAATCCGAAGCAACTCGATCAGTTCCTTGTCTTGGAGCTTGCCCGCTTCTACGGCCGAGACTTGCTTGTCGCCATCCGCATCAACTTTGGCGGCCAGCAAGCAATAGCCGAGGGCCGTGGCGCGATTGCGCAGTTGAGCGTCGACTTGCGCACGAATCTCGGCTGCGGAAACGAAGCCATCCTGATCGGCGTCTTCGCGGGCGAACGTCATTCGCGAACGACGATCGAGCCCTTCCTCGTCAAGTTGCGTTCCCTCTTCCGCCTCGAGCGAACCGGCGACTTCAAAAATGCTGATCTTGCCGTCGCCATCCTTGTCTGCCCCCATTCGCAACTCCATCAGTCGCTCGGCCTCGTTTTTTAGTGCCGTGCGAATTTCCGTCAGTGTGATTTTCCGATCGCGATCGATGTCGAACGACACGAGCAAAGCGGCGTCCTCGGACGTGGTCGCTGTCGGACTGCCGCCGCGACCTCCCCTTCCCCCTTCACCACCATGACTGTGACCGTTGCCGTGGTTGTGTCCACCGCCCGCCGCCATCTGGCTGCGCATCTCTTCAAAGGCGGCCTGGAATTCGTCGAGCGTCACTTTGCCATCCTCGGCATATTTTGACCCGGTTAGTCGAGCGTTGATCTCGGCGCCCTGCAACACGCCGTCGCCATCCTGATCGAACGACTTGAAGCGATCTGCTGGATCAAATCCGCCGCGGCCGCCGCGATTTCCAGCTCCGCGGCTTTCCCCCTCACCGCCACTGGCGCCACCGCCGCGGTTGCCGCCCCGTCCACGTCCGCGCGGTGAGGCGGCGGCCGCTTCCTGGGCGCCAAAGCCGAGTGGGCGAACCGCCTTGATCATTTCCAGCAGCGAAACGGCGCCATCACGATCGTCGTCCAGGGTGGCGAAGCCTTGTTCGACGACCGGCGTCACTAGTTCGTCGCCGCTTTCCGAAGCGTCCGCAGCGGAGACGAGCGAGCAACAAGTCAGCAAGATCGCGAGCGTCAGGTAGATCGAGTTGTGCATTTGGCTATTCCCTAGTTTGTTTTGTGATCGAGGTATTGAGAGGCGGCGACTAGCGGGCGGTTGCGACCTCGTCGACTTCGACTTGAACCGCTTCGGCGCGTCCTCCGCCGCCAGCGGGACGACCGCTTCCGCCGCCGCCACGGCCTCCGCGCCCTCCACCCGTCGTCAGGCTGTCATGCATTCCGACCATCAGCAGCGTGGCGCAGACGACGCTGGCGACTAGAAAGCCGGTTCCCCACAGTCGCGTACGTTTGATCTGCCACCACATCAAGACGCCCGAGATTCCCCAGAAGACCATCGACAGAAACATCAGGTCGACCATCGCCGCCCAGAACCAGCGGACGTTCCAATGGGGAGAATAGCTGCGGGCCAAGTGAAGTCGTTGGAGAAAGCTCTTCGTTTCGATCGACGGTCGCGAGTCTTCTCGCAGCGCCGTCACTCCCCCGTTGCCGAGGTTGCAGGTCACGATGGTCGGAACGCCGTCGACCTCTGCGGAAAAGACCAAACTCGGCGACCGTCGTCCGGCAATCGCACTGCCGGAAGCGAGTCCCAAGTCGGTTAGCACTTGTGGCGTCGCATCTTGGGCTTTCGTCAGGGCGTTGTCCCGAATCGTCACCGAGCGAACATCTTGCAGCGGATTGGTTGGCGGCGTATCGGCCGATTCCTCGATCTCCGGCGTAATGAAGTTCGTGCGAACTTCGCCGGCGCCCGAGACTGGATCAATCGAAACCGAATGGTTAGCGCCGTCGGCTGCAACGTTAAACGTCAGGAAGCCGCTGAACTCGGCCGGGCGACTGTCGGTCAGCTTGATCTCCGGACCATCGACCAGGAACGACTCGACATTCAATTCTTCCACGATTTGAGCCGCCATCACGTCCGCCTTGGGAAGCGACGCCAATTGACCGTCGGCAACCTCCGCCGCCTGGAATGACTGGACCTGATCGCCGGTAAAGTAGCCGGGATGGTTGAAGAACCAGCCGGTGAAACCGTACAGCAAGACCCATGGCAGCATGAAGATGCCAGAGTAAAGGTGGATGCGACGAATCAGCTTAAGCGCTTCGCCCCAGGCGCGGGAAGCGAAGCTTTTCGACTTGGGGGTCGGCTTGTCGCTTGGCTGGGCGCTGGCGCGGGCCTTGGCGAGAATCGCTTGCGTATTGTCGCTGGTCGCAGCCGCGGATGACGATTCGGTCGTCGACATAGCTCGTAGTCCCAAGGGAAGGAAGGTGCGGAAGAATCTTGAAGCGGGCTAGTACTCGCCGACCACTTCGCCATCGTTGCGGGCGAACAGCCGGCGCTGGGTGGCGATATTGATCGTGTCCGGCAGGAAGTGGACGCTGCCGTCGACGAAGACCGCCATGGCGCCGCCTGGGTGATTGCTCCGCGGGCCGGCCGCCAGATAGGCGCGAATCGACATGTCGGGGAACTTGCTATTGGGCGGAAGATAGCCGTTGATCGAACCGCCGCCGCTGCCGAAACCGCGAATCCAGGTCGAGCCCCGCTGACCATCCCAGCCAGTCGCTGCGGCCAACATTCCCGCCAGATCGTTCGCCTCGAAATAGGCTTGCAACGCGTGCATGTCCGAGACGTTTTTGCCAGAGCCGCCGGCAATATACTTTTGCATCTGGCGACCTTCCGGCGTGGTTGTCGATTCCGTACCCGGACCCATCAGCGTTTCTGCGAACGCGATCGTGTTCGAAGTGCCGTCGGTGACGTCCCGAAACTTGATCTTGCCGCCTGACCAGGCGATGCCATCGGTCGGATCGCCAAAGCTGACGTAGTCGCCGACGCCGGTACCGACATTAATACAGTAGTTGATGCCGGCGTAGTCAAAGGGCCCGCCTTTGGCGGTTTCGACCGTCTTCACGACGGGGATGTCCTCGCTGGGACAGGAAAAGAACGGCACCGGCGTCTTGGCCGCGACGACATGGGCCGGGTCGACGCCGTTTCGCGGGTGACCGAGCTCGATGTTGAAGTCGATCAGGCGCCGCAAGTTTTCTTGTTCGCAGAACGGCAGCAGCTGGGCCTGGGTCGAAAACGAATAGTTGATCGAATCGCCAATGGGCGGGAACTGCCGCATGGCGCTCTCGTAGTTGTGCAGCGAAAGCCCGATCTGCTTCAGATTGTTCGAACACGACATTCGCCGGGCCGCTTCGCGCGCTTGCTGAACCGCCGGCAACAACAAGCTAATAAGAACGCCAATAATGGCGATGACGACCAACAATTCAACGAGCGTGAACGCGCGTTTTTCTCGCATTATCTGGTTGCTCCAGCTACATCTTGTCCTGGGAAATTCCCACGCCCCGGAAGTAGCTGGCTGAGCAAGAGTGCGATTGGCTGGCGTTAGGCATGGATACTGAGTCTCAATAGCCTAGTGGCGATGGGAGCAACTCGTCAACCTACTCCCTTGCCTTTTCGCGAAAATCCACGAAATTCGCCTCGTTCCCGTAGTCGGGCAGTTGAGCCGTTTTACGGAGGTTTAAGAGGCCCTTGGTAGATTAATTTCACCTTACGCAATACAGAATGGCCCTGATTTCGACTATCTTGTTAATACCCTCCCAGTTTCCCACCTCGTACTCGATCCAGAGAGTCGAAGCATGCATCTACTCCGTTTTGCCGCCTTTTGCGCCTTGTTCCTCCTCACGGCGGTCGCTACCGCCGAAGCTGCGGAGAAGCCGAACATCATCTTCGTTATGGCCGACGATCTCGGTTACGGCGATCTCGGCTCTTTCGGACAGCAGAAAATCGCCACGCCCAACCTCGACGAGATGGCTCGCCAAGGGATGCGGATGACCGACTTCTATGCGGGCTGCACCGTCTGCGCTCCGTCACGCTGCGTCTTGATGACCGGACTGCATACCGGACATTGTTTCATTCGCGGCAACGCCAAAGATAATCTGCGGCCAAGCGACGTGACGGTCGCCGAAGTCTTGAAGAAGGCGGGCTATCAAACGGCGCTGATTGGCAAATGGGGATTGGGGCATGAAGGCTCTACCGGCGTTCCGACCCGTCAAGGATTCGATTACTTCTTTGGGTACCTCGATCAGACGCACGCCCACAACTACTACCCGACCTTCCTGATGCGGAACGAAGAACGCGTCCCGCTGAAGAACGTGCCGCTGAAAGAAGGCCCCTGGGGACAGGGAATCGCCAAGGAGAAGGTCGATTACTCGCACGACCTCTGCTTTGATGAGGCGATGCAGTGGATCGATGGCGCCGCGAAGAAGGACGCCCCGTTCTTTCTTTATCTCTCGCTGACGATACCGCACGCCAACAACGAAGCGGGCAAAGCCGGGATGGAAGTTCCCGAGTATGGACAATACGCCGACAAAGATTGGCCTGAGCCGCAAAAGGGGCATGCCGCGATGATCTCGCGGATGGATCGCGATCTCGGCAAGCTGTTCGCCAAATTGAAAGCGGATGGGATCGACGACAATACGCTGGTGATCTTCACCTCCGACAATGGTCCGCATCGCGAAGGAGGCAATGATCCCGACTTCGCCGACTCCAATGGTCCTCTGCAAGGGATCAAGCGAAGTCTGCACGAAGGGGGCATTCGCGTGCCGACGATCGTCCGCTGGCCGGGGCATGTGAAAGCGGGCAGCCAGTCTGATTGGGCCGGCGCCTTCTGGGACGTCATGCCGACCTTGGCGGCAGTCGCTGGAGTGACCGACGAAGTTCCCAGCGACATCGATGGCGTCTCCTTCCTGCCGACGATCACCGGCAAGGGAGCGCAAAAAGAGCATGACTATCTCTATTGGGCCTTCTACGAACGAGGGGGCGCCCAGGCGGTTCGTCAGGGAGATTGGAAAGCGATCCAGCAGCCGATCAATACGCCGGTTCGGCTTTACAACCTGAAGGACGATTTGGGGGAAGAGCATAACCTGGCCGCCGACCATCCCGAAAAGGTCGCCGAGATGACCAAGATGATGGCGGCCGCTTACTCGCCCAGCGACAGCTGGAAGTTTCCGCAGCCGAAGCCGAAAAAGAACAACGCGAAAGGAAAGAACTAATGCGAATTCTCTCACTGGCGTTGGTCTTGTTGACGGCGACAGTCGCTTGGGCGGCCGACGGCGAAGATCGCCCGAACTTTCTGGTGATCTTGTGCGACGACTTGGGATACGGCGATCTGGGGTGCTACGGCAACTCCACGATTCAGACTCCCAATTTGAATGCGCTCGCCAAGCAAGGCATGCGTTTGACCGCCTGTTATGCGTCGGCGCCGGTCTGTTCGTCATCGCGCGCCGGTCTGATGACTGGCCGCACGCCAAGCCGCATTGGCGTCTACGACTGGATCCCGGCCGACAACGTGATGCATCTGCAGGCAAGCGAGAAGACGATCGCGTCGCTCTTGCAGGCCGATGGGTATGCTACGTGTCACGTCGGCAAATGGCACTTGAACGGCAAGTTCAACAGCGACCAACAGCCACAGCCAGGCGACCAAGGCTTTAGTCACTGGTTCAGCACGCAGAACAACGCGTCGCCCACGCACGAAAACCCCAACAACTTTGTCCGCAACGGCAAGGCGGTTGGCCAGCAAGAGGGCTACTCGTGCCAGGTGGTCGCCGACGAAGCGATCCACTGGCTGAAGTCAGGTCGCGACGCCGACAAACCATTCTTCGCGTTCGTCTGCTTCCATGAGCCGCATGAACCGATCGCCTCGCCTGACGAACTGGTCGCTCACTACGGCGACGCGAAGAAGGAGGGAGAAGCTCTCTATTACGCCAACGTCGAGAACATGGACCGCGCGGTCGGCCGGTTGATGAAGGCGGTCGACGACCTAAAACTGGCGGAGAACACGTTCGTCTTCTTTACCAGCGACAACGGACCGGAAACGCTCAATCGCTATCGCAACGCCTGGCGTTCGCATGGTTCGCCGGGGCCGCTCCGCGGGATGAAGCTGCACATCTACGAAGGAGGAATTCGGGTTCCGGGGATCGTGCGTTTTCCGGGTCGGATTACGCCGGCTAGCGAAAGCGACGAGCCGATCTGCGGGCTCGATCTATTGCCGACGATTTGCGAACTGGCGGAAGTGAGCGCCCCAAAGGATCGAACGCTCGACGGCGCTAGTTTCGCCCAATCGCTGGACGGGGGAAAGGTTGACCGCCCTGCCCCGCTCTTTTGGCATTACTACAACGCGATCAGTCCCGCCAAGGTGGCGATCCGTGATGGTGATTGGAAACTGGTCGCCCATATCGATCTGGGGACCAAGAAAGCGGGCGGTTATTTTCGTCCTGAGGTTTCGCAGGCGATCAAACAGGGAAAGCTGACGACGCTGGAGCTTTACAATCTGGCGGATAATCTGGCCGAAAAGCATGATCTGGCGGCGGAGAAGCCGGAGGTTGTTTCTGCGCTGAAAAAGAAACTGCAGACGAAATACGACGCCGTGCTGGACGAAGCCCCTGACTGGGCGGCGCCCAGCAAATAGAGCGGTTGCGATTGAGCGGAGAAATCAAAGCGACGCGTCGGGAATGCCTGACGCGTCGCTTTATTTATTGATGGGCTGGGGCGTTAGCCGTTGGGTAAAGGAGCGACGCCCGATTCGTCGCCGTCATTGGGGACTACGACAATGCAGTTGTCCATCACGCCAGGAGGATCACCATTGGCGTCACTGGAATCGGCGGCGTCGCCGAAGTCGCTGCCGGAAACCGCCGCCGAAGGACCGGTGATTCCGTAGAGGGTGAACGATTGATCCATGTCGCCGATGGCGCCGCCGACGTCCGATAGTTCGCCGGTAATCGAATCACGCACAGCGGCGAGCCCGACCAAAATGCCAATCACGACGACGGTGGCGAGCAAGAGTAGCTCGACCGAAATGATGAATCCCGCTTCGTCGTCCCAAATGCGTTTCAGGATTTCCATTCTCGAAAACTCCTTTGCGTTCATCGCAAGTTGCCCCTGTGTTGTCTGGTAGGCGTAGCCCTAGATGCGCTTCACCTCTAATGCGACTCGCGTGCCAGTTGCGAGTCGCCAACGCGAATACGTCGCCGCCGAGTGCGATTCGCCTTCTATTGGGGCCAAAAAAACTCGGGCGAAATCGAATTGCCAAACGCATCGCTGGCTGCGATTGAAAAAATTTCCGATCACCAGAGGTCGATATGCGGTTGTGTCGGTGGCCGCTTGGGGGCCATGTTGATCGGAGGCGAACCGCCCGATAGCGCATTAGGATCGGAAGTCGCTTGTTGATTCCTGCGGCGGCGATGTCGCAGCAGGTGACGACTTATTATCACGGGAGCTTCGGGAGCCCGACGACGGTTCTCTACACTCGCTCGACGACAACCACCACCGTGCCGGTGACCAGCTACTACGCCCCGACCCCGGTTCGCGTTTACTCGCCCACCTACAGTTCGTCGGTCTATCCGCCGGTCTACAACTCGTCGCTGTATACGTCGCCGCAACCGGTCCTCTACCTGCCTGTTGAAAAATGCCCTCGTCGCATTTTCCAACCTCGCCAGGCTCAGAGCATCGCTCTTCGCGGCTCGCAAAATAACGACTTACGTCGTTGTTTTGGGGTCGCACGACCTATCAGTACTACACGCCGTATGGCGGCGCCGAGGTCCGCGTCCCGGGACAACCGATCCGTATGCGATTCGCGCGATCGTTCCGTAGTAAGTCTGACTGCTCCATACCAACTGCGTAAACGATTCAGAGGCGAGATTTGTCTCGCCCCTGTTTTTTATGCGCACGCTTGGCGTTGGGGGGAGGAGAGAAACGAGCTACAATCGTCGTCCAGTGACGCAGGCGTCGCCTGATGATCGCAGAGATGTTCTTCCTCCTGACGTTTGGGAATGTGCGATGGACGCTCCTGTTCTGGTTGTCGGAGCCGGCCCGGTCGGGCTAGCGGCCGCTTTGACGCTCTCTTGGTTTGGCGCTGCGGTCCGGATCGTTGATCAAAACGACGCACCGACGAGCCTCTCGAAGGCGCTGGTCTTATGGCGCCGCTCGCTGATCAACCTGGATCCCATGATCCCGTACGAGCAGTGGCTAGGGGATGGAATCGTTCCTAATGGTTTGCATTTCTACGACCAAGGCGCGTATCACGCGACGATGAAGCTGGATAACGCCGGGCATACCATGCCGCCGGGGCTGTTGATTCCGCAGTCGAACGTCGAGGCGACGATGATTGCGGCGCTGCGGCAGCGCGGAATTCAGGTCGAGCGGCGGACGCGCTTGGTTTCGTTCGAGCGGGCGGCGGATCGCGTCGTTTGTCAGTTGGAGACGCCGCAGGGAGAACAACAAGTCGAGACGCCCTATCTGCTTGGATGTGATGGCGCCCATTCGCAGGTCCGGCATACGCTGGGACTTGATTTCGCCGGCGAGTCCGTTGCCCAGCGATGGCTGTTGGGCGATATCGAGGTGAAGGTCGAAGATGGCGTCAATCCGCATACGCCGCAGGATGAGCGAGAGCGAACGTTGACGCATGGCTGGTTGTATTCGACGAATTCCGACGAAGGGAGTCTGCAGCTGTTCCCCATCAACGACTCGCGTTATCGCATCTTTGTCGAGGCCGGGATGGCCGGTCCCGAGACGCCCCGCCAAGATCCAACGATCGCCGATCTACAAGCGGCGCTGATCGCCCGGACCCGATTACAGTGGCGAATCACCAACTCGTACTGGCTGGCCGACTTTCGGATTAGCGAGCGTCAGGTTTCGCAATATGTGCACGGCAACGTCTTCCTTGCTGGCGATGCGGCGCACGTCCACAGTCCGGCTGGCGGACAAGGAATGAACACCGGGATACAAGACGCTGCGAACTTGGGCTGGAAGATTGCGCTGGTGATGCGAGGTGCGGCTGACGCGTCGCTGCTAGAGACCTACCAGGAAGAACGCCACCCGGTCGCCGCCCGCGTGATCAAGATGAGCGGCCGGGCGATGCGGATGACGATGAACACCAATCGCTTGACGCGCGGCGTGCAGGACGTAATTCAGTCGATCGTCACGCATATTCCGGCGGTCCGCAAAACGGTGACGTCGATCCTGGCCGAAGATGACGTCAAATATCTGAACAGTTCGCTCGCTGGTGAGAGCGCCGGCAAGATCGAAGCGGGCGTAACCTTTCCCGACGTGCCGATCGAGATCGATGGCCAGCGCGTCAGTTCCATTGAATTGCTCCGGCCGCAGCGGAAAGACGTTTTTTATACGTTGGTCCTGATGCCAGAGGCCAATGCCGACGCCTGGCCCATGGGATCGCTCGTCCAATGCCGGCAACTCGACATCGACTTTAATGATCCCGAAGGGCATTTCAGCAAAGCGTTCGGCTTGTCGGCCGACTCGGGCGTGCTGGTTCGTGCCGACGGAGTGATCGCGGCTGAAGGCTCAGCCAGTGCGATCGATACGTGGCTGCGACAAATGGGTGGCAAGTAGTCGCCGGTCGCTCTACCGCGGTGCGCAAGAGAAAGGCCGCCAACGACTTGCGTTGACGGCCTGTTCTGGTAGCGGAGGGCACGAGATTCGAACTCGCAACTCCTTACGGAGCACTTCATTTCCAATGAAGCCGCTAACCATTCGCTTACCCTCCGGGGCTACGTCCTGGGGAAGGCTTTCCCACAGCACGATCTTGCCTAAGGGCAACTCTCGACGCCCATTCTAGCTGGCGACCCCCGATCCCACAACGGAGCCCTGCCAGCGGAGTCGCATGCCAATTTTTGCTAGACACGCAGGGCCTTTGCGGGGTTCACGTCTCCTCTGTGGCGAGGTTTGCGGAGGCAATTTTCGCGGATTCTGCGAGGTTGCAAAAAATAAAGAGAATTTTGGCCAAAATACCAGCCAAAGGAACGACTGCTACTGAGGAGTCGCGGTACGGCTCGCATTTGCTAATCGAGATTGCCCCTTATCTGCCCCCATGCATTCATCGATCGACGGCAACGACATCGATGGACGCCAAGGGTTCTCCAGCATGCATCCTGGCGGCGCCCAGTTCATGTTTGGGGATGGTTCGGTCCATTTTTTGAGCGAGAACATTGACGACAACATCGGCGGTGGTACCGACTCGACGTACGAACGGTTGATGAATCGTTACGACGGACAACCGGTCGGAACGTTCTAACGAAGGGTTCGCCAATCGCGACGCCGACATGTTGCAGGCGGCGCCGCGTCAAGCGTCGAAAGTCAACACTTTGGAGATACTATGAAACGAGTCCCTGCTCACATCGGTTGTGCGGCCATCGCAATCGTGACGGCGGCGATTGTCGGTTGCGGCAATGGCGATATTCCACCGGTCGGTGAGGTTTACGGACAGGTCAAGCTCAACGGCCAACCGGTCGACGGTTGCCAGGTGATGTTCGAGCCGGTAGCCGGTGGGCGTAGTTCGACCGCCATGACCGACGCCGACGGGCGCTACACGTTGCGCTACAACGGAGACGCCGCCGGAGCGTTGTTGGGCAAGCACAAGGTGCGCCTGATCACGGCTCGGGGAGCCCGACGTGATGACAAAGGTCGGGGCGTCGACCCTGGCCAGAAAGAAAAGATGCCGAAGGAGTACAACTCGGAGACGACGCAGGTCGTCGAGGTGACTTCCGGCGACAACCCGATCGACTTTGAGGTTGATAGCTCGAAGTAGCCCACGGTTTCCAACGATCGAGATCTTCGTAGAGGGGGCGGCCAAGCCGCCCTCTTTTTATGCGATTCTCTCCGCCAATCTGCGGCGGATGTCGCCCCCTCGTTCCTGTTGGGGGTGGAGGCTCCATACCCCCAGGAGGTTTGTACTTTCTGGCCCGGTGGTGCTGCGGCTTTCCCTGAGAGGAGGAGTTTCTGTGATGATTTCCTCATATCCAGGAAAAATTGCTGCGATTCGCCAAAATCGATGGCCAAACTAGGGCAAATCCAGGGAGTGCACCTGGATACGATACCCCACGTTGATCTGTAAAAGGCCCGGGCGCGGAAGCCGGCGACAATCATGATATCGACTCCTGATCCATCAGTGACGAACCAGACCAGCTTCGCCAAGACGTACATCGCCAATCAGGAGCGGCTTAGAGGTTACGTCTACTCGTTGATCTTCAACTGGAACGATGCGGAGGAGGTTTTCCAGCGGACCAGCCTGGGGTTGTGGAAGAAGTGGGAACAGTTCGACCCAGAACGCGAGTTTCTGCCGTGGGCGTTTGGAATGGCTCGCATCGAGGCGAAGCGTTTTCTGGCCGAGAAGGGAAAGCAGGAATTGATGCTCAGCGACGCGGCGATGGAATCGCTCGAAGCGGCGCTGGTCGAACGGGCCGACGGTTGGAACGAGCGTCTGGCCGCGCTGGAACAGTGCGTCAAGAAACTCCCCTCGCAACAACGCTCGATGTTGTGGGCTTCTTATAAGAGATCGACCAGCGTCGAGCAGATCGGCCAGATGTTTGGCCTGTCGGCGAACGCCGTCTACAAGCGACTGCGTCGCATTCGCGAGCAATTGCATCAATGCATCGACCTGCGAATCGCAATGGGAGGGGACGGAAAATGAATTCACGCCGCGCCGTACAAGGAAAGCTGGTCGCTAATGCGGCGGTGCTCGATTTGATCGATCTTTGTCTGACCGATCGCGCGACGCCCGAGCAATGGAGCACGCTCAGCCAATTGATCGTCGACCAACCGCAGGTCTGCGACTGTTTCGCCGCCCAGGCGATCGCCGGATCGCGCTTAGCGCTGATCGCCGGACTTGAGCGTTCGCCAGAAGAGCAATTGGCGACGCAAGTCGCGCTCGATCTGCCGTCGCCGCCGAAACGCACTTGGATCAACCGACTTCCGTCGGTCCGCTTGCCGGTCAGTCGTGGAGCGTTGGTGACGCTGGCAGCCAGCATTTTGCTGGTGCTGATTGGCTATGGCGCGATCATCGGCTATCCGAGCTGGATCGATACGAGCGGCCCTGCTCCGCAATTGGCGAGCGGTAGCGTGCCGCCGGCGGTCCGGATCTTTGGAGTCTCTGGCGAAACGGAGCCGCGTGAGGTTTTTGGCGGCGAAGTTTTTGAACTGCCCAGCGGCAGCTATCAAGTCGAGACCTCCGCCGGCGCCCAGATTCAACTGACTGGCCCGATTCGCGTGCGGGTTGAGAGCCCGCTGAAATGGCGGCTTTTCTACGGAAAGCTGATCGCCGAGGTGCCGGCCGAAGGGTATGGGTTCACCATTCAAACGGACCAGGCGCGGGTGATCGACTTGGGGACCAAGTTTGGCGTCGCGGTTGGTCGCGACGGCGATACCAAGGTGGTCGTCTATGACGGTCGGGTAGAAGTCGTATCGGGCACGAAGAAGAAGTCGATGACGGAAGGGGACGCCTGGCAGATTCCGACCATGGAGCAGTTCGATCCGCTCGCTTATGCCGATCCGTTTAGCTTCCTCGAGGCGGGTGACATTCCCCCTTCGGTGATCGGCAAGGTAATGCACAACGGCGCCGATCGCAGCGCGACTTATCAGATTGTGCGCGCCGGCTTTCAAGAGGATTCGCTGGCGTACACCGATCGGGTTCATCAGTGGAATGGGATCTTGTCCTCTGGAATACCGCCGCAACTGGTTGGCCTCGACTACGTCAAAATGGCCAATGACTGGAAATTTGAAGAGGACGGCAATCTCCGCGACGACTTGGAAATCACCTACGAATTTAATCGGCCGGCAGTCGCCTATCTGCTAGTGGACGAGCGAATTGCCCGCCCTGAGTGGTTGCGACAGGAATTCAGAGATACCGGCTGGTTAATCGGGCTCGACAAAGGGACGCATCGCGATCCCGAGACTGGGCTCAACTACACCTTGGAACAGGCGAAAGGCGCCGGCGCCTCGATTGACGTCTTACTGCGAGTTTGGCGCGTCGTGTTGCCGGAAGGTGGCGAGTTGAAGATTGGTCCGATTGGAAATCAGAAGGACGACTGGGTCGTTCCTTGTCTGGTGGCACGTCCGATCTAGCCAATCGAGGTTCGCACATGTGGCACATCCATCATTTCATTTCTCACAGGAGTCTCTATCTTTATGAACGCCCCAACCCAACGGAAAGGTTTCACCTTGGTGGAACTATTGGTCGTGATCGCCATTATCGGCGTATTGATCGCCCTGCTCTTGCCGGCGGTACAACAAGCCCGCGAAGCGGCCCGGCGGATGCAATGCACCAACAATCTGAAGCAACTCGCCCTGGCGCTGCACAACTACCACGACACGTTCGGCGCCTTTCCGGCGATCAGCTATGACCACGAAGTGAACGGCGGCGACGAAACCCGGCATTCGAGTTGGAGTTGGGGGACGGCGATTCTGCCGCAGATCGAGCAAGCGAGCGCCTACGACATTCTCGAGCCGAGCAGCCCCGACCGACTGCATGAGGCGGTCAACAAGGCCGATAAGCTGCGGGTGCTGCAAACGCCGATCTCGGCCTGGCGTTGCCCTTCGGACGTCGGTCCGGAGTTGAACACCCACTTTGGAATCAACAACGGATCAGGCGACCAGTCGCAAGACGTTCAGATCGCGACGGCTAACTACCTGGGCGTGAACCACAGCGGCGACATCGGCCGCTCGACCAAGAACGCCGCGGTCAACGGAATCTTCGTCGCCGGAACCAATGTGGAGCAAAACCGCCGCATGGTCTGTCGTTTGCGCGACGTGCTGGACGGAACCAGCAACACCGCGATGGTTGGCGAACGAGCCTGGATGTTGGGCGGCGTCGAACTGGGCGCCGGCATGCTGTACGGTCATACCGGCAACGAAGACATCGAACGGAGCCACAACTACCTGGACGGTTTCATTTCGGTGGTTGGCGCCGGCAAGACGCACATCAATATGAACGACGTCTGCGGCACCGGCTGCGATGATCGCGACGGACGGCAAGGCTTCTCGAGCTTGCACCTAGGCGGTTCGCAATTCGCCTTTGCCGACGGCTCGGTCCATTTTCTAAGCGAGAACATCGACGACGACTTTGGCGGTCCGGTCGACACGACGTACGAACGGATCTTGTCCTGCAACGATGGACAGGTCATCGGCAACTACTAACGCATTCGACTATTCCCTCATCGGCCTTCGCTTTGATTGGGAAAAGCGGAGGCGAACCAGGAGCTTTTTATGATTCGCGGTTTTCAATTCGGCCGGTTGCTGGCGATCGCTGTGACGGGCGCGGCGCTGGTTGGGTGCAGCGACAACGGCGCTCCGCCGCTGGGCGACGTTCATGGACAGGTGACGTTCAACGGCAAGCCGGTCGAAGGCTGTAACGTTATTTTCGTGCCGGTAGAGATCGGACGCAGTTCGAGCGCCGTGACCGACGCCGAAGGGTTTTACGTGTTGAAGTATAGCGCTACCGCCAATGGCGCGCTGGTGGGCGAGCATCGCGTCGAGTTGACGACGGCTCGCGATCGAGTCGTTAGCGACGAAGGACAGGTCCGCGACGAAGGACGCAAAGAAGTCTTCCCGAAGGAATACAACAGCAAGTCGACGCAGATCGTCGAAGTGACCGACTGGGACAACCAGATCGACTTTCCCGTCGTCGGCAAGCAAAGCCGCCAGCGAGAATAACAGCAAGCGTCGCGAATCAACGCGGCGGCTATGGCCGTCGCGTCTTCTTATGCGCCCTGCTCTCTGTGGCGGATCGCCTCCTCGGAAGCGGGGACTTGGATGAGGATTTCCTCATACTGGCGAAAATCCGCAAAATCCGCGGCCAATCTTCCGCCATTGCGTGGAGTGCTTACGAGCCTAATTCGCCTGGCGTTTGGAAATGCGGACCAGGCGTGAATTTATCTTTTCTTATTTCGGGGGACGGCATTGCAATGAAGATTCGCGCCAAGAATGGGTTTACTCTCGTGGAACTGCTGGTGGTGATCGCGATCATCGGCGTGTTGATTGCGCTTCTGTTGCCGGCGGTGCAGCAAGCGCGCGAAGCGGCCCGGCGGATGCAGTGCACCAATCACCTAAAACAGTTGGGATTGGCGCTGCACAACTATCATGACACGTTCGGCGCATTGCCGGCGATCAGCTACGACCACGAAGTGAACGGCGGCGACGAGACTCGCCACGCCAGTTGGAGCTGGGGAACTTGCATTCTGCCCCAAATGGAACAATCGGCCGCCTACGACATTTTGGCTCCCAGCAGTCCCGATCGATTGCACGAAGCGGTTAACAAGGCCGACAAGCTGGCCGTAGTGCAAGCGCCGATCGCCACGTGGCGCTGTCCGTCGGACGTCGGTCCCGAGCTGAACAGCCACTTCGGCATCAACAATGGTTCGGGCAATCAATCGCAAGATGTAGAAATCGCGACCGCCAACTATATCGGCGTCAATCATAGCGGCGACATCTGCCGGACCAACACGCGAACCTCCTCGCGAAACTTTCGGATCAACGGCGTCTTTGTGCCGGGGACCGACGTGCAGAATAACAATCGGATGGTCTGCCGAATGCGCGACGTTCTCGATGGAACGAGCAACACGGCAATGGTCGGCGAGCGGGCCTGGATGCTGGGAGGCGTCGAACTGGGCGCCGCGGTTATCTACGGACATACTGGCAACGAAGACATCGAAAACAGCCACAACTATCTCGACGGGTTCATCCAGGTGGTTGGCGGCGGCAAGACGCCGATCAACTCGAACGACACCTGCGGAACAGGTTGCGACGATCGCGATGGACGGCAGGGCTTCGCCAGTTTGCATCCCGGCGGCGCTCAGTTCGTCTTCGTCGACGGTTCGGTTCACTTCATCAGCGAAAACATCGACGACAACTTTGGCGGGCCCGACGACTCGACCTACGAACGGCTCTTGTCGTGCAACGACGGCCAGGTGCTAGGAAATTACTAACAGAATTGGGGCCAACTGCGAGGCTCCGACAGAACCAAGTCGATCGATTTCCTGACAGCCGGGATTAGCTGCCCAACGACTGTGGGGAAATCATCGACGCGAAGAAACGCGTCGGCCCGGGCCGACACGTTTCTTTTTTTGCGCTATTGTGGCGTCTGGTGAGCGGCAGAGTCTTAACGATGGGGGGGAGGCTGGTTTGTTTGCCATCGCACATTCGCAAATATAAAATAAGGGCTTGGCTCTCCTCGTTATCGTTTTCCGCCTGCCGGCCCATCCGCGATTCGATTTCATGACGACAATTGAACATCCAGATCAGCTGATCGAAGGCCGGCGGTATCGTTTCTACGTCGATGTCGGCCAGTCGCAATACGAATTGGAAGCGACCTTCTTGCGTTTAGATCACCATTTTCGCCGCTTGATCTGCGTGCTGCATATGGACGACGAGGACTACAGCATCGAGTGGAACTGGGCGACCGAGATTACGCCGGTCGAGAATTAGCGCCACCCTGCTCCGTTTGGGCGGCGAAAAAAAATTGTCCCCTTCCGGGGCATTTCTCGCGATCCAGGTAGTGGTGCGGATAGAATCGTCGCCAGACGTTTCTTCCTACTGCGTGAGTCGTGCCATGGTCCCCGAAAACGAAGAGTCCAATCCGTTCGAGTCACCCGCGGCAAAAACGCCAGCCCATCGTCAGCCTCCCTGGTTGGTGCTCTACGGGGCAACCGGCATTTTCGTGCTGGTAGGTGTCCTGTGCGCCTTTTTCGAGACGCTGCTGATGCTGTTGGCCTTTATCGTGGCGGTTGGCTTGCCGGCGTTGGTGAGGACGATCAGTGACCTCAACCGCAAGTTGGCGGCAGGTTGGTTGGTCGACTACGGCGTGCAGTGGAAATCGCTTGGCGTTTCGCTGGGGGTTTCGATGATCACGATCATTTCGGCCGGTGTCGCTGGAACAACCGTATGTGCCAGCGGGATTGCCGTTGCGAATGTCGGGCAAGGTCAGGGAGAAATGTTTGGGATTGTGTTGATGTTCGGCGCAATTCCTGTGGGTCTTGCCCTGCTGGGGTGGCTGTTCTACCGACTCGGCCCCAAGAAACTAGAGGTCCTGCAGCAGGAAGCGAACCGGCATGGTGGTGAGCCACCGATTTCGACAGAACCGAACCAGAGTCAGCCTTCGCCGTGACCGACGACAATCCCTACCAATCGCCGCAGGAGCCAAACGTCACCGCACCGTGGCGGCAGTGGTATGTCTGGTGGATTGTTTCGGCAGTGATGTTTGTTGTCGTGGCGCCGATGTTTTATCGTGAACCTTGGTCCGGCGGATTGCTCTTCTTCGGTTCGCTGGGGGTCTCTCTTCGCTCGTTGTTGGAACTGCATCGCAAATTCTTGGCCGGTTGTTCAATCGGTCCCTTGCAACAGCTCAACTCTCTCGGAAAGGCGTTGTCGGTGGCGATCGGCGCTGCGGTGGCAGGAGCGATCGCCTTTTTGATCACGTGTACCGGCATGGCGATTGTGACCAATGCGCCCTTTTTTCGTCCACCTGCCGGCGGTAGCGTCTTGATGACGTTCGTGTTCGGAATCTCCTACGGAGCGATGGTCGTAACGTTCTTCTGGGTGATTTGGCGACTGGGGCCGCCGTCGCTGGAGGTGCTGCGGCGTCAGAGCGCGGCGCGGACGAAAAGCGAGGCGGATCGTCATGAGTGATCAAGATGACGAAAACCCATTCCAGTCGCCCACGGCGCCGACGGCTGAAGCGACGGCTGTGCATCCCGTGCTATTGGAGAACGAATTCGCGTTTGGGATCGTTCTGGCATTTGTCGCGGCGTTGTTCAGCTTTCTTGCCCACCCGCTGCTGGGCTACTGCGTGGTGATTGGCGTCAGCCTCGCCGTCGTTCGAGCGTGGGCGGAAGTGACCCGCAAACAGAGGGGCCGTTGGCAGTTTCGACGGTGTGACGCAACGTGGATCCTGTTCGGCTCGCTGGTTCGCGTCACGATTGCCGTGGTGTGCGGTCTGGCGATGTCCGCCTTGGCTGGCTTGCTGGGGGGAATCTTGTTTCGCGCGATTCTTTGGCTCGGCGACCGATTTTCTGCGTTCGATGCAGTTTTGGTCGATGGCTTACTGGGGCTGGTTACAACTATTGTGCTTTTGGTTTTCCTCGGTCCCCCCTCGATCGAATCGCTCTGGAATAGACGCGTCGCGGCGGGGGAAGCGAAGGAGCCGGCATGAGTGCAGGAAAAGACAAGAAGAGATTGGCCATTTGTCTGGCGCTTTCACTCTTCGTAATGATCGCGTCCGGCGTCGCTTTTTTCGGAACATGTGCGATGGCGCTTGCCAACTATGAGGCCGCGTCGACTTCCGAGAGAGTCGACCCGAACCTGCTTGCGCTGGCCTGCGTGTTGTTCGCCTTCCTCTTTTTTGTTTCGATTCCTGTGACGCTCGCCTATCGACTTGGACTAGCTTCGTCCGATACGCTACGACAGACGGAGACAACCGAGAAATCGTCCCCAAGTCCCGACGAAGGATCCCAACCGCGTGAACGCTCCTGATCGAGATTGGTATATCGTCCGCCGCTGGCAGTCGTACGTTGCCGAGATGCGCGTTGTTTCGCTGCGGATGGCGGCGATCGTCGTTTGCTACGGGCTGCAGTTATGGCATCATTTTGGTTTGTTGGACGAAGCGGGTAGAGCCGCCAACGCCGACTTTCATAAACAGGCGACGCTGATCGCCTGCGGTTGGCTTTTCCTGTCATTGGCCGTTTGGCTGGTGCTGTTGCGGCGCTGGTTTCCGCCGCTGCTCAGCTACGTCAGCACCGCGGTCGATATCGCCTTTTTGACGACATTAATCGCCGCCTCTGGCGGACCGACGGCGACCCAACTGGATACGTTCTACTACTTCATCATCATTTTGGCCGGCCTGCGGTTTGAGTTGCCGCTGGTTTGGTTTGCGACGCTGGCCTGCATGGCGGGATTTATGGCGAGCGTCGGCGCGGTTGATAAGACCTGGTTTGACGCCGATCACGCGGTGCCGCCAATCAGCCAGGCGATCACGCTGGTCAGCTTGGGCGCTGCCGGAATCGTGGTAGGGCAGATGGTCCGCCGGGCGAAAGATCTGGCGGTCGCCTATGCCGAGCGCCGGCAGAGAGGGGGCGAAGCATGAGTCGTTCGCTTCCTCAAGTCCGCTGCCCCGAGTGTGGCGCCGACAACAACGCCTTTGCTGCAAATTGTTGGATCTGCCAGCGGGCGCTGGTCGACGAGGTGGAACTGGTTGCCGCCGTGCCTGTCGAGGCTCCGAAGTTCGTTGCCGGCGCCAATACCAAGGTGGGCAATGTGCTGCTACTGCTTACGCTGGCGGCGCTGGTGCTGGTGGGCGTCGGTGTGGCGACGATCCATCCGGTCGCGCTGATCTTCTACGCGATTCTGGTGGTTGTCCCCTGTTTAGGCGTTGGCATTACGCTGCGGCAGGTGTTGGCGGCCAAGGACAAACCAACCGCAACCCGCGGGCTGAGCGTTGTACTGGTATTGGTAAGCGTCATCGGCCTGGTGGTGATTTCGATCGGAATCTTGTTTTTCATGATTTGTTTGCAGATGTTTGGCCATCAGAATTTTCATTGATGAGCGATCCTAGCCAACTTCGAAGCGCAGACCTACAGCCGCGGTCGATTCCGTTGGTGGCCTGCCCGCAGTGTGGCGCCGAGAACTACGCGTTCGCGCCGCGATGTTGGATTTGCCAAAGCGAGATGGAGACGGAGGAACTGGTTGCGGCGGAGAAAGTTGGCCAAACGCCAGCGTTCGCTCAGACGCGGGCGACGTTCTCGGCCAACCTGCCGGTGTTGATTTTGCTGCCAACGTTGGGATTGGTTGGCTATGGGGTGGCCCGGGTGCACTTGGGGTTGCTGCTCCCTTACTTGCTTGTGGTCAGTCTGCCGATGTTGGGGATCGCATTAATGATTCGCGGCGGAATCCGGAACAATCGCCGCACCGCAAGCGTCGGGGGAAGTATCGCGGTCACGATCAGTTTGATTTTGATGCTGGCGGTCGGCATGGCAATTTTGGTCGTCGTTGGGATCGTGGTCTTCGTTCTGCTGGTCTGCACGAACAATATCGACATGATTAGGTACTGACTTTGAGCGAAGCGAATCAGTCCGATGGAAGACATTTTTCGCCCAGCGAACGGCGGTCAGTTGTTTGTAAGGCGTGCGGGGCCGAGAACCAGACGTCTGCCGACAATTGTTGGATTTGTCATTTGCCGTTGGCGGAAGAAGAGGCGGATATCGCCGACCATGTATCGTCCCCGCCAGCATATGCAGATGCCGTCAGTGGCGTTTTCGCTTACCTGCTGCTCGGCTTATCCTCCTTCGCGCTGATCATAATGGGGGTCGGCGTTTATTACGTCAATCCAGACTGGATCGTTTTCTACACGCTGGCATTTGGCGCGCCCCTACTATTGGCCGCGGCGGCGCTGTTTACAGCGCTGCTTAGCAAAGACGAAAATATTCGAAAAACAGGAGCCGTCCTCGCCTCCGTTTACGCGATATTGATGACGGTTTTAGGTACGGTCGGCGTCGCGATCTTGGCGGTCGCCATCGTGCTCCTCGCCCTCGTCAGCATAATTGCCGCTTTTGGTCAAGCTTGTTTTGATGTGAACCCCTCAGGGAATTGATCCGATGCTCAAGCCGCACGAACTTGCTCGACGCGATTACACCTTGCTGGGCGTAACGCAGAGCCTGTGTCCCGAATGCCTGGCGGTGGTCCCGGCCAAGATCATCACCAAGGGGAACCGCGTCTATTTTCGCAAACGCTGCCCCGAGCATGGCGCGCGAGACGATTTCATCTGCTCGGACGTCGCCCAGTACGATCAGCTGCAGTACAGCGTCCCTGGCAAGGTGCCGCACGAGTTTGGCGTACTGCCGGAGAAAGGATGTCCGCTCGACTGCGGGCTTTGTACCGAGCACGAACAGCACAGTTGCATCGGCCTGCTCGAGATTACTTCCAGCTGTAACCTGGCCTGTCCGATGTGTTACGCCGGCAGCGGTCCCGGCGGCCATCATTTGACCGTCGCCCAGTGTCAGGCCGCGATTGATCGTTTGGTCGAGGTCGAAGGACGCCCCGAAGTGCTGCAGCTATCAGGCGGCGAGCCGACGATTCATCCCGAGTTAGAAACGATCCTGGCCTACGCCCTGTCGCAGCCGATCGACTACGTGATGATCAACACCAACGGGATTCGATTGGCTCGCGACGCGGAACTGGTCGAACGGCTGGCGAAGCGTCGCGATCGAATCGAGATCTATCTGCAGTTTGACGGCTTCAGCGAAGAGGCGTCGCTGCAATTGCGGGGAGAATCGCTGGTCGAAACGAAACAGCGGGCCGTCGAGCGATGCGGCGAAGCGGGCCTGCACGTGAACCTGGTCGCCACGCTGCAGACCGACGTCAATCAGGATCAGCTGGGGGCACTGGTCGACTATTGCGTCGACAAGCCGTGGATCACCGGGCTTAGCTTTCAACCGGCGACTTACAGCGGACGACACGTGCTGCCGGAAGTGCTGGAGCGGCGGATCACCTTCCCTGATGTGATTCGCGGTATCGACGAGCAGACGGCGGGACGCTTCCGCCAAAGCGACTTCATGCCGCTGCCATGCGCTCATCCCAACTGCCACCAAATGAGCTACGCCTATCGGTATCAGGGGAAACTGATCCCGCTGATGCGGTTCATCGACGCGACGCAGCATATTGATCTACTGGCGAGCGGCATTTCCTTTACGCGTCCCGCGGTGCGAGATCTGCTCGAGCGCTACCTGGTGCGACAAGGTTGCTGCAGCAGCGGCAACTGCGGCACGACGCCGCCGGCGGCCAGCGACGATCCGTTTGCGATTATTGACGCGCCGACGTGCGAGCCGGAACTGGAGCTATCGCCGGAGATGTTCGCCGATCCGGAGATTGGCGCGGCGGCGGTCGACTTCTTCACCAAGGCGATGCGGCAAGAGCTGGGCGCCGGCGACGTCTTCCGCGTGATGGTCACTTCGTTTTTGGACGCGTATAACTTTGACGTTCGCCGCGTGATGAAGTGTTGCATTCATCATGTGTTGCCGAGTGGGCACTTGATTCCGTTCTGCGCGTACAACGTCCTCTATCGTGACGGCCATGTGCCGCTACCGCCGCTCGATCGAAAGCACGTCTAGCCCCATGATGATCAACCCGACGTATATCGTGATCATGGCGACGGCGATCGCGCTTTGCAGTTTGCTGGTGCGCCGCTCGCAGCAGAAGCTTCCGCTGACCCGAGAAGAAAAGTTCGGGTTGGGATTGGGCGGTTTTTGCGGCGCGATGATCGGCGCCAAGTTGCCCTTCGTGCTATACGACCTTGAGGGACTGTGGAATGGCGTCGCCTGGTTTGCGCATGGCAAGACGATCGTGTGCGGATTGGCGGGGGGCTATCTGGGAGTGGAAATCGCCAAGTGGCTGATGAACATCCGGATCAAGACGGGAGACTCGTTCGCAGCGCCGGTGGCGTTTGCGATCGCCATCGGCCGGTGGGGCTGTTTCTTTGGCGGCTGTTGTTTTGGAACGCCGACGACGTTGCCTTGGGGCGTGGCGTTTCCGACGGCGGTCGACGATCCGCTCGTCCTGCGGCATCCGACGCAAATCTACGAGAGCCTGTTTCACCTGACGATGGGTTTTCTGCTCTTGTGGCTAGAGCGGAAGGGTTGGTTCCGCGGGCAACTGATGAAGCTCTACATCTTGGTTTACCTCAGCTATCGCTTTCTGACCGAAATGATTCGTCCCGAGCCGCGGTATCTGGTCGGCCTGACCGCGTATCAGTGGGGAGCGATTCTGTTGGCGATCATCTTCGTTTGGCTGTGGCGACGCGATGCCGCGGCGCTGGCGGCGGAAAACGCACAAAAAGAGCCGCGCCCGGCGGACGCGGCTGCTGATTGATTTTCTAATTTTGGTAGAGTTAGAGCGTTTTTCTGATAGCTGTAGCGTTTCTGGCGTTGGTGAGGCAAGCTGGTCAACGCCGACCAGCGCGGCCGCAACCAGCCAGAACGCTAAAGATTGAAGAAAACCGCTCTAGTGCCCGTTGCGGGTACCGGCGATCAGGCTGACGAATTCCAAGTTGGTCTTGTACTTGCCAAGCTGTCGGGTGAGCTGTTCCATCGCTTCGATGTGGTGCATCGAAGTGAGGGTGCGTCGCAGTGCGACCACGGCGCCCAAGGTCCCTTCGTCGAGCAGCAACTCTTCGCGGCGAGTGCCGGACTGGGAGATGTCGATCGCGGGCCAGACGCGGCGGTCGGCCAGCTTGCGATCGAGGACCAACTCCATGTTGCCGGTCCCTTTGAACTCTTGGAAGATCAACTCGTCCATCCGGCTACCGGTGTCGATCAGAGCGGTGCCGACGATCGTCAGCGAGCCCCCTTCTTCAAAAGCGCGGGCCGTGGCGAACAGCTTCTTTGGGATGTCGAGCGCCTTGATGTTGACGCCGCCAGACATCGTGCCGCCGCTATCGCCAACCCATTTGTTGAAGGCGCGAGCCAAGCGAGTGATTGAGTCGAGCAGCAGGAAGACGTCGTGGCCCATTTCGGCCAGACGCTTGCCGCGTTCGATCACTAGCTGCGACAAGCGAACGTGGCTTTCGACATCGCGGTCGAGGCTACTGGCGATCACTTCGCCATTGATGTTCCGCTGCATGTCGGTCACTTCTTCCGGCCGTTCGTCGATCAACAGCACGACCAACTTGACTTCCGGATAGTTTGCCGAGATGCCGCGGCTGAGATTTTGGATCAGCATCGTCTTGCCGGTTCGCGGCGGAGCGACGACCAAGGCGCGTTGCCCCTTGCCGAGCGGCGTCAGCAGATCGACGACCCGATTGGTGAGCGGGCCCCCTTCGATTTCGAGCTTGAGATGCTCGCGAGGATTGATCGGCGTCAGCTTGTCGAACGGACTGGTCATCGCATACTTCTCAGGAAGCATGCCGTCGACGTCGGTCAGTTCGCGGAGACGCGGGCCTTGGCCGCGGCGGAATCGCTGCACCATGCCGCGAAGCATCAGGCCTTCACGCAGTTGGTACTTCTCGATCATCGTGCCAGGCACGAACGGATCGGTCCGTTCGCGGGCGTAGTTGTTTTCTGGACTGCGAAGGAAGCCGTAGCCGTTGGGATGCATCTCGAGCAAGCCGTAGCCAGGTTCCAACGGAATCGGTTCGCCTGGTTCAAATTCTTCTTGTTCCAAATTGTTGCGGGGCACATTGGAACTGGGAGCGGAAGAGCGACGGTGTCCCCCCTGACGACGCGAACGTCCCCCTTGTTGTCCGTCGTTTTGGCCTCCTCGACGCCGCCCGCCGCCAGAGCGAGAGCGGGCCTGCCTCTTTTTCGCCATCGAAATCACCTAAGTTGCGCGAAGCAAATCAAGATAGTCAAGAGAATGGAGCGCTTCCACAGCGCCGCCTTAGTCATGCGCCGGCAAACGAGCGACATTCCGTTGTCGTTTGCGCAGCTTCCGTTTGGTTTGAATCAACGAAGATCGTGAAACCGAATGGATCAGAATCGAACGACTCGGCGCCAATTCCGAAACGCGGGTTGAGAGGGTCGCACGGTCCACCAGGTCACAAGGTGCACAAGTGGCGCCAGGCGTTGCTCTCAGGAAGAATCAAATTACACCGAAGTGACAAGCGTCGCGGCCAATCAGTTGGCTGTCAGCGTCGTTTGTGATGCACTTGGCTTGCCGGTGCGCCCTGCCCTGTAGGCAATGAACTTCACTGCCGTGGTGGGAACGCTACCGTTTCCGGTGATGGGTAGTTCAAAAGGTCCTGTATGACTCAAAGGAAGCCAAGGACCGGAGGTCCATCTCGCCCAAATTCAAACTTCCGCCTGGGTCGGCGAAATCGCCGCGGGGAAGGTTTCTTAAAGCTGGCTTGGCCCAGTCGCCGCTAAACAGTAGGACGACGGTTTTCAAACCGAACCTTAAAAGCGTCTAGGTTCGCCGGACGCATACGCGAAGGAGAAATCAACAATAAACGTGAAGACTCGCGACCGCGTCGCCGAACTTCGCCCGAAGACATCGTAGACAATTGGGCATGAGGGTTTCTGCCGAGTCGGCATTCTTAAACCTTCGGCATCTTATCCACAATTTATCGGGCGTGTCAAGCTATCATCGCCCGCCGAAATCGGCGAAACGGGAAAAATTGTTCGATTTCCCTGCGCCCAAAGCACTTGCGGCAATTCTCATAATGCGTGAATTGGGATTTGCAGGAAAAATCGGACTTTTTGCTACGGTCGTTAAAGTCGCATGGACGATACCCAGCAATGAATGTTTGCTTGAGGGGGACCACGCTGCTAGCGAAAGGCGCCGAAATGAGAGCGATTTGCTCTATTTTGACTATCGGATTACTGCTGATCATCAGCTCGGCTGCAACTGCGCAAGACGCAATGCCCTGGGCCTCCAGCCTCGAATCGGCCAAGCGATTGGCTGCGCAGAAGAACCAGCTTGTAATGGTGCACTTCTGGGCGCCCAATTGTCCCCCGTGCCGCATGTTGGACGCGACCTTGTTTAAAGATCCCGCGTTCGCTGCAGCGGTGACGAAAGACTATGTCCCGGTAAAGATCAACGCGGCCGAACAGACCGAAATCGCCAATCAATATGGCGTTGATCGTTGGCCTCAAGACGTGATTATTTTGCCCAGCGGCCAAATGGTTTACCGGATGGTCAGCAAGCAGGAAAAGGATAAGGCGCAGTACCTGGCGGTGCTGCATGGCGTCGCCATCAAGACCGCCGGCATGAGCCAGCTCGCCTCGACGGCCACTCCAGAAGCCCAGCCGGTCTCGTACCCAGGCGAAGCGGCTGCCCCCGGCGGTAGCTACTCCCGCTTTGGCGCCGCTCCGGCTGCCCCGCAAAGTCAGTCGCGCTTCTCGATGCCGCCTGCGGCTTCGACCTACTCGCAAAACGATGCGACTGCTCCGGCCGCGGCGCCAAGCCAGCCGACGCAATCGCGTTTCTCGACCGGTGGTTACGCCGCTGCTCCGGCAAACGAATCGACCCCGCAGCCGAGCGGCTATTCCGCTGGTCCTGCTGCCGGCAGCCAATACGCGGCCGCTTCCGCCCCGCCGCAGGCTCAGCCTTCGACTCCGCCGCCGACCCAGTCGCGGTTTGCAACTCAGCCGAGCGGATCTTCGTACGGCGAACCTTCGCAGACCAATCAACCGCCTATGCGACCGGCCCCGCAAGCTCAGCCGCAAGATCGCTTCGCCGCCCAACCGGCCGCCCAGCCGCAAAGCCAACACGCGTCGCAGTCGACGCCGCCGCAAAGCTCGTATGCTTCACAGTCGCGACAACCGGCTGCCGCTCCGGCCGCGGCCGCCGCGCCGCAGGCTCAACCGCAACAGTCTCAGCAGCCTGAGTTCGCGCTGGATGGCTTCTGCCCGGTGACGTTGGCTGAGGGGATGAGGTGGCAAAAAGGAGATGCTCGCTGGGGCGCCGTCCACCAGGGCCGCGTTTACCTGTTCGCTTCGGACGTGCAGCAGCGAAAATTCCTGGCCTCGCCTGATCGCTTCAGCCCGGTCCTGTCGGGAAATGATCCGGTCGCCTACATCGAACAAGGTCGCTTGGTCGACGGCAATCGCTCACACGGTTTGACGTACAACGGCGTGTTGTATCTCTTCTCCAGCGAAGACAACCTAAAGACCTTCTGGTCGGCCCCGCAGCGGTACGCCGCTCAGGTGCAGCAAGCGATGCTTCGCAACTCGCAGCAGCTTCGTTAAGCGGCCGCTGCGAACAGGCGCCTAGATTTCTTCCGCCGCCGGCTCCATCACGCCGGCGGCTTTCATTTCTTGGGCCTTCTTGCGGATCGCAGAATACCGCTTGCGATCTTGGCCGGCGAGCGTGCCAGGATCAATACGAGATAGAACCTGGAGCGCCTGTGCAGGCCGTGATTCGGTATCGACCATCAGGTGGGCGATCCGCAGGCGCACTGGAGCTTGGTGGGCTGCGCCGCGGCGGGCGTATTCGATCATCGCCGGCAACGCTTCTTGGCCGCGTTTTTGTTTCAGATAGCTTTGGATGATCGCCAGCAGGTCTTCTTCGGGAAGATACCAGTCGGCGTTGGAGTGTCCTAACTTCTGGTGGGCGCGATAGGCGATCGCTGGATCTCCCCCCTCGTTGAGGATATTTCGAATCTGTTCGAGTCCCAGATTCGCGGAGCGTTGACGGGCCGCTTTGAGCCGCACTTCGTCAACCTTCTCTTCTCTTGGCGCATCGGGGTTGGCGAAATAGACGGTGAAAAAGTCGTAATTGTCGCAGTCGACCCAGTTTTGTCGGACCATCACTACGCCGACGGCCAGTCCGATCAAGGCGCCGAAGACGTGAAAGAAGCTGCTGCTGATCAATCCTCCCGACTCGGCGTCGTACGTGAAATACATGATCAGCATTTCAAACACGATGCTAAATGCGCAGTAGACGGAAACCGGCAAGTCGAAAAACCAGGCTCGCATGCCAAACAGCATGAAGCATTTCACGTCGTTCATCGGGGCCCAAACAAGCGCGATCGCGATCAGACCGAAAATGATCGCCGACGCGCCCAGGGAAAAAGTGGGAACGTCGAGAAACAGAAACAAGAACTGCTCGATCATCGACTGAAAGACGCCAATGCCGGCATACAGCAGCAGAAAACGGAGCCAGCCGATTTTTCCTTCGATCAGTGCGCCAAAGGGCCACAGGATTAACATGTTGCCAAGGAGGTGCCAGACGTCGGCATGCATGAAGTTGCCGGTCAGCCATTGCCACGGCTTGATGCCGTCGCCGTAATGAAGCGTTCGCCAGTCGAAGTCGTCGCTGGGGCTCGAGCCCGCTTCGGCGTCGTCCGGAGCTTCCCCAAAAAAGTCTTGGAATTCCTGCCAATCTTCATCGCTCAGTTCGCCGGAATCGTGCGCCTCTTCCATTTGCTGGTAAAGGGCGGGCAGCGCGTACGACGAGTCTGGAAAGTGAACAGGCCACAGAAAGAGCAACAGCACGTTCACCACGATCAGCGACGTGGTGGCGATCGGTGCATGGTAGAGAGGAGCGTCGGTTGAATATGGAATGAACATCTGCTGCGCTGGCCCGCCCAAAGAGGTACTACTATCTAAGCAGCATAAAAGCGAAGTGGGGGCGAATCAACAGATTGAAGCGGCGACGGCCCACATTTAGGGAAACGTCAGAAAGCTGACGGCCAGCGCAAGCAGCAACAAGCCCAGCAGGGCGAGCACCGTTCGCGACGATCGTCGCCCCCAGCGCCGCTCGACCCAGGCCACTTTTCGCAGCGCAAAGGCGTCGTCATGGTTCGACCACGCGGCCCAGAGAGCGCCGATTCCAATCGACGCAGCGACGGCGAACATGAATGGGGTGGGCGGAAGCTGCATAAAAATACCCTTCTCTCCGCTATTCTTCTTGCGCCCAATCGCGGCTCCGCCCGACCGCTCGTAACCATTGCCCATACTGCCGCTCGACCTCGGCGCGGTCGTCGGCCGCGTCAAATTCGCGATCTAGCTGCCAGTTGCGTTTCAGCGCAGTGAAGTCGTCCCAATAGCCGACTGCCAGTCCAGCGAGATAAGCCGCACCCAGCGCGGTCGTCTCAAAGACCTGCGGCCGCCGGACCTTTGTACCGAGCAAGTCGGCTTGGAACTGCATTAGTTCGTCATTGACTGCGGCGCCGCCATCGACCTGCAGTTGCGCCAGCGCAACGCCAGCGTCGCGCTGCATCGCTTCGACCAGATCGCGCGTCTGGTAGGCCATTGACTCGATCGCCGCTTTGGCGATGTGCCCAGCCGTTGTGCCGCGCGTCAGGCCAATAATTGTGCCGCGGGCTCGTGGATCCCAATAGGGTGCGCCAAGTCCCACAAACGCAGGGACAAAATAGACGCCGTCATTGTCTTCGACCGAGTTCGCTAGTTTTTCGACGTCGCTGGAGTTTTCGATCACGCCCAGGCCATCGCGGAGCCACTGGACGACCGCTCCGGCCACAAAGACCGATCCCTCCAGGCAGTAGGTCGTCTGATCTCCCACTTTCCAGCCGACGGTCGTCAGCAGATTGTTGTCTGACAAGATCGGCTCGTGCCCGACGTTCATCAGCAGGAAGGCGCCGGTTCCGTAAGTGTTCTTCGCGCTGCCGACCTCAAAGCAGGTCTGCCCGAAGGTCGCCGCTTGCTGATCGCCGGCGATACCAGCGATCGGGATTTCGCGTCCCAGCAGCGATGCGTCGCACATGCCGTAGACTTCGCTGCTGCTGCGGATCTCAGGCAAGATCGCAGCGGGAACGTCGAGGATCTCGAGCAGCTCTGGATCCCACTGCAGCGTATGGATATTCATCAGCATCGTGCGGCTGGCGTTGGTCACGTCGGTGACATGCAACTTGCCGCCGGTCATCCGCCACAGCAGGTACGAGTCGACCGTGCCGAAGCAAAGCTCGCCCGCTTCGGCGCGGCGACGCAGGGTTGGATCGGAGTCGAGCAAATAGCGAATCTTGGTGCCGGCGAAGTAGGGATCAATAATCAAGCCCGATCGCTCACGGATCGTGGCGCCATGCCCATCGTGCGAAAGCTGGTGGCAGATCGGCGTCGAGATCCGGCTTTGCCAGACGATGGCGTTGGCGACCGGTTTGCCGGTGGCCCGCTCCCACAGCAGCGTCGTCTCGCGCTGATTGGTGACGCCGATGGCGGCGATCTGCTCGATTTCGACTTGAGCGGCGGCGATGGCGGCTTGGGCCGTTTCGATCTGTGTGCGCCAGATGTCTTCCGGGTCATGTTCGACATGCCCCGGCGTAGGCAGAATTTGGCGAAACTCTTGTTGGCTTCGCCCAACGATCTTGCCGTTGTGATCAAAGACGATCGAGCGGCTCGACGTCGTCCCTTGATCGAAGGCGAGGATGTATTGTTGCACGGGCGTTTCTCTCTCGGGGCGTCAGGAGACTCGTTTGCCGTAACGTTCTTGCAAGCGATGGACGTAGTGGTCGACCTCGGCGTCGATCTGCGCTTGATCCAACCAACCGGCGGTCGCCAATTGTTCGGCCAGCACGCGTAAGCAGGAACGCGATAGTTTGGGATCAAAGACGATCATCAGCCGGCGTTCGACCAGATCGGCGAGCGTTTTGGCCGCCAGATGCTCGATTGCATACGACGCGTGGGCAATCGGAACGTCAAGGTCCGGCAACAGCGGCGCGTCGGCCGGAGTTTCGCCAAAATTGGGCGGCGGCAGTGGACGTTCACGCGAGTTGCGGGCGACTTCGTGACCAAGATCGGGCAGCACCGCCTTTACCACGCCTTCGGCCAACGAGCGGCAGGTCGTCAATTTGCCGCCAATGATTGAGTAGAGCGGAAACGGCGATCCGCTGTGTCGGTGAACGACATGGCTGCGGGTGATCGACGAAGTCGCCCCTTCGCCTGCGGCGGGCAACGGACGGACGCCGCAATAGTGCTGCTGGATATCATCGCGGGTCAGACCGACGTCGGGAAAGATCGCATTGGTGGCGTCGATCAGGTAGTCGATCTCTTCCTGGTCGGCGACCGCATCGGCCGGGTCGCCGTCGTAGCGAATGTCGGTCGTTCCTATCAAACAGGCGTTGTTCCAAGGCAGGATGAAAATTGGGCGTCCGTCGGAGGCCTCGGCGTAGACGCCGCGTGGACCGATCGTTTTGCACAAGTCGGGCGCCCGGGTGATCAGATGGCTCCCCTTGGTGCCGCCAATCAGTTTGTTCGAGGGGACATTCAGGCCCGCGAGCGCGGTATCGACCCATGGTCCGGCGGCGTTGATCACCGCCGCAGGCGTCACGGCGATTTCGCCGGCGCCATGATTGGGATGAATGGAAGAGAAGAAGAGGGTCTCGGCTTCGCGGCGGACATGCTGATAGGTCCGCAGCGAGAACGCGCCCCCCTGCTCTTTCGCGGCGGCCTGGGCGTCTTGAACCAGGGAGAGTGCGAATTGCTCAGGAAACGTCAACTGCCCGTCAAAGTAGCTGAACGCGGTGAAGAACTTGGACGTGCTCAGCCCCGACTCGGCGAACTGCGCCGACGAGAGACGGCGATGTCCCGGGACCGCGCCGCTGGCAAAGCGATCGTACAACGTCAGTCCGAGCCGCACGACCAGCGAGCCGCGGCCATCTTTGGGGGCAGCGCCCGACTTGAAGAAGAAGCGTTGGGCGCCGCTGATCAGTCCCGAGAGACGATTGCCGACCGGGATGACCAGTTCCAGCGGACGAACCAACTCGGGAGCCAGTCGCAACAGACGATCGCGCTCGGTCAGCGATTCGCGGACCAGCGAGATCTCGGCATACTCCAGATAACGGAGGCCGCCGTGTATCAGTCGCGAAGAATAGCTGGTGGTGCCGCCAGCGACATCTTCCGCGTCGACCAGCAAGACTTCGGCGCCTTGCAGCGTCAGTTCGCGGGCGATTGCCGCGCCGTTGATACCGGCGCCCAGCACCACGATGGGGCCAACCTGAAAGCGATCCGTCGCCATGCGTCTCTCCGCTTAAGGCGGGTTAGTTTTCCTCGAGCTGGCGTTCCAAGTAGCCGACCTGACTACGTACGGCGTCGAGGTTAGGATTCAACCGCAGCGCTCGGCGAAAGTTCTCTAGCGCCAAAATAATCTCGCCCTGATGCAGGTTGCACTGGGCCAGGCAGATCGCCGCCGGAAAATGATACGGGTTGATTTCTAACGCCTGGTGGTTGTCGCGAGCCGCCAATTCCCAGACCTGACGTCGGAAATAAGCTTCTCCACGAAAGTAATGCGCTTCGGCATACCAGGGAGCATGGTGGATGAGCGTGGTCGCGTCAATCACAGCGTCGTGCCAGGATGCGGCGCGCAGATGTCCAGCGACGCGTTCCAACTGGCGGCGCTGCGTGGTGGCGCCAGCGCGAACCCACAAGTTGCGAATGCCGTTTTCGGAGATCAGGCGAACGCCGCGGTCAATGTCGGTCAGGCCGCAGCCGACGATCGCGTTGGAGCCAAAATCGCCCAAAAAGCAAAGAGCCAGGAGCGCCGCACGACGGACCTCCGGCGAGTTGTTTTCGGCCAGGCGTTCTAGCGTTCCGATACGATATTGCCGCGAGACGTCGCGAATAAATGCAGCCGTATTCTCGCGCTGCAAGTACTGGCGATAGTATTGCAGCAGCGTTGGCGCTCGTTCCGGTTGTTCATTCACAGGGGAGGTACCATCAGCAGGATTGCGGCGACGGGAGACTTGACGCGCTCGCCGAACAAGATTCGAGTGTAATTGGAGCGAAACGAAACGGCAAATTGTTCTCCCGGGAAGACTCCCGGCCGGCGGAGCGGAAAATGAGCGACTTTCGACAGTTTTTCATCCCACTTTTGATGGTTGGGGCCTTCTGCACAGGCGCCTATGGCGTCGAATGGAAGACAGGCGTCGCGTTCGAAAAACAACTCGATTCGGCGGTCGACCTGCAGTGGGAGGACGTTCCGCTGCGGGACGCGATCGATTCGCTCGCCAAGACGCAGGAAATCGCCGTTTTTCTGGATCGCCGCATCGACCCTGATCGGCTGATCACCCTCAGCGCCAGCGACGCCCCGCTCGAGATGGTTGTCCAGATGCTGGCTCAACGTGCGGGGGGCGGAAGCTGCCATGTCGGTTCGGTCATCTACATCGGACCGGCTGAGACGGCGGCTGACCTGGCGACTGTCGCCGCCGTGCAGACCGAGTTCGCGCGGCAGTCGCGTGATCCGGCGGTGCGGCAGTTGTTTGCGGCGGAGACGCTCGTCTGGCCGGAACTGACCGAGCCGCGGAAGTTGCTCATGGAACTAGCGCAGCGGCACAAGCTGACGTTCGCCAATCTCGACGCCGCGGTTTCGCATGACTTGTGGCGTGGGGGCGAGTTTCCCAAGATCGCTCAGGCCGAGTCGCTGACGCTGCTGCTGGCCGGATTCGGGGCGACCTATCGGTTTGGCAAAGACGCCGCTGGCAATCCGCAGTTGCAACTGATTCCCTTGCCCGAGAACCCCCAACTGACGCGGCGGTTTCCGTTCCGTGGAGACGTCAACGATGCGGCGGCCAAAGTGAAAGCGGAGTTTCCGGAGTTGGCGATCGAGACGCAAGCGGGCGGGCTCTCGGTGACCGGCAGGTACGAAGAGGTGACGCTGGCGGGCAAGATGCTGCGAGGCGAGAATTTCCGTCGCATCGCGGTAAATCCAGGACAGAAAGTCTATTCGCTGGAGATCAAAGAGCAGCCGCTGGGCGCCGTCTTGAACAGCCTGGCCCAGTCGTTGTCGCTGAAGGTCGAAGTTGCCGAAGATGCCCAAGAGATCTTGCAGCAGCGGATCTCGTTTTCGGTCGATAAGGTGACGTTGGTCGACCTGCTGCAGGCGGCGATGGAGAAGACCCCGGTTCGCTGGCAGCTAAGCGGCGAGACGCTGACCATTACGGCCAACAAGAAATAAAAAACGCCCTGACGTCGACCGGCGACGTCGGGCGGCGTTGGTCGGTCGGCAAAGCAAGGCTTAGCAGCCGTGCTTTTCCAGCTTTTCGCGAAGCGTATCGGCCGTGAACGGCTTGACCAGATAGTCCGAGACGCCAGCCTGAATCGCTTCGAGAACGCGCGATTTTTCGGCTTCGGTCGTGACCATCATGATCTTCACGTCCTTGTCGATCTTGCGAATTTCCTGAACGACTTCCAGGCCATTCTTGCCCGGCATGTTCCAGTCGGTCAGAACCAAATCGTAGTCGCCCGGCTTGAAGATCTTGAGCGCTTCATCGCCATCCGCCGCTTCGGTCGCGTTCGGTACGCCGACGGCCTGGAGCGAACGGAGGATAATTTTGCGCATCGTGCTTGAGTCGTCAGCGACAAGAACTCGAGTGGACATGGAACTGGTGACTCCTGAGTCGAACCCTATGAATTGCGTAATAGAGCGGCGCCATTATTAGCACGCATCTCTGCCCACCTCTCTTGGGCTAACGAACGATAGGTCGCGGCGAATGCACGTCAAGCGACGAAACGGCATACCGGGGGAATTGTATCTGTTTGCGGATGACCGCGATGCAAGGTCTCCGCTTCGGTCGGCGATCTCTTATACGGCGCGGTCGCTGAAACTAGACGTACGCGTTCTGGTTGTACGGATTGGTCTGACTAGGGTGTTAGGGGGTTGCAAGGAAGTTAAGAAAACTCTTCGTCTTGGCTAATTCGTATCGGGGCCGGTAGCCGAATTAACCAAGCAGCGAGTTGTCTGTTTGGGCAATTCGGGGGGAGTTATCGCGGGGCGGCGATACAGACTTTGACGCTCGGCGATGGCTTCAAGACTAGTTTTCCACAACCATGTTAAGGAAACGAATCTTGTCCGCCACGATACAAGACTTCGGTCTCGAAAGTACCGGCAGCGGGGCGCCAGGCGACTCAGCCAACTCGATGCAGTTGGTCAGTTTTCGCCTCGCTCAAGAGGAATACGGCATCGAGATTACCCGCGTTCAGGAAATCATCCTGATGGGCGAGATCACACGCGTGCCGCAAACGCCAGACTTCATCAAGGGACTGATCAATCTCCGCAACACGGTCATTCCGATCGTGGATCTGCGCCGCCGCTTCGGCCAGCCGGAAGAAAAGATGACCGATGAAACTCGGATCATGGTCATGAACGTCTCCGGCAAGACAATCGGCATCATTGTCGACGCCGTCAGTGAAGTCTTGCGGATCGGCAAGGATCAGATTGCCCCACCCCCGCCGACGGTGGCGGGACTGGATCGCGACTACCTGACCGGTTTGGTCAAGCTCGAAAAGCGACTCCTCATTCTGTTGGATATGGACAAGATCCTGACCAATGGTGAGAGCGTCTTGATTGAGTCTCTCTAGCGTTGCTGTTTGCGGCTGCCCTTGCAAATGCACAACGGGAAAAATAGCGTGGTTCGCTCGATCTCGGTCCGCCTACCCGCCAAATTTTCATCCACGTAAGCAATCCAACCTCTGGAATCGAGAAAGTTATTGCGATGGCAGCCACCAACTCACGCACCAAGCCCACTGCGGGCGAAGCTCTAAAACGCGAACTCTCGCTCGCCAAGGCGATGAGCGACAACTCTCCGATCAACATCCTGGTCGCCGACCGCGACCTGGTCATCACCTATGCGAACGCCGCCAGCATCAACACGCTGAAGCAACTGCGCAAGTTCCTGCCGATCGAGCCGGAACAGATCGTCGGCCAGTCGATCGACATCTTCCACAAAGACCCGGCGATGCAGCGTCGGATGCTCGCCAATCCGAGCAATCTGCCGCATCGCGCCACCATTCAGATTGGCGATCAATTCGCCGACCTGTTGGTCAGCCCGACCTTCGACGACGCTGGCGAGTACCTTGGTCCGATGGTGACCTGGGAAGTGATCACCGAGAAGCGTCGTCTGGCGCAGTCGGCGGCCGAAAAGACGGCGATGATCGAGAACGCTCCGATCAACCTGATTCTGGCCAATCGCGATGGCATTATCACCTACGTCAATCCGGCGTCGGAAAAGACGTTGCGTTCGATCGCCTCGATCCTGCCGATTCCGGTCGACAAGATCGTCGGCTCGTCGTACGACGTCTTCCACGCCAACCCGAGCAAGCAGCGTCAGTTGCTGGCCGATCCCAACAACCTGCCGCACAGCACCACGTTTGAGCTTCGCGGTCAATGGTTCGCTCTGGAAGCGGCCGCCATCTACGACGAAAACGGCGAGTACATGGGCCCGATGGTCTCATGGGAACTGGTCACCGACCGCGTCAACGCCGAGAAGGCCGAGAAGGAACGCCTGGAACGGGAGCGGGAAGAGCAAGAGTTCGTGCGACAGAAGGTCGAATCGCTGTTGGTCGTGGTCGAAGCGGCCGCCAAGGGGGATCTGACCCGCGATGTAACGGTCGAAGGCTCCGACGCGATCGGCACCTTGGCCGCCGGCTTGAAGAAAATGGTCGTCGACCTGCGTGACGTCATCGGCCGCGTGATCGAAAGCGGCAACCAGTTTGCCGAAGGCGCCGGCCTGATCGCCGAAAGCTCGCAGCAAATGGCTCAAGGCGCTCAGACGCAAAGTGCGTCGGTCGAACAGATGAGCGCCTCGATCGAAGAGCTGACGCGATCGATCGAAGCGGTCAAAGACAACGCCGGCGAAGCCAACAAGGTCGCCGTCGACACCAGCCGCATGGCCGAAGATGGCGGCTCCGCCGTTCAGAAGTCGGTCGAAGCGATGGACCTGATCAAGAACTCCTCGGAGCAGATCAGCGAAATCATTCAGGTCATTTCGGAAATTGCCAGCCAGACCAACCTGCTCGCCCTCAACGCGGCGATCGAAGCGGCTCGTGCCGGCGAACATGGCCTTGGTTTCGCGGTCGTCGCCGACGAAGTTCGCAAGCTGGCCGAACGCTCCAGCGAAGCGGCCAAAGAGATTTCCTCGTTGATCAAAGAATCGACCCAACGCGTCCAGGATGGCGCCAAGTTGAGCGAACAAGCGGGCGCCTCGCTCGAGAAGATCATTCACGGGGTCGAATCGACCGCCGCGAAGATCGCCGAGATCGCCACGGCGACCGTCGAGCAGGCACAGAGCGCCAACGAAGTCGCCAACGCCATCCAGTCGATTTCGCACGTGACCGAGCAGAACGCCGCGTCGTCGGAAGAAATGGCCTCCAGCAGCGAAGAGCTGGGCGCCCAGGCCGAAACGTTGCGTGACCTGGTTTCCCGGTTCCGTACGGAGTAACGAGGCGCGCGATACCGCTCCTCTCAAATCGGTTGAGAGGAGCTGCGACTAGGACAGGACGCCCCAATCTGGGGCGTCAGGATGACGAAGAAAGCGACAACAATGACTGCAGCACGACCTGGGCACGAACTGGTGACCGACGCCCAATTGAAGCGTTACGCCAAGCTGATCTACGACGTCGCCGGCGTCGAGATCTCGCCCCAAAAAAAGCAGTTGCTCTCCAATCGCGTGCGACGTCGCCTGAAAGTGACGGGCATCGCGAACTTCGAGGATTACTACAAGAAGTTGGTTTCGTTGCCGGTGACCGACGACGAGTGGGATCACTTTCTGCAAGAGGTGACGACCCACGAGACCTACCTCTTCCGCGACGATAGCAACTGGAACTGGTTTCGCAGCGAATACCTGCCGCAGCTTGTCTCCGAAGCTCGACAAGGGAAACGCCAGAAATCGCTCCGCGTCTGGTCGGCCGCGTGCAGCACCGGCGACGAAGCTTGCACTATCGCTTGTTGTGCCGCCGAAGGGTTCGCGTCGCAAGCGGGTTGGGACGTCAAGGTCATTGGCACCGATATCGGCGTCGGCGCCGTCCGCGAGGCGACCGCCGCGAAATTCAACGAACGTTCGATGCGATTGGTTCCCGATGCGTTGAAGAAGCGTTACTTCGACGACGTGAAGGGCGAACCGTTTTGGACGCCGAAACCGCCGGTCCGCAAGACCATGTCGTTCCGACAGCACAATCTGCTGGATCCGCTGCGGGAGCGACCTTTTGACGTCGTCTTCCTGAAGAACGTGTTGATTTACTTCAATACCGAATCGAAGACCCGCGTCATCGAAAACATCAAACGCGTCATGTCGCCAGGTTCGATGCTGGTGCTGGGGGCCGCCGAGGGGGTGAGCGAACTGCTGAGCGGTTACGAACGCATTCGCCCTTGGTTGCATCGCTACACGAATTCGGCGGGTTCGCCGAGCGGAAAGGCGGGTGTCTAGATGTCCGCGCCGGGGCAGGACGAGTTCTTCGACAATCTGCTGAGCGACTTCCTTGACGAATCGTCGCAGTTGATCGATCGACTCAATGACAATTTGCTAGAGCTGGACGAGTGGGCCAAGGCCGCCGCCGAAGATGAGGGGGCGGTTCTAGACGCCGATCTGGTGAACGATATGTTTCGTTCGGCCCATAGCGTCAAAGGGCTGTCGGCGATGCTGGGCTTGCCCAACATCAACTGCTTGACCCACAACGTCGAGAACATCTTCGACGCAGCCCGACGGGACGAACTGCAGGTGACGGCGCATGTCGTCGAGGTCGTCTTTCGCTCGGTCGACTTGCTGGGCGACATGCTCGGACATCTGCGGGAGACGTCTTCCGACGACATTCCGTGCGAAGAGATGATTGAACAGATCAAAGAGGTGCTGCAGCAAACAGGCTCGGTACGCGAACAAACCAGCCAGGCCGACGCCCAGGCGGTTTGGGAAGCGACATGCGACGAGGTTGCCATGGAAGAAACTCCGGTAGAAGCGGAACCGGTCGTCGACACAGCCGCACAAGTGGCCCAGATCCAGGCGGAAGTCGCCGCATTGTTCTCTGGCGCTACCGACGAAGGCGAAGTGCCGGCCAAGTACGTTTCGATCTTTATTGACGAAACCGAAATGGCCCTTGACGAATTGAGCGACATCCTGGTGGAGTCGGACAGCGATCTTGAGGAGGAAGCGACCAAGACGTTGCTGGTCACCTCGCATCGCATCAAGGGTTCGGCGGCGTCGATCGGCCTGAATCGTCCCGCGCGACTGGCGCATGTGATGGAAGACATCTTGCAGGAACTGCGGGATACCGGCGGCGTCGTCAGCGCCGACCTGGCCGATGCGTTCCTGCCTTGCGTCGACGGTCTGCGCGTTTACGTGCAACAACTCAAAGAAGGCGCCGACAAGACCGACAGCTTCGAAGACCGCACGGTCGAGCTGTTGATGGCCTGGCGTGGTATTCAACCGGCCGCTTCGCCCGCGGAACCAGCCGCCGAGGCGGTCGAAGTTTCCCCGTCGGACGCCGTCGCGCAGGCCGATGCCGGCAGTGACGTTGAAGGCGGAGTCCGCATCGAACTGGTCTTTGACCAAAATTTGCCCCTCTCGACCCTCAAAGCGCAGCTGCTGCTAGAGAAGGTTGGACGCGTTGGTCAGATCCATCGTAGCGAACCTGCCTACGAAGAATTGGATAGCCTAGATCGGCTCGACAAGCTGGCGATCGAATTGACGACCAGCGAATCGTCGGAGTCGCTCTATTCCTTGGTTGACGTCTCGGGCGTCGTCTCGGCGAATATCCTCGAACGCAATGGGGCCGCGGAACCTGCGTTGCCGAGCGATGTGCCGCCGCCTGCGGCTCCGGTCGAAACGAAGATCGAACAACCAGCGCCTACTCCGACGGCGACAGTAACGCCGGAAAAGCCGACGCCCGCCGCGGCGCCTGCCAAACCGCCGGTTTCCACTCCACGACCGGCGTCGAGCAAGACGTCGGCCGAATCGTCGTCACGATCGAAATCGAACGAGCCGATGGCCAAACCGGCCGAGACGCTCCGCGTTGATATCGAACGGCTTGATCAACTAATGAATCTTGCCGGGCAGTTGGTGATCAATCGTGCTCGGTTTTCGCAGTTGACCGATGGGTTGCGAGAATCGCTTCCCCACAAGTCGTCGCAGCACAAGATGTCGAACGCCTGCGGGCTGAGCGGTAAGTTGGTGCAGATGATCGACAGCCTCGACCCGACCTCCGGCAAAGGGCAAAGCGAATGGAACGCGATCAAATCGCATATTCGGATGTTGCATGCCGATCTCGACTCGATCGCGCGTGAGACCTCACGATTCCAGACGGTGCGGAGTCGCTCGAATGAACTTCACGAAGCGGTTCATCAGTTGGAGCGGGTCTCTGACGGCATTCAAAAATGCGTGATGGATACCAGGATGGTCCCGATCGGGCCGCTGTTCGGTCGTTTCAAGCGGGTTGTTCGCGACGTCTCTCGCAGCAACGGCAAAGACATTCGGCTCGACATTTCCGGCGAAAAGACGGAACTGGACAAGCGAATGATCGACGAGTTGGGAGATCCATTGATCCACATGGTTCGCAACTCGGCCGATCATGGCATCGAATCGCCCGAGGTGCGCAAAGCGGCCGGCAAGTCGCCGCAAGGACTGGTTCGCCTCGACGCGTTCCATCGCGGCAACAGCATCATCATTCAAGTGACCGACGACGGTAAGGGACTCGACCCCGAGTTGATCTTGCGGAAAGCGATCGACAAGGGAATCGTCGACCTGGCCGAGGCCGAAAAGCTGACCAACCAGCAGATCCTGCAGTTGATCTGGGAGCCGGGCTTCAGCACTGCCGAGAAAGTGACTGAAATCTCGGGTCGCGGGATGGGGATGGATATCGTCCGCTCGAAGATCGAGAACGTCAACGGCGTCGTCGAAGTCGAGAGTACGCCTGGCCATGGAGCGACCTTCACCATCAAGCTGCCGCTGACGATGGCGATTTTGCCCAGCTTGATGACCCGCATCAACGGCGAAACGTTCGCTCTGCCGATCGAAGCGATCAGCGAAATCGTCCGCGTCCCCCGGGACGACTTCCGGACGGTTCAAGGGGTGCAAACGGCTTCGATTCGAGGCCGGGTCATCTCGGTGGTTCGACTGCACGAACTGTTTACAGGCGAACCAGAGCCGGAAGCCGGTATGATCGGCACAGCCGATGCAACCATCGTCGTTGTCGGGCAGGAAGGCCGCGAATTGGGGTTGGCGGTCGACGTCTTGCTTGGAGAAGAAGATATCGTTGTGAAGTCAATGGCGGAGAACTACGAAAACGTCGTAGGCCTGTCTGGAGCCTGTATTCGAGGCGATGGACGCGTGGCATTGATTTTGGATCCTTCGGCCATGATCGAGGCGGCCTCGCACCGTCGCAACTCGCCAGTTGGCGCGAAATAGGGGAAGCAGAAGCAGATGTCGGACAATACACACGAACACGGCGTGCACCTGGAGATCTTGCATCAGATTCTCAGCGCTGCGACGCATGAAGCCTCGGCCGCGATGTGCCGATGGACCAACGGCCTGATCACGATGTCGCTGGACGAAGTGCGCGAGATTCCGCTCGAAGCGGTGTCGACCGAGTACGACTTCGGCCTCGACATGTTGACGATGGTCGTGCTGACGCTCAATGGCGAAATCGGCGGATCGATGATCCTCTGTTTCGACGAAGAGAACGGCCGCGATCTGGCCGCCTCGTTGCTTTGCTCGAAGCAGCGACAAACGGGCGATTGGACGCCGCTAGAGCGGTCGGCGTTGTGCGAGACCGGCAACATCCTGGGTTGCGCGTACTTGAACGCCCTGACCCGCCTGATGTCGGTCGACCTGGTGCCGTCGCCTCCCTACTTCCTTCAAGATTACGGAGCCAGCGTTCTCGAACAGGCGCTGATGGAGCAAGCGGCGCTGGAGGACAAGGTCATGATCTGTCGCACGCGGTTTACCCGCGGCGACCAAGAATTGAACTGGAATGTGTTTTTCGTTCCGAACAGTCAGATGCGGCAAATGATGGAAGACGCGTTGCATATCGACGCTTAAACGTAACTCATCCAGCGGAAGCGGACTTGGCAGGAATCGGCGAATCGCATGACTACAGCAGAACAACTAAACGTCGGGCTTGGGCAGATTCAGCTCGCACGTAACGACGAGATACTCGCCTCGATCTTGGGATCCTGCATTGGCGTAGTGATCTACGATCCACAGCGAAAGATCGCAGCTTTCGCGCACGTCGTTTTGCCGCTCTCGGGCGGACGTCCCGGGTCGCCTGGGCGATTTGCCGACACGGCAATTCCGGCAATGCTGCAGGAACTTCGCAATCAAGGCGCGAACCCGCAACAATTGCGAGCTAAAATTACCGGAGGCGCCTGTATGTTTGGCAACAACCAAATGAACATCGGCGATCGAAACGCAGAAGAGGTTCGTCGCCAGCTGAAAGAAAAGAAGGTTCCTCTGATCTCTGAGGATGTTGGCGGAACCAAAGGACGTAAAGTTTTTTTCTCCCCTTACACGTCGCAGATGGAAATCGTCATCAACGGCGTGAACTCCACGATCATCTAAGCAGCCGATTTCCGAGCGTAGGACCGAATATTATGTCGAAGCGACTACTTGTTACTGACGACGCCATGATCATCCGAGAAATGATTAAAGAAACGGCATCCGCAACTGGCTGGGAAGTAGTCGGCGAAGCGGACAATGGCCGCGCCGCCGTCGAAGCGTACCGCGAGTTGCGTCCCGATGCGATGACGCTCGATATCGTCATGCCCGAGTATGACGGCATCTACGCGCTAGAAAACATTCGTGCCGAGTTCCCCGACGCCCGGATCTTGATGGTCAGCGCCATCGATCAGACCTCGGTGCTGAAGGACGCGCTGCGAAAAGGCGCCACCGACTTCATCATCAAGCCGTCGAGCCGTTGCGCTGAAGACAGCGCCGTCATGCCGGCTCTGCAGGCGTTCCTGCTTCGTTGTGAGAAAGACCAGGGGCTCCCCTGCCCGATCGATCAACCGTGCAGCTGCGTCGAATGTCGCGACGTGCTTCGCGTTGTCGAGCAATGGAACGACGTTCGCGGATCGAAGCCGAACGGATCACTGGCCGGCACGTAATGCCTGCGACGAAAACGTAATCGACGCACCGTCATGAATTATGGCGGTGCGTTTTTGCGCTAGCGGTTTCTAGCTGCGGACGATCTTCTCGAGCTCTTCGCCGATCGATTTCTCGATCCGACCTTTGAACAGCATCGCGGCGAAGGGAAGGCTTCCCTTGACGACGACCAGCTCTTCCAGCACTTCCATCGTTCCGGCGATGTCGACGCCCATCGTGCGGAAGGAGAAGCTCATGACGTGCTCGTCCCACGTCTGCTGCATGTCTTTGACCTGGCCTTCAAACCGGCCTCTCATCTTTTCAAGCACCATCTGCACGCGCTCGATGGCGGCGTCTTGACCAAGCGAGTGGGGCTTTTCGACGTGAAATCCTGGCATTCGATGACTCCGCGCCGATCAGACGACGCTAAGAATGGTTTCCGGAGCCCGAGCTATTTTAACGCCAATCCACAGCGCTAAACCAAAAAAGAGCGGGCCGCTTCATTATCATCGAAAGTTCGCCGATCGCTAGGGTGCCAGAGGGGAAGCCCTTTTTCTAAGCGTGCGGCCAGAATGTTGAGTTTCTCCGAAGTGCCAGGCAACGCGTTGGTTGATTCGAAGTCGCCCGAGGTCTTATCGGTCGGTTCGTAATCCCAGATGCCCATCTTGATCGCTTCAAGTACGGAGCTTGGCACGATAGAGTCTCCTACGGTATCTATGGAACTGGAGTGGGGTGGCCTGCAGCCATCGTGCGTCGACAAAATCGAATCGCAAGTTCGCTTGGGGCGAATCCCATTCGACGTGCTCCGCCCTAGCCGCCAAATCGGAACGGACAGTATCAAGCCGCGACTCGTAAAAGTCAAGCAAAACGTGACGCATTCCCACTTGTGAACCGCGTTGTTGCTTCGCTCTCGAATGAATTCAAGCTGCGCCTTAGCGCGGCGACGCGCTCCTCTCGAACCTCGCCGGTGCGTGATCCTGCACACGCTGCGCCGCGCACCGCCAACACATCGGCGCCCGCTTCGATTGCCGCCGAGAAGTGCGCCTCGGCCAGCGAGCCGCCGCAGGCGGCAAGTTGATCGCCGGCATGAATCGCCGCAATCGTCTGCGCCAATTCGCGGGCCGATACAAAGTCAAATAACGATTGGCCATCTTTGACGTAAGTGTCTAGCAAAACGGCTGTCGCCGAGATTTCGCGGCTCCAACGCAATACTTCGTTTAGCGGGGGACAATTGGCCCGCGATTGATCGACATAGTAGACGGCGACGCGCACGCACTCCGGTGGGACCTGCTGGTACCGGGCGGTAGCGATCGTTCGCCAGTTCGCCACATCGGCCATGTTCGCGAGGCCGAACTTCACCATGCTCGCCCCCCGAAAGGAATCGGCGTCAAAACGAGATCCCCGGTCGCTGATCTCGCCAAGCGCGACGCTGACCGAAAGCTGCCCGTCAATCTGGTCGATCACTTCCCGCCACACTTGCGGCTTGGCCGCGCCCAGTGAGCCGAGCGTCGGCTCCTTCACATCGATCAAGTCGGCGCCGCCGGCGAGCGCTGCGCGTGCCTCGGCGGCCGATCGTACGGAGACGAGAAGTTGCGTCATCAATGCGTTCCTTGTTGTGTCCGCTTCGCGTTAATCAATCTGCGTCACGCTTCCGGCGACATGCGATCGTCGCGACGATCCAGCAAGCGTTGCGCAGCGGGCGCACCTCGCTGATTTTGCGACGCCAATAAACCGGCGCTTCACTGCCGGCAGAAGTGCGCACTCTAGCGATGTGTCGGGAAACCGCACCAGAAGATGGATAGGGTCGTAGCAGATCCGCGGCGCTTGCCAGACGCGAAACGCGGCGACAGTTGCAACGATTAGCGCGGCGGCTGATTCGATCGCTATGCCCGTCGCAATCGGGTCGCGCGGCGGCGCGGTCAATCCAAGGCCAGTGGCGAAAACCGCGGAAAACGAGGGGGCGGCTTCGTCAAAGCGGCATTTTGCCGCACGCCAGGTTGTCGGAAGAGTTGGGCTGTTCATTCTGGCCGAAAAGTGGGGGTGCGCACGATTATCGCAGCTGTAATCGGGCGCGAGCGTTCGATGATAGAAGAGATGCGGCCCAACGCCAACAACATTAGACCTTCTTAATGCCGCCTTGGCGGCAAATTGGCCTCGTGGTAGCTTGTCTGTCATCGCACGTGACCTACGTTTGCCGGAACAGGCGTCAAGTCGGTTTTGTAGATTTCGACAAAATCTTTTGACGCATCCCACCCGCAGAACATGTGAGCCAAACGCTTTGGCGCGCATGTCCGAAACCTCGGAAGTAGAGTCATGCCAGACGCGATCATCAATTCCGACCACAGCGAAGCAGCTATCTCTGGAACGTCCATGTCGCACGATCACCACCATGAGGGCGGTTCCGATCGACCCGTACTCCTTGCTATCGGCGCAATTTTGGTCGCCTTTGTTGCGGCTACTTTGGCTGGGTGGACGCAACCGGTCGTCACCCATGTCGCCGCCGAAGCGCACGCCGAGGCGGTCCATGCCGAAGCGGGACATGAAGCGGCGCACGGCGATGGACATGTCGCCGAAGGTCATGGGCATGATCATCCCGCCCCTCACATGTACGCGGTGATTCCGTTCGTCGCTCTGTTGGGGGCGATCGCCGTCTTCCCGCTGCTCGGCTTTACGGCTCACTGGTGGGAAAGCAACTCGAATCGCTTCCTGGTCGCCGTCGTTCTGGCCGCGGTGACGTTGCTGTATTACATGATCCTCTATGTCGAAGCGGGATTTGGCGCCGCCTTGACCCGCGTCGATCACGCGATTCTCAAAGAATACATTCCGTTTATCGTCCTCCTCTTTTCGCTCTACGTCATCTCGGGCGGGATTCGAATCGAAGGCGATATGGCGGCCCATCCCTCGACCAACGCCATCTTCTTGCTGGTGGGCGGTTTGCTGGCCAGCTTTATCGGCACCACCGGCGCCGCGATGTTGTTGGTTCGCCCGCTGATCGAAACCAATAAAGAGCGAAAGTACGTTCAACACACGGTCGTCTTCTTTATCTTCGTCGTCTGCAATTGCGGCGGCCTGTTGTTGCCGATTGGCGATCCGCCGCTGTTCCTGGGCTACCTGCAAGGGGTTGACTTCCTGTGGACGATGTGGACGCTGTGGATGCCTTGGCTGATGGTCAACGGGATCTTGATCGCCATGTACTTCCTGGTCGACAAGCTCTACTACTATCCAAAGGAAACGAAGACCGACATCGCCCGGGACGAAACCGAGACGACTCCGCTGCGAATCCGCGGCCTGATGCCGAACGCCCTGCTGCTGGTCGGCGTGATCCTGTCGGTCGCCCTGCTCGATCCGCAAAAGCCGCTGCCGGGAACCAGTTGGCATCCTTACGTCTACCTACGTGAGGTGGTCCAGTTGGCCCTGGTCGGCATGAGTCTGTGGCTCGGCTCGAAGGCGGTTCGTACCGAGAACAAGTTCAATTACCATGCGATCGTCGAAGTCGCGGCGCTGTTCGTCGGCATCTTCATCTGCATGCAGCCGGCTCTGGAACTGCTTAACCTGCATGGTCCGAATCTCGGCATCGACACGCCGACCAAGTTCTTCTGGATTACCGGCGGTTTGTCGGCGGTGCTCGATAACGCCCCGACTTACCTCGTCTTCTACAAGACGGCCGACGCCCAATATGCGGGCCAAAGTCTCGCTCAAATGCTGCACGATCCCGAGCACGTTGGCGCCACCATGAAATTGATGGCGATCAGCTTGGGCGCCGTGTTCATGGGGGCCATGACCTACATCGGCAACGGGCCGAACTTTATGGTCCGAGCCATCGCCGAAGAGTCCGGCGTCCGCATGCCCAGCTTTTTCGGTTACGTTCTCTTTTACAGCTTGCCGATCTTGCTGCCGGTCATGATCGTGATGTCGCTCGTCTTCCTCTGGTAAATCCAATTCCTTTCGCGGCGATCACGCCTAGCCGCCCAATCGCCGCTAGGCGTGCGGCCTACGACTTAGTACGATCGAGCAAAGCCTTAACTTTCGCTCTAGCGTACTGATGCAACCGTGAACTACGAATACGTCGAAACGCAATCTCAGCTCGTCGCTTTGTGCGACCGTCTCCGCTCCGAGTCGCACATCTTCTGGGATACCGAATTCGTTTCGGAAGACGTCTATCTGCCCGATTTGTGCCTGGTTCAGATCGCGGCCGGCGACATATTGGCGATCGTTGATCCGAAGCGGGTCGACGACATGAACGTCTTTTGGAACCTGATCGCCGATGGAGACCAAGTTTCGGTCGTCCATTCGGGCCGCGAAGAGTTCCTCTTTTGCTATCGCGCTACGGGTAAACCCCCTGCCAATCTGTTCGACACGCAGATCGCCGGCGGCCTGATCGGGATGGAATATCCCGCCTCGTTCGGTAATTTGATCCTGCGGCTGCTCGACGAAAAGCTTCCCAAGGGAGAAACCCGCACCGATTGGCGCATCCGCCCGCTAAGTTCCCGCCAGATCGAATACGCGCTGAACGACGTCGCCTACCTCGGCCCGGCTGCCAAGGAGCTTGAGAAAGAGCTGGGGCGGCTCGATCGGGTCGACTGGATGAAGGAGGAGATGCAATCATGGCAAGATGCGCTGGTTGAATCGACCCAGCGTTCCCGCTGGCGAAATGTCTCGGGAACCGGCAGTCTCAACCGCCGGTCTCTGGCCGTGGTGCGTGAATTGTGGAAATGGCGCGATAAAAAGGCGTCGGTCGCCAACATCCCGGCTCGGCGGATCTTACGCGACGACTTGATCGCCGAACTGTCAAAACGGAAGTCGGCCAACGTCAAACAAATCCGGGCAATCCGCGGGATGCAGCGGAGCGACCTGAACCGCCACTTCGACGAAATCGCCGCCGCGATCCAGATCGCGCTCGATCTGGACGAAGCCGATTGCCCCTCGTCCCGTCCCAACTGGAATCAGGGGAAACAGTACGTCGTCCTCGGGCAGTTCCTCTCAGCTGCCTTGGGCAGCATCTGCCGCGAAGCGAAAGTCGCCCCCAGCCTGGCCTGCACGGTCCAGGACGTTCGCGACCTGGTCGCCTACCACCTGGACGGCGCTCCCGAAAACCCGTCGCTCGCCCAAGGTTGGCGAGCCGAAGTGATCGGCAAAACGATCGAAGAGCTGCTCGACGGCTCGCTGGTCGTCCGTGTCGGCGACCCCCGCGCGGTTGAGCCGTTGTCGTTCGATCGCCCGTAGTTGGGTGACTGGACCGGACTGTTTCACTTTTTTCTTCCGTAGGGTGCGTCTGGACGCACCACGAACCTGCCACAGCGGCGGTTTGGGGCTGGGGTGGCAACGCAAACTCTTAGCGCCGAAGCGATTCCGCGCGATGATGGAACCGGACTGGACTGTTTCACTTTTTTCGCGCCGGTCGAACTAGAGCGTTTTTCTGATAGCTGTAGCGTTTCTGGCGTTGGTGAGGCAAGCTGGTCAACGCCGACCAGCGCGGCCGCAACCAGCCAGAACGTTAAAGATTGAAGAAAACCGCTCTAGTGGACTGGACGGCGACGTTTTTTTCTTCAGCCCCACAGGGGCGATTTACAACCAATCTGGCTCATGCCGTTTGGCGAGTGCGATTAACTGGACCGGACCGTTTCAATTTTTTGAACCGTACTGGACTGGATCGCGACGTTTTTTCTTTCGTAGGGTGCGTCGGGACGCACCGCGAACCTGCCACGGCGGCGGTTCTTGTCTCGCGTGGGAACGCAATCTCTTGCACCGTTGCCACGCGATCGTCGCGTCGGCCGCAACGGCAGGGTCTCGGTGCGTCTCGACGCACCCTACCGCGGAGAGTTTTTTCGGCGACCGCAATCGACCAAAATTCCGTGCGCTTTGTCAAGCAAGTTTTCGCTGGGCGGATCGGCCCGATAGCAGTCCGTTGATTTTCTCAACGGACTACTGGATCGCAGGGATGCGATCCCAAAATAGTGACGGAAGTCATTATTTTGCGAGCCGCGAAGAGCGATGCTCTGAGCTTGGCGAGGTTGGAAAATGCCACGAGGGCATTTTTCAACAGGCAGATAGAGATCGCCGGCCGCATTCCCTCGGCTTGCGCACGCGGGCTACGATGGGGCCGTAGGTTGCGCACAAAAAAAGCCTGTCGCTGGGCGACAGGCTTTCGTGAATCCAAACCTCTCCGCTTGGCTTAGCGGAAGCGGCTGTACGGCGTCGGCGACAGCGGCGTTCCTTCGGCCGGGGCCGGACGTTGGGCTTCGCGGAGCGGCGTCTTGCCGCTGTTCAGCGGAGTCGACGGTTGCATCTGCGGCGTCGAGCGCGACAGGACCCCTTCGCCATAGAAGCGGGTCGTTTCTTCACTGGCCAGCTTGGTGACCGGTTCGCGGCAGCGAACTTCGGCCCGGAAGCTGTGGCTGCCGGCCGTCAGGGCCTTGGCCGAAACCTTCAGGATCAGGTTCTTGTCAGGACCGAGCGACTGAATCGGGCTGAAGATGACCTGCCCGGCGTCGATGGTCGCCTGGCCGCCGGAGACCTGGGTCGGTTCGATTCCTTGCGAGAACTGAACGGTGACCTCGATTCCTTCGGCCTCCTTGGTGCCGCGGTTGTCGAGACGGAACTCGTAGGTCACCTCTTCGCCGACCGGGGCCGGACCCTTCGGATCATTCACATACAGTTTCAGGTCAGCGACCGATTCGACCATCGTGGTCACGTTTTGCGAAGCGAGCAGGCCGTCGGTCGACTTGCAGCTGGCCAGGATCGTGTTGTTGCCGCCAACCATTAGCGTGCAGTCGAGCTTCAGGGGGCGAACCGCTTGGGCTTCGAGGGCGCCGATGTTCCAGACCACCTTGTTGCCAACCGGATCGTACTTGCCGCCATCGGAGCACGATTCAAACTTGGCGCCGGTCGGCAAGGTCGCTTCGGCGACGACGCCGGCCGCTTGGGCGTTGCCGTTGTTGGTCAGGTTAAACAGGTACGAAGCGGACGTCGCCGCGTATTTGACCGGAGGGCCGTGGGCGACCAACTGCAGATTGGCGCGACGGACGGTGACTCCTTCCGACGCTTGAGCCCGCAGGCCCCCCTCGGCGAACGCTTCGGCCGAGATCTTCAATTGGCCCGCTTGGCGAGCGGCGAATTCGACTTCGATCACCTTCTTGCCGCCCGGCTGAATGCTGCCGATCTGGTTAAAGGTGGTCGGGGCTTGGCCGGCTTTCAGCGGCATCAAGGTGATGCCAACGTTTTCGGCGGTGCCGCTGCCGGGGTTGGTGATCACGATGCTATAGATTTGCGTTTCGCCGTACAGCACTTCGCTGGGGCCTTGAATCGCCATGTTCAGTTTCGGTTCGAGCACGTTGACCGTGGTGGCGGCGCTGGCCGCCGAGAAGGCGACGTCGACTCCCAGGTCAAACCCGCGGTTGTTGCGAGTCGCCAGCTCTAGGTTCAAGGTTCCTTCGCCGCCGGCGGGCAGTACCGGAATTTGCCAGATGATGAAATTGGCGGCGCCGCCCATCGTGTTGGCTTGGGCGGTACCCATGGCGGCTCGTTGGTTGACCAGTTCGACGCCATGCGGGGTTTGGATCTTGATCGCCAGTTCGCGAGCGTCGACCTTGCCCAGGTTCTTGGCGACGACCTGGAAGACCGCCGGCTTGCCAACGACCATCGCCTTGGGGCCAATCGTCTGAACGGCGACTGTCGGCGACGCGACTGTCAGCAGCGAACCATCGGTCGGATTAGGCCGAGCGGCAGCCGACTGATCGCTGCCGCTGTTAAACCGCATCGGAGCGGGATCTTGTTCAGTGGGGGCCGGCTGAGCCGGAGCCTCTTGCATGGGAGCCGGATGGCCTGGTTCATCGCCGCCATTCCAACGCGAGATCGGGGCCGGAGCGGCAGGCGAAAAACGGCTGCCGCCGCTTGCTGGCGGCATGGTCGCGGCAGGCGGAGTCGCCGCCGGAGCGGTCTCTTGCGAGGCGGCCGGATTGAAGCGGCGCGACGACGGTTGCGGCGTGGCCGGTTCGGCCGGCTGGTCAAGTTGTTGGGGAGCAGCCGCGCCCGGGGTATCGCCATTTTCCATCGCCGACAACGCGGCTCGCAGGGCCGGCGGCAGACCCGCGGCGCTGGAGGCCCCACCCGGAGCGGCCAGATCACGGCGGCGTCTCGATGGCTTTTCGGCCTCTTCGGCGGCGGTTAGCTGCGTGGTCGGAGCGGGCTGGTCGGTGACCGCATAATCAATCGGCCGACGAATCGGCAAAGCGCGACCCGGCTCAAACTTCTTCAGCGGAATCTCTTCTTCCGCCCCGGTCAGGCGAATTTCGCCGTGGGAATGACCGTCGTCCAGCGCGATCGCGTGGACGGCGGTCGGCAAGTGATTCGCAATTCGGCCGGGCTCTGCGGCGGTGCTATCGTTCGCAGCGGCTTGATCGCTGGTAAGATAGTAAATGCTGCCGGCCACGAGGACGCTGGCGGTGACCGAGAGAAGAATGGCTTTTCGGAGCATTGCTGAAACCCAACTGGGGGACGAAATTTGGTGGTCTCAGAGTGTCGTATCGGTCATGCCGATGCCGACGGTTTAATGCAATTTGCCGGTAGCGGAAAATAGAAAAACTTTGACGGCTGTAACGCCATTAGGGAGAGAATCGCAGGATGTCGAGACGAGAACAAATCGAAGCGTTGCTAGCGGATGACCCCAACGACGCCTTTCTGCTGTACGGGCTGGCGATGGAGTATCGCAAGGAAGGCGCCTACGAAGAGGCGCTCGATCGCTTCAAGCTGCTGGTCAAGCAAACGCCCCCCTATGTGCCGGCCTTCTTTATGGCGGGGCAGATGCTGGCCGAAGCGGATCGTGCAAACGAAGCCCGGACTTGGCTGCGGGAAGGGATTGAAGAAGCGAACCGCCAAGGCGACGCCCACGCTGCTAGCGAAATGTCAGAGCTGCTGATGACGCTGGGGCAGTTGGGAGAATAGAGCGATGACGCGGCGGCTCGATCTTGCGTTTCATGACCACCTGGTGGCGGCGACATCTTGGATCGCACCAACGGCGACGGTGATCGGCAACGTCACGCTGGGGGAAGAGTCGATCGTTCTCTACTCGGCGGTGGTGCGCGGCGATAACGAGCGGATCGAGATCGGCGCCTCTTGCAATGTGCAGGACGGCGCGGTGCTGCATGCGGATCCTGGTTTTCCTTGCGTGCTCGCCGATCGCGTGTCGGTAGGACACCGGGCGATTGTGCATGGCGCCATGGTGGAAGAAGACGTGTTGATCGGCATGGGCGCCATCCTGCTGAACGGCGCCAAGATCGGCGCTGCATCGCTGATCGCCGCCGGGGCGTTGGTGACGGAGAATACGGTCATCCCGCCACGCAGCGTGGTGATGGGCGTGCCAGGCAAGGTGGTGCGGCAAACGACTGAGGAGGATCTCGCCCGAATCCGGCATGCGGCGGAGCACTATCGTCTGGCGGTTGCGCAGTATTTGGAAGCGTACGAAGGGTGAGATCAATCACCGGGTTAGCCGCGATAGCTCCGCTATCGGGGCCGACGAAGTCGGCAAGAGGCATCAAGCCGCTGCGGAGTCTCTCGTCGGCTGCTTCGATCCTAGTTGGCGTTGTTCAGCGATTGCTTCTTCTGACCGCTAATTGACGCCTCCTGCGGCTGCGCCGCCCCGATAGCTGAGCTATCGCGGCTAACCAAGGAAAAGAGACGCCGCCGTCCCCTACCCTTTCGTCTTCTTCGGCGCACAGGCGCCAACTAGTGAGCAGCTGGAGCAACTGCTGCCGCACCCCGGTCCATCTTCGGCGCCGCAACCGGGGCCGCAGCCTTCGTCGAGCAATTTGGCGAACTCGCGGATGCGGACCTTGGCGTCATACGTTTCGGCCAGACGCTCGGTCAGCTGTTCCACTTCCGGCGAGACGTCTCCCAGGAAGTAAAAGAAGAGCGATTGCCCGTCGAAGAGTTGCTCGACATCGATCAAGACCGCGTCGAGCTGGCGATCCGACAGTTGCGAAACGCAGGCCGTCATCGCTTCCTGCTTGTTTTTCTCCAGCCGCTCTAGCAGCATTTCGTCTTGCGGAGTCATGCCGCGCAAGATCGAGCCGTCGGTGTCTTGGCCGACATCGGTCGCCGGGCTGAGAATTTCTCCCACTTCCAAGCCGCGCGAGGTGCGACAGACCACGCGCATGCCGCGCTGGTAGGCGACCGCGTCGACCGAAACGAAGCGGCCGATCTGGCCGACGGCGCCGACGCGGACAAGATGGGTGCGGTGAATCGTCGAAATCATGCGAAGCCTTGCAGTTGGAGAGACACTCCCCAATTTTGACCTGCGAAAGCCGATTCGCCAAGCGGAGAGGCGGGGCTGCTAGGATCGCTACCGCGCCCCGTGCAGCTCGAGCAGTTGCTGGAACGTCGACCAGAATTGCGTTCCTTGCTCGTACTGCTGCTGCGACATTTCGTGCTGATACGCTTCGAGATAGTCGAGTTGCTGCTGTGTGGCGTCGACATAGTAATAATCGCCGCTAGCGAGCGGATTGACCCAGTCGACGTCGCCCGGCTCGCGCTGACGGACGAACTGGCCGTTCTCGTCGATCACGATATTGGCGAACAGCACCGGCAGCTTCATCTGCAGCTCGTAGTGTATCTTCTCTTGCGGAGACAGATCGGCGGTCGCTTCCTCCCACGCGTCGGCAACTTCCTGCGGCGTGCGACTGTCGGGAAAGCGGATGCCGAGCGCCTTGCCGGTCTGGGTGAGCCCGTCGAAATTGAGATCGACCTGAGCCGGCGGCGGAATCAGCAGATTAAGAGCGCCCTCTTCGTTCAGGCTGTCGACGCGGATCGGTCGGGCCAGACGCTGCACATGCTGAACGGTCTGCAGTTCGCTTTGGGTCAGGCTCTTCAGAAACGCCTTGGGATCTTCGTAGCCCCCTTCGTCGATTGCCCGGACCAGCAGATCGCCGTAGTCCTGCCGCAATTCGGCCGGATTGTAGTCGGCGGCGTAGCTGGCCGCTTTGCCGCCGCTGAACCAGTTATCCCAGCTGCTGCGGACATCGTCTTGCAGCGTTTCTTCCGAGACATATTCGTCGGCCGATGCGTAGCCTGATCGCCCAGTTTGCTCCAGGATCTCGCTGAACAGGCTCTGTAACTGCTCGTTGGCAGAGGCGGGCTTGGCGGCGGTTGGCGCTGCGGCAGCCGTTGTGGCGTCAATTTGCATCGTGGCTTCCCCCTCCACGGAACTTTGCGGCGAACTGGCCCCCAAGTTGGGGTTTGATGGGTATTTCGGCTGCGAAAGTCGCTCGACTTCAGCATCTTGCTGAAATCGAGCGATTTGGTGTCGCTGTGCGCCAGTTTGGGAAGACCAGGAGAAATGGCGAGAGCCGCCTTGGCCGACCTACCCTCGTCTGCCGCTTCGTTTTACAATACGGGGCGATTAAAACACCTACTTTGGGCGAAGAGACTGATTGATGGCGATTGTTGAAGACGCGACTCTGACCGTTGAAAACCGCTGGATGAAGCTGGCTCAAGAGATTTTGGCTGGCGCCCGGCTGAGTGAAGAAGATGGTTTGGCGATCTTGCACAGCAGCGACGACGAACTGCTCGACCTGATGTCGGCGGCGTTCGCAATCCGCAAGCGTCACTTTGGCAAGACGGTGCAGCTGTATCAGCTGATGAACGCCAAGAGCGGTCTCTGCCCCGAGGATTGCGGTTACTGCTCGCAGTCGAAGGTCTCCGACGCCGAGATCCCCAAGTACAACTTCCTGAGTCGTGACAAGCTGATGCAAGGCGCCGAGATCGCCGCCGAGCGCGGTGTGAAGACCTATTGCATTGTGATTTCGGCCCGCGGTCCGAACGAACGCGAAATGAAAGCGGTCGAAACGATCGTCCCCGAGATCAAAGAAAAGTACGATCTGAAGATCTGCGCCTGTTTGGGACTGCTGTCAAACGAACAGGCCGATCGTCTGAAGGCGTGCGGCGTTGACCGGGTCAACCACAACGTCAACACCAGTAAGGACTACTACGAGAAGATCTGCTCGACCCACACATATGACGATCGACTGGAAACGCTCGCCGCGGTCCGTAACGCCGGCATCGAACTTTGCAGCGGCGGCATCGTCGGCATGGGGGAGACCGATCTGGATATCGTCCGGATGGCGAACGAACTGCGCGACCTGAACGTCGAATCGATTCCGGTCAATTTCCTGAACCCGATCGAAGGGACGCCGCTGCACGAGCAAGGCCGCGACCTGACCCCGCGCCGCTGCTTGCGAATCTTGGCGATGTACCGCTTCGCCAATCCGGAAAGCGAACTGCGGATCGCCGGCGGTCGCGAGATCCATCTCCGCAGCCTGCAGCCGCTGGGCCTGTACGCCGCCAACTCGATCTTCCTGGGCGATTACCTGACCACCGAAGGTCAGCAAGCCGAAGACGACTACCGCATGCTGGAAGACCTCGGCTTTCAGGTCACCAAGTGCGACGAAGCGATCGTCGGCCAGGGGCGTCTGGAGAACTGAGGTTCTTGGAACTCTTGGTACTTGGCGCCATGTTCTTGCGGCGTCTTCGCCGGCTTGAAGCATGTCTTCGATGCAGCCAAGACGCACGACAATCGGCTAGCCCCGATTGCTCTCGCTATCGGGCCGACGAAGTTGGCAAGAGGCATCACTCCGCGTGATGTCCTGCGTCGGTTGCTTCGATCCCGATTAGCGTTGCCCAACTCTGGTTTCTTCTCGCCGCAAGTTGATGCCTCCTGCGGCTAACCTTGGGGCGTGCAGCGTCGCGTCTTACAACCGTCCCAACATCTCCGCCGCTTTCGTTTCAAACATCGCTTGCCACTGCGGCGCCAATAGACAGTCGCTGTCCTCTTGGGCGCCGCCCCGGTTTTGCATTTGCTCGACCGTCGGGCAGTAATAGATGTAGCCGTTGGTGTAGCCGGCGACGAAGGTCAGGTCGTGCGGCGATTTCTTCTTGATGTTCATCCCGATCGGGCTCGTCAGTTCGCCAGGGAAGGTGACCAGCACAAAGTCGCCGATCCGCAGGCCGACCAACTCGACGTCGATCGTGCGTTTGCCCGAGTCAACCATCTGCTGCTGGTGCTTTTTCAGCAAGGCCCGGTTGGTTTGCAGTCGCGTCAGCTGTTCCATGATAAAGATGTTCTGCAGATAGGCCTGCATCGCCCGTTTGTTTTGGGCGTCGAGCGTTTTCAAGTCCGCCCGGTCTTGCGCTTCGTCATAGAAATAGCGATGCGAATAGTGCGAAGGAAACTCGGGCGACAGTTTGTACTTCACGGTGAGCGCCATGAACGTCTTGAAGTTGAGCGTCGTGCCGCGCAGCTTGCTGAGCAGCAGCTTCTCTTCGGCGTCGAGTTCGGCGATCCGATCAGCCAGATCGCTGCGCGGCAGCGTGAGCGACTCGTTCATGATTTCGAGGCGATCGTCCGCCTTGCACTCGATCTGGCGAACCGCCTTCAGCGTGCTTAGACCCAGCAAGTTGCCGAGCGGCTCGGCGCTGCGAGGATGATCGACATCTTTATAGTAGGCGGGATTAATGTCGCCGGCGCAGCCTTGCAGGAACATCGCCAGCGTCCCGTCGCTTAAGTTGTCTTCGATCACTTTGGACGAGTAGCCGATGATGTCGGCCGTGTTGGCGCCGCTGGGAACGCCCTGAATCGGATGACAGGCAAAGTTATAGATCACCGCCAGCGTCTCGCCGTTTTCTCGATTCAGCCGAACGACGCCGATCTCGGGATCGGTCTCCGCGACGCCGGCGATCTCCTCGTCTGGCGGCAGTGAGTAAGCGTGCCGCACGTCGACCTCTTTGCCGCTCTTCAGTTTCAAGCGGCGGTTTTCCATGATCCGGTCTTCGCTGCCGCGGCCGGCGCCGATCGTGACCGGCGTCAATTGGTCGACCGCCTGCTTTGCCGCTTGAACCGTGTGATCAGTGATGTCGGGCAGGATCACGCCATGGCAGTGACTCGCATTCACTAGCACGCTGGTCGGAGGGATATTGAGTTCCGCTTCTAGCCGCTTGCGAGTGGTCGGCAGATAGTCGCCGTTGATTCGCCCGATCTCGCCAATCGCGACGGCGTCGACCGAAATCAGCACCGCCGTTTGCGAGTCGTCCTTGATCACAATCGCTTTGACGTACATCGGATCGGCGACCGGGCCGGCGCTGTAGTCGGTGATGTCGACCTTGCCGGTCCCGGCCAGCAACTTGCCCGGCTCGGCCCCTTGCAGGCCTGAGGCCAGCCCGCAGCAAAGCAACATCAGGCCCAGCGTACAGCGCAGCAGATTCGATGGCATAGCGACAGTCTCCGAAGAAGGAAGGAAGTCAGGCGGGGCGAATTGCGGAGGGGAATGATGCCTCGTGCAATCATTGGCGTCAGATTATCCCACCGCTGGGCCGCTGTCAAATTTTCGCCACCGCGAGAGTCGTGCGGTTAGAGCGTTTTTCTGATAGCTGTAGCGTTTCTGGCGTTAGTGAGGCAAGCTGGTCAAGGCGGCCGCAACCAGCCAGAACGATACAGATGGAGGAAAACCGCTCTAGACGCCGATATCTTCGTTCCATAACTCCGGCCGAGCCGCGATGAACTCGCGCATCAGCTCGATGCACTCGGCGCTATCGACGATTTCCAACTGCACGCCGCGGCTGCGGACGTAGTCTTCGGGGCCTTGGAAGGTTCGGTTTTCGCCGATCACGATCTTCGGAATCTTGTAGAGCAGCGCTGTGCCGCTGCACATGTCGCAGGGCGAGAGAGTCGAATAGAGGACCGCCTGTTGATAATCCTTGGCGGTCAGCCGGCCGGCGTTCTCGAGACAGTCCATCTCGGCATGCAGGATGGCGCTCCCCTTTTGCACGCGGCGGTTATGCCCTTGCCCGCGGACTTGGCCGTCGACCACCAGGACCGAACCGATCGGGATGCCCCCTTCGGCAAGGCCTTGGCGAGCTTCTTCGATTGCGAGCTTGAGGAACGGATCCATGGAGTTTATCCCGCTTCTTCCAGCCATTTCCCATCACTAATGTTATCAATCGTCACCGGGCGCCAGGCGATTGTTTTGCCGCGCCACCGCATGAAGACGGTGATCGTTTCGTCTTCCGACATCACAAAGATCAAACCGCTTTGCAGACGACTGGCGAGCCAAGCCGCCGATTGGTGCCGGGTGCCGAAGCTTGACAGGTCGAAGCGTTCTACCCGGCTGGCGGCGACGTCGCGGGCCTTGTAGATATCGGCCACTTTACCGACGTTGCGAATCATCACGCCAAAGCCAAGCACGCTCAGATCGGTTCCCAGCAGCAAGGCGCCGTCGGGGCTGGCGAGACTGCCGATCGCATATTCGGCGTCGCGGACGGCGCGCTCGGACGACTGCAGCATGTCTTTCCAGACGTTGAAGCCTTGCATGTTGCCGTTGCGGCGATCGCGGGCCGCCATCTCGTCAGCGGCCGCCCAATGCGACGCGAGCCGCGACAGGAAACGCCCGTTGGAAAGTTTCTGGATCTTGCCTTTGAAGACCTCGTCGGTCGAAAACGTGCGGGGTCCGATGTGCGGACCTTTCAGATCATGCGTCGATTCGTGCGACGGGGGCGGCGGCGCTTGGCGATCGGCCGCTTTAGCACGAGCCCAGCGGCGGCTTTTCTGTTCGCTATTGCGATAGATGGCGATCGAGTCGCTCAGGGCGATGTCGTACTTCGACTCGAAAACGTCGGCGTCGCTTTCGCTCAGCCGGGCGTATTCGGCGATGTCGGCGACGACCACGATGCCGCCATGCCCGAAGTCGACCGCGCGGCGAACCAAACGCTGGATGATCGGCAAGATCGACAATCGGCACGGGGCGACGCCAAGCTTCTTGCTGTCGAGGAAGCGGCGAATCGGGCCGTCATCGCGAAAAATCGGCAAGTAGTCGGTGACGACGGCGCCGGACTTGTATTCGCCGACTCGATAGTCGAGCACTTCCGCCACCAGGTGACCTGGCGCACGCGAGCGAAGCAGCACCGGATGCGGACCAACCGCCGACCACTGCGACGACTCGCCCATCATCGAGTTATGCAGCGACCGCCCGCGAGCGACCATGCCCCAGATCTCGAACTGCCCGTCGTTCTCTTGAGCCAGAATCGACGTTTGGCCGGGATCGATCGCCGGGCCAAGCTTGATCAGATTGGCCGGCGTCAGCGGCAAGGGGCGTTTGAGCCGAAAGAGGCTGACGTTCCGCTCCATGTCGGACGCCTCGAAAACGGTGCGGGGGATCAACTCGATCCGCAGCGCGTAAGAGATCTGCTCTTCTTTTTCGAGGCTGGCGAAGTAGAGCGCGCTGACCGAATGGCGGACTAGTTCACACGATGGCGCTGTCGGCAGTCGCCGCGACTGTTCGTAGACCAGTTGGGCGAACGCGTCGGGATAGACCAGCGGCGAACCGACCGAGTCCTCCGCCATTTTCGGTTCCGGCAGGTCGACGCCCGAGACCCAGGCGGTGTTCGTTTCGATGGCGTATTTGCGGTGTTCTTCCATGTCGTGCCGCTTCATCCGATCCATATCGGGAACAATTTTGCCGTCGGTGCGAATGTAATCGATACCGGCCAGCGGCTCGAACCCCAATTGCACCTGAAAGCATTCCAGGTGCTCGCGAATATCGGCCTGATCGTGCGAAAACATCACGACCCGACCCTCTTTGGTTAGTCCGGCGAACATGAACCTCCTCTGTTCCTTCCCTTTCGCGTGGAATGCTCGCTATAGGCCCGGAGCAATCTTCAGCACGCGTCCCCCGTTTTCGCCTTCGCCGAACTCCGCAATGTAGAGCGTTCCATCTTTGGCGAAGTCGAGAGAGGTTGGTTTCATCAGGTCGATGATCTTGGTCGCTTTGGCCGCTTGCTTGCCATCGACGCGGACAGCGTCAATGCGGAACAGTCCGCCTTGCGACGGATCGTGCCAGCTGAAGTCGACCGCGTACAAACGCCCGGTCTTCGGGCTGTAGGCCAAACCGACGATGTCGCTCAGCCCGGTCGGCAGCGACATCAGCATTCCTTTTTCTTGCACGTCGTAAAACGTCAGCAGGCTATCGCCAGGCGTGGCGATCTCGCCCATCTGGCCGACGACCGCTTCTTGGCGGGGGCTGACGGTGATCGCGGCGGGAGCGTCGACTTTGGTCAGCTCTTTGGTGGCGATGTAGCGCGTCAGCGGCTTGAAGTTCGACTTGTCTTTCTTGGCCGCGGCCAGCCAACCTTTTTCGTCGTCGCCGTTCGCCGTGGTGACGATCCAGTCGACGTTGTTTAGCTTGACGACAGCGACGCCGTAGAAGTTGCCTTCCGGCTTCACTTCGCCTTCGGCCGGCAGCGGCCCTAGTTTTTGGACCGGCTTGTCGGCGGTCGACTTCTGACCGAACTCATAGATCGCGACGAAGTCTTCTCCATCCGGATCACCGCCGCCGCTGACGACAATGTGATTTTGATCGAGAAACGCCAAGCCGAGCGGGCCAATCTTGTAGGTTGGATCTTTGCCATACTCGTCGAGCGAGAAGCCGGTCACCACGTCGACCGCTTTCCCTTCTTCGATCCGGGCGACGCGGCCGGCGGCGCTTTCGGCGATGTAGACGTCGCCCGACTCGGGTTCGACGGCGACCGCCGTCGGATTGGCCAGGCCTTCGATCACCACTTCGGTTTCGACTTCCGCCTTCAGCAGCGCGGCGGCGGACAGGAGACAGGCGAGCGGCAGGAGATAGTTGCGCATCAAGATGGGTCTCGCGAAGATTTTGGGTAGAGTCGGATTCTGATTCTTTCAATTATGTTCCGCAGGCGCGATCCGCCGCAACAGCAGCGCGAACCGGAATGAACCTTAGCAGTCCGTTGATTTTCTCGACGGACTGCGTGATCGCACGGATGCGATCCCAAAATAGCGACGTAAGTCGTTATTTTGCGAGCCGCGAAGAGCTACGCTCTGAGCCTGGCGAGGTTGGAAAATGCCACGAGGGCATTTTTCAACAGGCAGTTAGAGCGGTTTTCCTCCATCTGTATCGTTCTGGCTGGTTGCGGCCGCGCTGGTCGGCGTTGACCTGCATCGACTAAGCTTGAGGATTCGCCTGCTTCGGTCACCTTGACCAGCTTGCCTCACCGGCGCCAGAAACGCTACAGCTATCAGAAAAACGCTCTAGAATTCAGCTTGGCGCACAAAAAAGGGACGCTTGATGCGTCCCTGGTGAAGTCGGTTGCCGCTAGCGGCGCCACTTACAGGCCGTTCGCCGCTTCGAATTCGGAGATTTTGTCTTCGTGCTGCAAGGTGAGCGCGATGTCGTCCAGACCATTGAGCATCTTCTGCTTGCGGGCTTCGTCGATCTCGAAGTTGAACAGGATGCCGTCGTTGTCGGTGACGGTCTGGGCGTCCAGGTTGATCGTCAACTCGTAGCCGGGTCCGGCGGTCTTCGCCTTCTGGAAGATCTCTTCGACCTGATCTTCGGTCAGGCGAACCGGCAGCAGGCCATTCTTGAAGCTGTTGCCGTAGAAGATGTCGGCGAAGCTGGGAGCGATGACGGCCCGAAAACCGTAGTCGTCCAGCGCCCAAACGGCATGTTCGCGGCTTGAGCCGCTGCCGAAGTTGCGGCGGGCGACCAAGATTGAGGCCGACGCCAGGCCGGGCTGGTTCAGCTCGAAATCGCGATTCGGCGAACCGTCGTCTTCAAACCGCCAGTCGAAGAAGAGGAACTGACCGAAACCGGTCCGCTCGATCCGTTTCAGAAACTGTTTGGGAATGATCTGGTCGGTGTCGACGTTGGCGCGGTCCATCGTAGCGACGACGCCGGTGTGGGAGGTGAATTCTTTCATGACTTTGAAGTAACTCGCAAATGCGCGGTGATGGCTGGAATTGGGAAAAGGGGCGACTAGCTGTATTTCCAGTCGCGGATGTCGACGAAATGACCAGTCACGCCGGCGGCGGCGGCCATTTCGGGCGAGACGAGATGGGTTCGTCCCCCCTTTCCTTGTCGACCTTCAAAGTTGCGGTTGCTGGTCGAGGCGCAACGTTCGCCGGGGGCCAGTTTGTCGGGGTTCATCGCCAGACACATGCTGCAGCCAGCTTCCCGCCATTCAAACCCAGCGTCGCGGAAGATCGCGTCGAGCCCTTCCGACTCGGCTTGTTCTTTGACCTGACCACTGCCGGGGACGACCATCGCATTGACGCCGGCGGCGATCTTGTGTCCTTTGACCACCTTGGCGGCGGCACGCAAGTCTTCGATCCGGGCGTTGGTGCACGAACCGATGAAGACGCGATCAATTTTGACTTCGGTCAGCGGCTGGCCGGCGGTCAGTCCCATGTAGTCGAGCGCGGCTTGCGTCGACTTTTGCTCGGTCGCGTCGCTGTAGTCAGACGGGGACGGCACGTTGGCGACGACCGGAGCGACCTGGCCGGGGTTGGTTCCCCAGGTAACCTGCGGAGCGATGTCCTTGGCTTCAAAGATCAAGAATTCGTCGTAGGTGGCGCCTTCGTCGGTCGGCAGTTGCTTCCACTTTTCGACCGCCGAGTCAAAGTCTTTTGGCGCGAACTCGCGACCCCGAACGTATTCAAACGTCGTTTCGTCGGGGGCGATCATCCCGGCGCGGGCGCCGGCTTCGATCGTCATGTTGCAGACGGTCATCCGCTCTTCCATGGTGAGGGCGCGGATCGCTTCGCCGGTGTACTCGATCACGTAGCCGGTACCGCCGGCGGTGGTCAGCTTGCCGATCACGTACAGGATCAAGTCTTTGGCGGTGACGCCGGGGGCGGGCTTGCCGTCGATGCGAACTTCCATCGTCTTCGGCTTGTTCTGCAGCAGCGTCTGCGTCGCCATCACATGTTCGACTTCGCTGGTGCCGATTCCGAACGCCAAGGCGCCAAACGCGCCATGCGTCGCCGTGTGGCTGTCGCCGCAGACGATCGTCATGCCGGGCTGCGTCAGGCCGAGTTCCGGGCCGATGACGTGCACGATCCCCTGCTTGCGGTCGTTCAGGTCGTACAGACGAACGCCGAATTCTTCGCAGTTGCTGCGGAGGGTATCGATCTGCTGTTTCGAGATCGGATCGACGATCGGCAGCGAGCGGTCGGTGGTCGGGATATTGTGGTCAGGCGTGGCGACGTGACGATCGGGGCGGCGCATTTTGCGGCCGGCCAGACGGAGCCCTTCAAACGCTTGAGCGCTGGTCACTTCGTGCACCAGTTGCAGATCGATATAGAGAATCGCCTGCTGGCCCTCTTCTTGCAGAACAAGGTGGTTGTCCCAGATCTTCTGGAACATGGTACGGGGCGCCGATCCGCTCATACAGTTACTCCGAAAGTCTCGCCGCTGGCGCCGATGTCGCCAGGGGCCGCAGATGGAAGGAAGGATGGGGTTGCCAGGGACAGCCCTTCCCAGGACGGGAAAAGGCCTGTCAGCAAACTATTTAAGATAGCCGAGATTTCGCCGATTGGCGAGTCGCCGCCCGGCTTTCGAGTGAGAGTGGGCTGGGCGCGGAAAGGTTCGCTGCTCGCGGATATCCGTATCCGTCGTGTGGGGGGTGGTTAGGCGAAGGCTTCCTCTTCGTCGACCGGAATCCGGCGTTCCTCGGCGCTCCACCACTGCTCGGCCAAACGGCGGTTCCACTGGCCCGACGCATCGCAGCGATCGAGGGCGTCGCCCAGTTCGATCACCGACTGGTAGCGGTCTTCCGGCTGTTTCTCGAGGCAGCGGAGGACGATCGCCTCGAGATCGGCAGGGATGTCGGGGTTAATCTCCGACGGTCGCACCGGCGTTTCGTGGGCGTGGGCGATGATCACCTTGATCGGGCGATCGTAGTTGAACGGCGCCTGACCGGTTAGCATGAAGTACATTAGCGCCCCAAGCGAATAAATGTCGCCGCGGGCGTCTGGCTCACGCTCGCCTGAGGCTTGCTCGGGGGACATGAATAGCGGCGACCCGGTGATCGACCCTTCCTGCGTCAGCTGGGCGTCTTCCTCTTCGGCCTGGATCGGCTTGGCGAGCCCAAAGTCGAGCAGCTTCGCCACGTCATAATGACCGCCACGCTGGGCGGCGAAGACGTTGGCCGGCTTGATGTCGCGGTGGACCAGACCTTTGGTGTGCGCTTCGGAAAGGGCTTCGCACGTTTGCGACATCAGGTAGATCGCTCGCTGGGGCGATATGGGGCCGTACTGCTTGACTAGGTCGGATACTGACAGGCCCGGCAGGAACTCCATGACGTAGTAGAAGGTGCCGTCAGCGGTGCGACCGTAGTCGTAGATGTAGATGTTGTTCCAGTGCGACAGCTTCGACGAGAGTCGGACTTCGCGCTCGAAGCGAGCCAAGACGCGTCCATCGGCGCCTTTCTCGGGACGGATCAGCTTGATGGCGCAGGGACGCTTCATCAGGGTGTGCTCGGCCAGATAGACCTCGCCCATGCCGCCAGAGCCGATCATCTTTCGCAGGTGATACTGACCCAGCTGTTTAGCGCGGAACGCTTCGGACCGCAGCCGGTTGATCGTATAGACGCCGAACACGGCGACGCTGCTGCAGACGAGCATCGCCAGAACCGTCTTGCCGACCATGTCCCAGTTGCTGCTGATCGCCCACTGCGCATCGGGTATGACGAACCAGCCGATCAACATCAGCATCACCGGCGCCATCGCCATGACGCTGATGACCACAGCGGCGCGGGGCCACTTGTTGGGGATAAACAGCGCGTACGTGAAGATTAACAGTAGCCACATCGGAGCTGGGCTGTGAATCATTTGATTGGTCGCGGTGCATTGCCCTAGCGCTTCGAGCTGCACCCAAAATGTAAATGCGGCCGAGGCGCCAAAGATGAGCGCCTCTTGCATGTAGAGCAGCGGTGTACGGCGATCGCATTTGGGGCAGAGATAAAACCCCATCGTCAGCAGCATCACCACCAGCACGCCATGGAAAAGGAGCAGCTCGATGCTGTCTCCAGCACTAGACCGAGAGAAGATCCAGAAGTGAAATAGTAGGAAGACCCCATAGGATGCCCCTAGCGCGAACGCCGTCATCCGCAAGCGGAGGCGAAACAGCGACTGGGTGATCGCCGAAAAGTGGGGGCTGGTTCCCTCGACGAGAGCGACATCGGGCGCAAGCGAGCGGGACGCATCGGTCGACTCCGATGGAGCTACGACCGTTTCGTCGATTTCGGGGTTAGGGGGGACTGCGTCAGATTCGCTGCGCATACTCGGCGTCGCTTCTAATCATCGATCCAAAGTCGTTTCTTCCTTACCTCCATCGTAGCCATTGCGGGGAGGAAAGGCGAATCACAACCAAGGGCGATTGGTCCAATATCCGCGGTTCTCGGAAAAACGCCAATTCGCGGGTGAGAACTGGCGTTTTCCCTTCTTATACTCGACGACCGAGCAAAAGGATTCGTTCGCGAATTTCTTGGAGCGCGAATTTCTTGGAGATTAAGCGGCGCGGCGCGCCTGAGTCTCGGCCGCGAAATGAGAGAGCGACAGCTTTTCCATATGGAGACCATCGTCCCCTAAACGCTCCCAGAAGATGACGCTGTTTTCCGTTAGCATTCTTGGTAGCCAGCTAATCGCAGCGTTGACGTTACTGGTCTCTTGGTCTGCGGCAATCAGCAGCAGTTGCGTATTGGGCAAGCTGTTGGCCAATCGGGGTAGCGCCATCGACGCCGTACCGGGGGTCAGCTTCACTTTGGCGCCAGTCGCGACGAGACATTTGTGCGCTTGTTTCAGCGGCAAACCATCTTTGTTCTCGCGGGCCTCGAACATGTCGATGCCGGTGTACTCGATCTGCGTTTCGCCCGCATATTGCTGGGAGAAATCGATCACTTGCTGGGCGAGAACGCCGTCTCCAACACCGATCTGGACGATCCGCGTGGGCGCATGTTGGCGAATTTCCCGGTAGATCTCACGCTGGTGAGCCGGTGACGAAAGGTGAGCCTGGTATAGATAACGCAGGAAGCGAACGGCGGTCAATTTGAGTCCCTTCAAAACGACGCCACATGAAATTGGTCGATACCGCGGCTTAGGGTGATCATCACCGCCGCGTGCAGATAATGTTCGACCGACCACGAAGCGGAAAATGAGGAAATCTAATCGGTTCGGTTTATCGCCGCTTTGGATGTCTGCGCAGAATGAGGTGAGTGCGTTGAGTTCGTGGCGTAGAGAAGCGGCCAAGCGATTAGGACGGGTCGAGCGTCCTTAGATATTGGCGGCAATCGGCGTCTGGATCGGTGAGTTGCCGCCGCAGATAGTAAGAGGCCGGCGTTTTCGGTTGCTGCGGTTGGGCGGCAAAGTATTGGCGAAGCGCCTGCTGTGCCTCTTCGGGACCATGGCGGAGAAAATGGACCCAGGCCCAACAATGGCGATACTGGCGGTCTCCCATCGCGTTGACGCTGCGTAGTCTTTCGAGCGTCGTCAGTGGGGTTAGCTGGCCCAGTTCGGCTTCCTGGGCGACTTGCGGCAAATAGTCGCTGCGGCTGCGGCGGTTCTGTTGCGGCGGCTCAAAGTACTCGGCGATTCCTTCATCGAGCCACAGCGGTAAGTCCTTGTGGGCCTGATGGGCCAGAGAGTGACAGCACTCGTGGCGCAAATCGGTCAGCAAATGGGGCGAGCGATGGGCGAAGACCATTGGCACATCGTTGGCCTGGATAAACAAGGCCCGCCGTTGTGGGACGCCGGGGAAGTATCGGGTGACGTACTCTCGATAAGTGGATGCTGATCCGAACAGGTAGACGTGGATCTCAGTCAGCTGCTTGGGCAAAGTAAGAAAGCTGGCGAGGTCGCGGCGGAGTCCGGCCAGCTCCCCGTCGAACTGGGGAACCGATTGGATGGCAAAGTCGGCGTGGATGACAAACGGCTCGATCTGCTGTTCGTCTGGCCATTCTGGGGTATCTGCCCAAGCCATTGCCGGAGCGCTTCCGACCGCCAATGCGGCCGAAAGGAAAAGTCGCCGGGCGATGCGGTGAGAAGTCATGACCCGGCTGTCCAGTAACTGATCGGCGATGAAGTGTTCATGAAGCGAGCGAAGCGTAGAAAAAACGACGCTGGCACGTCAAGGTCGAACGACGACTGGGCCAATCCGGTCTTCCCTCCTTCCCCAGATTCGTTAAGCTCTGTTAGGCAAACAAGTAACGGTGAACGATGTCCAATTTGCGGCGACATCTTCCGCTGATTTGAAAAGCAAAGGACGCTTTGTGAAGTACGCGTCGATCGGACCGATCGCTATCCATTTGCCGGAGCGGGTCGAAACGAACGAACAGCTGCAGGCCGAGTTCCCCCAGTGGGACATGAACTTGATCGCCGCCAAGACGGGGATCGAGCAACGCCATGTCGCCGCCGAAGGAGAGTGCGCCTCGGATCTGGGCGTCAAAGCGGCGCTGCGCTTGTTCGAGGAACATGGCGTCGATCCGAAGTCGATCGACTTCTTGCTGTTCTGCACGCAGACGCCGGACTATCCGCTGCCGACGACCGCTTGTTTGATCCAAGAACGTCTTGGCTTGCCGACCAGTTGCGGCGCGCTCGATTTCAATCTGGGCTGCTCTGGGTATATTTACGGCCTGGCGATGGCGGACGGTTTGATTCGCTCGGGCGTCGCTCGCCGCGTTTTGTTCATTACGGCCGAAACGTACTCGAAGTACATTGCCGCCGATGATCGGAGTATTCGCACGATATTTGGCGATGGCGCTGCGGCGACCTTGGTCGAGGCGAGCGACAAGCAAGAGCTGTACGGCTTTCAGTTTGGAACGGACGGTTCTGGCGCCAATACGTTGCTAGCGACCGAGGGAGGCGCTCGACCGGCCGAGGATGCGATTCAGCCGCGTCATCGCAAGCGGTGGAGCAGCCGCTTGTATATGGATGGTCCGAGCCTGATCAGCTTTACCGTCGGCGCGATTCCGCAACTGATCGAAAACATCTTGGCCGCCGCTGCGATGGATCGCCAGCAGTTGGATCTCTATCTGTTCCATCAGGCGACGCGAAAAATGCTAGAGCAACTGCAGGAGCGGTTGGAGCTGGACGAAGCGCGGATGCCGATCGAACTTAGCCAGTATGGCAATACGGTCTCGGCGACCATTCCGATCTTGATTCATGACCTGCGAAAACGGGGACGTCTGGAAGCGCATCGCAAGCATGTGATGGTCGGCTTTGGCGTCGGTTGGTCGTGGGGCGGCTGCATCTGGCGCGATCCGCACGGCTCGAAATCGTACGTCTCTGCGGACTAACTGTCTGCTCGCTGATCAAAAAGTGCGCACCCTGGTTTTTTGCGCCGTTTCGATCAAAAATAGAAAGCGTCAGGCTTTCGTTCACTTGCCGCACGAGGTTTCGCAACATGCAGTCGCTTCAAGGTCAATTGCTGATTGCGTCCCCTCATTTGCCGGATCCCAACTTCTTGCGGACGGTCGTCTTGATGGTGCAGCATGACGACGAAGGGGCGCTTGGCTTGGTTTTGACTCGCCCGACCGAACTGACGATGGCGGCGATGTGGCAAGAGGTCGCGGAAGAGGAAATCGAGGACGAGAGCCCGGTTTTTTTGGGCGGCCCGGTACAAGGTCCGCTAATGGCGCTGCACGCCTACAAGGCGGCAGGCGAAATCGAGGTTCTGCCGGGCGTCTATTTCTCGAGCGACAAGGACCATCTCGAAACGTTGGTCCGCCAATCGATTGAACCGAAGCGGCTGTTCATCGGCTACTCGGGCTGGGGCCAGCATCAGCTGGAGGCTGAGATGGACGCCGGCGGCTGGCTGTTGTTGCCGGCCGACGCCGAGCTGGTTTTTACGACCGACGTCGATCGGCTCTGGAAGGACGTGACCAGCAAGATCGGTTCCGACATCATGCGGTCAACGCTCCATTTAAAGGGCATGCCGACCGACCCGAATTTGAACTGATCTTGGCGGAGAGCTGAACCCGTTTAGGTCAGCCCAATCGGGAAATCGGAGAGCAGCTCGACGCCGTCGGCGGTCACCAGGTAGTCGTTCTCTAGCCGCATGCCGTAACGAAGCTTCTCGTCATACAGGCCTGGCTCGACGGTGAAGACGTCCCCTTCGGCGAAGACGTCGTCCCAGCAGGAGTTCAGGTGCGGGCCTTCATGCGGGAAGAGGCCAATGCCGTGCCCCAAGTGATGGTCGAAAACGCCAATCGGAGCGGCGCTAAGGATCCCCACGACTTCGTTGAACAACTCTTTGCAGCTTTTACCGGGACGCACGGTCTTTTGGACGTGGTCAAACGTCTGCATGACGATCTCCCACGTTTGTTGTTGCTCGTCGGTCGGCTTGCCGTTGACGGCGATCGTGCGGCAGTTGTCGGCAAAGTAGCCCCGATAGGCGGGCCCCAGGTCAAGAATGTACAACTCGCCATCTTCGGTCAGGCGATCCCGCGGCGGTCCCCCCTTCTCTCCACTGGCGTAGTCGTTGCCGGCGCCGGTCAGCATCTCGCCATATTCTTTTACCGCCGCCGCTTGCAGCGCGTTGAAGACGTTCAGTTCGCTGACGCCGGGGCGGATCATGTCGCGGGCCACCTCGTACATCCGCGCGGTGCCGGTGATCGCCTTCTTTAGGCGGGCCAGCTCGTCCGGATCCTTCTTGCGACGCAGTTGATAGAGGGTCGGTTCGACGTCGACCAGCGTCGCGTCGAGCTGCTGCGACATGTGCAGCGAGAAGGTCGAATATTCGACGCCGATCTTGCCGAGCTTGTCGCGCGACTTCAGGTAGGTCAACAAGACTTCGCTGCAGGCGTGACGCTGGTCGTTTCGCAGCGTGCAAAGCCACTGCGCTTCGTAAGTCAAAATCTCATCGGCCGCGGCGGTTGCCGGGGGCTCGTTCGGGGCGATCAACGTCGTCGTGCCGTCGGCGAACAGAATCGCGGCCGGCGAATGCGTCCACGCGAAACGGGGACCGACCAGATATTGAATATGTTCGATTTGCGTGACGATAATCGCGTCGAGTTCGACCGAGGCGAGTGCGTTCCAAAGTCGTTGCTGGCGTGCTCGGCTTGCATCGATGTTCAGGTCTAGTTCGCTCATCGCGTCTCCCTCTCGTTGTAAAACGTCGTTGTAGGTTGGCGACGTCGGTCCGGCGCTCCACCCTTAGCTGCCTGTTGAAAAATGCCCTCGTGGCATCTTCCAACCTCGCCAGGCTCAGAGCGTAGCTCTTCGCGGCTCGCAAAATAACGACTTACGTCGCGATTTTGGGATCGCATCCCTGCGATCCAGCAGCCCGTTGAGAAAATCAACGGACTGTTAGGCCAAACTAATGGAAACCCGCTTCGACGAAAAGTGGGGAGACCGCGCCGTTTTTTATTGACTTGCTTCCAAACGATCTCTCGGGAAATCGCTCGTCCACTTTTCACCATCATGACGTAGAATACTGGCGCCTTGGAATTCACCTTCGATAGTGCGGACGATGACTGCTGGATCTCGAATTTTCGCCATTGGCGACGTACATGGATGTTGTGACGCTTTAGCGGCACTGCTGGCGCAGATTGCCCCGCGAGCGGAAGATATGGTCGTGATGCTCGGCGACTACGTCGATCGTGGACCCGATTCGGCCGGCGTGATCGACCTGTTAATCGAGTGGAGCGGGCGGACGCAGATGATTTTTCTGCGAGGGAATCATGAAGTGATGATGTTGAACTCGCGCACTAGCAGTGAGCAGCGTCATTTTTGGCGCGAATGCGGCGGCGCCGAAACGATGGAGAGCTACGGCGGCAGTCTGAATAACGTCCCCCAAAGCCATTGGGATTTTCTGCTGGCGACGGCGCCCTATTTCGAGACCGACAAATTCTTCTTCGTCCACGCGAACTATCAATACGATTTGCCGCTCAAAGATCAGCCTCCCCTGTTTCTTTATTGGGAGCATCTGCGACCCGCGCCGCCACCGCAGCACGAAAACGGGAAGCAGGCGTTTGTTGGCCACACGCCGCAGAAGGATGGGCTGCCAGGCGACTTCGGCCATTTGATTGCCGCCGACACGTTTTGCGTCGGCGGCGGCAAGTTGACCGCCGTCGAGTGTAATCTGCTGGAGTGCTTCCAGGTCGATCGCGATGGTACCGAGCCGTCGAACTTCTGGCTGCGATAAGAGTCGCCGCAAACCACTACAAAAAAAAGGTCGCCTTCGCAGGCGACCCTTTTTCGTGGGTGATGGTTTCGATTGGCGATTAGGCCATTTCGATTTCGTCCCATTCGGCGAACAGATCGTCGAGCGATTCGTCTTCGGCGTCGCCCGATTCGCTGACGTCGATATCGGAGATCGTCGATTCGATCAGCGACGAGTCGTCGAAGTAGGTGTCGACGTCGGTCATCGCTTCCGAGACGTACTCCGCTTCGACCGCCGAGTAGTTCGACAGCGTCTTGAACGCGATGCCGTTCTGCTCCAGCGTGCGACGGGTCGTTTCGGGCATGACGACCGCGACCCCGGTGCGACCGCTGACGTCGGACAGGTCGGCGACGTCGTCTCCCAGCACGAAGCTGGTGGTCGACAGGACCGATTCAATTTCGACGGTGGTCGTTTCGGTGACCGGGCTGACGATGACCGGACTCTGACCGTCGGCCGATTGCTCGGTTAACGCGGCGCTACGGGGATCGACTGTCGTGTTCTCGTCGGCCGAGGCGTAGGCGGTCAGGATCATCTCGACGTTGAGCGACGAGATCTCCTTGCGAATGCCCGGAGCCAAGTAGGGGCTCATGAGATCCGACGAGTAGAGATCCGCATTCACGTGCTCGCCGCGAGCGTCCATCTCGACGGCGAACATGTCGCCGACGAAGATGACCGAATCCTCAAACGTCTCGATGTGTTCGCCAAACGCCGAGTACTGCGGCATGAAGCCGTACAAGTGCCCCAGCTCGTGCATCATCACGGTGTACAGGTCGTACTGATCGCTGCTGGGGCCCCCTTCCAGGTCGGTCGACCAGCCGAAGCCGGCGCCGTCACTGTCGATGGTCAGCACGCCGCGAACCGGCAGGCCTTCTTCGTTCAGCCCAACCAGCTTGGCTTCACCCAACTGAGCGCCGCTCAGGTTGGTGACTTCCAGGCGAACGTCGAGCGGCTCGTCCAGGCCAAGGGCTTCGGCCCAGGCGGCGTTGGCCGCCGTGAAGATCGCGTCGACCGTGTCAGGCCCATCGGTAACCAGACCGCTGCCGACCCACAGTTGGGTGAACGTGGTCGGGTAAGACAGGTTCTCGGCGGTCGCCTTCGAGACGCCGACATTGCGGACCAACAAGGTCAGGTCTTCCAGCGACGTGTAACCGTCGTTGTTGAAGTCGGTGGCCGCCGTCATGGCGTCATCGACTGCGATCGACTGGTTGCCGATGTTGCGGACGATCTGCATCAGGTCGACCAGCGAAACGTTGCCATCGTCGTCCAGATCGTAAGGAACGGCCCAAACGTCGAGGTTCGGCGCGTCGCCGGTCGAGGCGCGGACCAGACCTTGATCGGTCAGTTCCAACTGGCCGCGGGTAATTTCCAGATCCAGGCTCGCCGGGCCGTATTGCAGGCCGTCTTCGATCGACAGCCCATCCTGGACCAGCGATTGGAAGCGGACGCGACCCAGCAGGACGAACCCATCTTTTCCAACACCTTCGGCAGACGTGCCGCTGCCGAGGTTGGTAATGACGCCAGACACGTCGTTGATCAGGCCGCCACGGTTTTGGTCGAACGTCGAGGCGTACTCGATCTTCGTCGCGGTGAACAAGTTGGTGTTGTACTTCAGGTCGACAACGCCAGACTGAATTCCGGCGGCATCCGCCGTATTGCCCCAGACTTCAACCCAGAAGGTGTCCCATTCGCTCTGCCAGGTATTGCTGACCGGCAACGCGGCGATTTCGCCATTCTCGTCCATCGCGGTTGGCGAATCGACGACCGACATGAAGACGCCACTACCCTCTTCCAGCGGTTGTCCGCCATCTGCCGATACCGTACCCATCAGCGGTACGCCGCCACCATTTCCATCATACGTGGCAGTAATGGTCGACTGTCCGAATAGGCTTACGAGAGTTGCTGCTCCAGGGGAAAGCGGTTGATTGACCAACGCACGCTTCAGGTTGAACGTTAGCGAGATGTCATCATCCGCAAAGCCGGCACTGCCGCCATCCGTCGCGGTAATCGTCCCCGATTCCGAGGCGTAGCTGTCGACGACGCTACCGGTGAGATCGGTTTCCGTGGTTTCGTAAATGCCTTCGACGCTTTTGAACTCAGCTTGGTCAATTCTTCCGGACGAGAAGAATAGGTCCATCTCCTGGGAGTCGAACAGTCCCATGCTGCCGCCGAAGAAATCGCCTGTAATTTCGAGCTCAATCGCTTCAGAGAGCATCAATTCCATGTTGCGGAAGGCGAAATCGCGCGAACCCGATTCCAGGCCTAAGTTGGCCGGAGCCGCGTCGTCCGCATTGTTCGGGTTAACGCCATCGGCCGGCGTATAGCTCTCGTCCATATCGAACTGTAGGTCAGCAGCGACAATTCGCAGCTTGGCTGGATCCGACATCGTCGCATCCAGGATCTGAACGTACAGCTTGCCAGTAAGATTGGACACGGAGCCGCTCGGATTTTGAGCGGTAAATGCGTTGTTGATAAACTTGCTGTTGAACGAATCATTTCCAGTCAGATTGAGGCTGAATGGAGAGGCGTTGACGTCAAAGACCAGGAAGTCGGTGACTACTTCGGTCATCGAAGTGTTTTCCGAAATCTGGTCGAAAGAGACGACAGTGACTTGCGCTTCCGCCGTCGCCTCGAGGACCGGACCTCCGTCGCCGGTTGCTCCAGTCGGGTCGAGCAACACCGAAATCGGACCGCTAGTCGGGGTGACGAACGGAGCAGGATCGCCATAGAAGAGCGAAATCAGCTGATCGGACGTATCGGGTTCCATCAGGTTGGTGTCGAGCGTGAACTCCATCGTCGCGATGCGAGCATAGTCGCCGGCGCTCATGTCGGGGAACATGTAGGCGCCGTTGCCGTTAACGCCACTGTTGTTCCCCGTCGTCGCGACCGTCGACATCAAGCCGACGATGTTGAAAATGTAACCATCGTCACCATTTACGAAGAAGCTTGGCGCAAGTCCGGCGATCGGCGTATTGTCCAATTGATCGAACCCGCTGGTCACCAGGTTGAGATAGCGGTTGTCATACTGGAGGTTGTAGTTGAACAAGCTCATGCCGTCGAAGTAAACCCGGCCCGGCGCGGCTTGATCCGCTCCGTAATTCACCGACACCCACAGTTCGTAGTAGAACGTGTTGTCGAGCGAATCGTCGGCAACCAGCGTCAGGCTTTCCGAACCCGGCAGTAATTCCTGGGTGACGCCGCCGCCGGTGCCGTCGTTGGCCGAGATATCTTTGACCGCACGGATCTGGACGTCGACGATATTCTCGACCTCGAACTTGATCGTCAGGTCAGCTTCGGCCGAGAACAGGCCATCAGGGTCTTCCGCACGAATCGTGATCGTCTGCGGAGCCCGGTTCTGCGACGGCAGGTAGTGGAGGACGTGGAGGACCAGTTCGCCGGTGTTGCCGTCGACGGTGGCGCTGACGAACGAATCGCCATTGGCGTAGCTGAAACCGGAGACGACGTCGAAGGTCAGATTCGCAATCGCGTCGTCCACATCGCTGAAGATCGGGTTGTCCATCTCGTCGACGATGTCTTCGATCGCGAACCGAAGCTCGTAACCGTCGCGGTCGATCGTGCTATTGGCTTGATTCGGATCCGGAATCTGCACCGTCACGTTGGCTTCAAAGTTCGGATTGCCGCCGGCGAACAACTGCGACTCGTCGATGACGATCGCGGCGGTCGCTTCGCCGCTCGTTTCCGGAGCTTCGTTGACGTCGTTGATGTCGATCGTGACGGTCGCCGTCGTCGGAGCCGACAGGCCGGCGCCGTTTTGGTCGGTGACCGAAACGGTCAGCACATATTGCGAGGTCGTCTCGAAATCGAGATCGGCGCCCGCGGCGACGGTGATCACGCCGTTGGCGTCGATTTCAAAGTTCTCGGCACCAGTACCGCTGAGCTCGAACGCCAGTTGCGAGAAGCTGGCGTCGCTGGCCGGCACAACACCATCGTCGGCGGCATCCGGGTCGGTCACGGCGACCGGGCCACCGGTCAGCATCGTGCCGGTATCAGTCGCACTGCCCGGCGCGATTTCGTCGACCGTGAAGCTGAAGCTGCCGTTATCAAACGATGGGGCTTCGTTGACATCGGTGACCGTCACGGTGAGGGCCACGGTGGCTGCGACGCCGCCGCGATCGTCCATGACGTCAACCATCAGCGTGATTTCGCCATCGGCGTTGACCGCACGGACCGCCTCGTAGTCGAGCAGGGCCGGATCGGCCACCTGCAGCGAATAGACGTTGGTGCTAGTTTCAACCAGCTTGAAGGCGCCGGAGAATTGGCCCGACAGAGCTGGGGTCAGGATCGTATCGGCCACGTCGGCGTCGGTCAGCGTCAGCTCGATGCCAACCGGCGTGTCGACCGCCGTCCCTTCGGCGATGGTGGCGGACGCCGTGTCGGGCGTGATGACCGGCGGGTTGTTGCGTTGAACGCGAATGGCCAACTTCATGCCGCCGGTGGCGCCGAGCAGTACGTCAGACGTGTCGGCTCCGTCACCGTAGTTGAAGAACAGTTCGTAATCGTCGAAGTTGCCGACAGGCTCGGCCAGAGACGCGGCCAGCTCGATTTCGCCAGTCGCGCTGTCGATCAGGAACTGCGACACGTCGCCAATCTGGCTGAAGAAGATCGTGTCCCCTTCCGGATCAGCGGCCAAGTTCAGCTTGTCGAGGACATCGAGAATGCCGTTCATCGACAAACCGCCAGGCAAGGTTTCGCCCGCCTTGTTGTCGGCCGGAACAATGTCGTCGAAGATCAGGTTCAAGACGCCCAAGTCGACCACCCCGGCGTCGTGCGTCAGCGGCGTGCCATTGCCGTCGGTCGGCAGGGGGAGTTCGTTTTGCGGGGTCAGAGAGATCGTGATCACCTGCGAGGTGGTCGCGTCGCCGTCGAATGCCTGAACCGTGATGTCGTACGAGGTCGGACCGTCGTCGAAATCGAGGAGGCCCGGGTTGGCGACAACGATCTTGGAACCTTGGACCGCGAAGATGCCATCGGGGTTGCTGGCCGGATCGATCGAGAAGGTCAGGTTGCCCATGTCCGAGGCGTCTTGATCGGTAAAGGCGGTCGACAAGTCGAGCGCCGGCGACAGATCCGAGTCATCGGCCGGAGTTCCGTCGGTCGGCGGAATCGCAGCGACGAATTCATCCGTCGAGAAGTTCGTGCCGCCGACGTAGGTCGGAGCGTCATTCGCATCCGGCACGTTGATGTCGATGACGTAGTCGGCGAAGCTGCCGACGCCGTCGGTTACGCGTACGGTAATCGACATCGTCGGATCGCTCTCGAAGTCGATCAGCGTGGTGTCATCGATGATGACGTCGATGCTGTTGCCCGAGAGCGTGCCGAGTCGGAAGGCCCCTCCGGCGCTGTCTTGCAGCGTGACCGAAGCGATGCCGTCCGTTTCGCCATTCTGCTCGGAGAAGGTGAGCGTGAAGGCCGTCGTGTCATCAGCCAGGTTCTCGGCGACGTCGAATTCGTCGTCGTCAACGACCGGCGGCAGGTTGTCGACGACGTTGATCGTGATCGTGCCGCTGAACATCTGAGCCGGCGAGCCGTCGTCCGTACCCTCAAAGCTGAGTTCATACGTGCCAGGCGGAACCGGACCGTTGGTGTAATGGATCTTGCCGTTGCCGTCGACCTCGAAGGTGAAGTAGTTGTCGCCCGATTCCGACGCGGTAAGGTTGGTGAAGGTCACCACGCCACCTTCCGGATCGGTGAAGTCGAGCGTCAGGCCGGTGTCGCCGCTGGCGTTTTGCAGCATCAGTTCCGAGACGGTGTAGTTGGTCGCGTTCAGAACCGGGGCTTCGTTGACGTCCGAAATGTTGACGGTCAATGCCAACGGTGCGCTGGTGTTGACGCCATCGGTGACGACGATGCTTAGGACGTAGGTGTCCTGGGTCTCAAAGTCGAGCGAATCCTCAGCTGTGACGGTGATCGTGCCGTCGGCTGGGTTAATGGTGAACGGACCGCTGGTCAGGCCGCCTCCCTCGAAGCTGTAGGTCAGCGTTTCGAGGTTGACCGAATCCGCGTCATCCGGATCGACCGCCGACAGAGCCGGGGTGACCGAGACAGGGGCGCCGGCGCCCGCATCTTCAGCAACTCCCGCCATGTAAATCGCATCTTCGATCCGCGGGGTTTCATTCACGTCGTTCAGCGTGATCGTGACCGGCACGCCGACGCTGTCCAAACCGGCTCCGTTGATGTCGGTCGCGGTCAGGGTCAGGTTGAAGACGCTTTGGGTCTCGAAATCGAGGGTCGCGTTGGCGGCGACCTTGATGTTGCCGGCGCTGTCGACGTTGAAGTTCTCGGCGCCGGTTCCGGTCAGCGTGTAGGTGAGCTCGGCGAAGGTCGGGTTGGTCGCCGTCGAAGTATCGTCGGCGGCGTCCGGATCGGTCGCCGAAACGAGTCCGACCTGCGAATCTTCGGCGGTCGAGCTATTGTCGGCGATTTCGTCGATCGTGAACGAGTAGCTCGCTTCGTCAATTTCGGGCGCTTCGTTGACGTCGTTGACGGTAATGTCGACGGTGACCGGAGCGCTGGTCGTCACGCTGTCGGTGATTTCGATGGTCAGCTGATACGACTTGGCGACTTCATAGTCGAGCGTATCGCCCGCTTTCAGCGTGATGGCGCCGGTGGTTCCGTCGATATCGAACAGGCCGTCCGGGTTGCCGCCGGTGGCGAACTGATAGGTAAGCGTTTGCTCCAGGCCTTCGCCGTCGGTATTGTCTGGATCGAAGGCGGTCAACATCTGGTCGAGCGTTACCGCGGCCATCGCCGCACTATTCTCGTCGATCGAACCAGTGACCGTGGTGGGAGTCAGCGTCGGGGTTTCGTTGATGTCGTTGACGTCGATGGTGAAGGTGACGCCGGCCGAGGTCAGACCTTCGCCCGGGTTGTTGTCGAAACCGTCACCCTTGTCGTCGGTCGCTTTGACGGTGAACGTCAGGTAGCGAACGCCATTTTCAAAGTTGAGCGTGCCAGTCGGATCCGAGATCGTCACCACGCCGCCCGCGTTGATCGAGACGATCACGCCAGCCGCGCCCAGCGAGTTCAAGCTGTCGTCGAGGGCGTCGATGCCGGAGACTTCGTACGAGAGCGTTTCGCCCACGTCCTTGCTGCCAGCGGTCAGGTCGACGTTGAAGCCGATCAGCGAAACCGGATTGTTCAAGTTGTCCGGAGTCGTTTCGTCCAGGCTGGCGCCATCCAGGCTGGTGTTGTCGACGACCGGGGTGTTGTTGCTGACGATTTCGACGGTCGTCGAGCCGCTGTTGCCCGCTTCGTCCGTGTAGGTGACTTGCAGCGTGTTGACGCCGACCGACAGCGGCACATCGCTGATCGTAACCTTGCCGTCATCGTCGCTATCGGTGGCTGAGATGCCGCCGATGGTGACGGTGGCGCCCACTTCGACAGTGACTTCAAAGTCGGCGTTGTCTTCTTCGGTACGCGTGGCCGAGGCGCCCGCTTCGACCGACTTGTTGGCCAGGTCCAAGACCGGGGCGTCGATGTTGCGATCGACGGTGACGGTCAAGACGGTGCTGAGCGCGCTGGCGTTACCCGCGGCGTCATAAGCCATCGCCGTGATGTCGTAGTCGTCATCCGTGGTGAATTGCGACATCAGGTTGAACAGCACTTCGCCGGCGTCGGCGCCATCGATCAGTTTGCCAGCCGAAACGCCGTCGACGAACAGTTCGACGATCGAACCGGCTTCGGTCGTGACCTCGAACTGCAAGGTGCTGGCATTGGTCAGGTCGTCGGTCGTCGAGACGCCGGTATCGGTCGTCAGATCGATCGACGGAGCGGCCGGGGCCGTCGTGTCGAACTCGAACGTGAAGTTGATCGGCGTCGCGTAGGTGTTGCCCAGGTCGTCGGTCGCGTTCAGCATCAGCGTGAAGGCGCCGCCGGCGGTGACGTCGGTTCCAAACAACGTTTCCAGGTCGTCCGCACTCAGGCCGAAGGTGATGTTGCGGATGTCGGAGAGGTCTTTTTCCGCGATCGTGTCGGCGAAGAGATCAAACGTCGCGTCGGTGCCGCTGATCGTCGCCCCGGTGATGTTGCTGAAGTCGGTGATCGAACCGCGAATCACCGCTTCGGTCGAAGTGGCGGGCAGAACGTTGGTCACGCCGTCAGAATCGGCGCCTGGGAAATCCACCGCGGCCGAATCGTCGACCAGGCCGACCTCGATGGTCGGGGGATCAATGTCGCCGATCAGGTCGAGATGAATGACGACGTTCTGGTTCCGCTGGACCCAACTCAGTTCGTGCGATTCAACCTTGCCGTTTTGATTCAGGTCGAACTCGTAATCGTATTGCGACTGGTTGAAGTCGATTCCCCAAACCGACTTGTAATAAAGCGCGGTATTCTGGTTCCCCGTGCCGGCGCCTTGCATCTGGGCGGCGCTCGCCTTCATGTATTCTTGTTCGCTCGTCATGCCGCTCCCGTCCGAGTCGCCGAACAGGAAAATCTCGGCTTGGAATTCGCCGCCGCCGTTGCCGCCGACTTCGATCGTCAGGGTCGCGGTGCCCATCTCGAAGAAGACCAGGCTATCGGTCGTGCCGTTGACGTTGGCCATCGCACTGACCGGCGTGATGACCTGCGAAGGATTGTCCTTCAGGTGGATGAGCGGCACGTTGGGATCGAAGTTGCCGCCGGTTCCCTTGATCTTCAGGCCAACCAGAACCGAAGAGGCTCCACTGATATGGTCGAGCGTGATGTCACGGGTCGTCCCCTCTGCGATGGTAAGGTCTTCCACCAGGTCGATGGTGGTCAACGCGAGGAGGTCGCGAATCTCTAGGCGTTCGCTTGCCAATTTCTGATGTGCCTGACGACGACGATTTCGTCCATGCTTACGAAGCTTGCGATTATTTTCACGAGTCCAATCTGTGTTTTTCATGCTATGCACCGACCACCCAAGATCCGGGGAGATGTTGATAGTTTGGGGGGTTAAGGAGAGAAAGGGGAAACGAGGACCGTAGTTAGCGTTGGAGCGATTCTAACCGTCGGGAAAAAATCCTGGGTTAGAGAGGGGGTAGCGTTCTACGGAGTTCCATTTAAATCAGGCGGTTTCGTGATTTCAACGAGAATGCTGTCACTATGTTGATCTCAATCACCTAGTTTTCCCATGCCACCTTATCGTTATGCCGCCTTTAGGGGATTTCAGGGTGGTGCGTTTTAAGCGTTTGCCATGCATAAGCGTTTGTTTGTGCATTCTGTGTGAAGATATTCCGATTAGCGACTCTGTGCGGCCTCTGTCGCAATAATCCCTTTGGTACCAATCATTTCGATCAAACTTTAGGATTCGATTGTTCCGAATGAACTACTGCCTACCGTGTCCATTTGCGCGGTACCGTCTCGCCGTGAACGTATGTTCCATGGCTTGGCGCCCTGAAGTCCCACGGGGGGCGGGGGATTTTTGGTCAAAGGAGTGCAGGATGCCGCACTACCCAAACTGGCGACTTTTTCTACTAGCGGGCGCCTTTTCCATCGGACGTGCGTGTTTCGCGCAAGACGTCGGTGTTGAGCCGGTCGTTTTGCCCCCCTCTGTAGAGGCTGCCCCGGTGTCTTACGAGGATGTAGAAGTCCAGCCAATCACGCTTACCGACGAGATCGAGCCAGTAAGCTGGGGAGAACCTTGCTGCAACTACAACGTGGGCTGCTGCAATAACGGTTGCGGCTCGCAGGGGGGCGGCTGGTTCACCGATGCGTGGATCTCGCAAGGCTACACCGCGAACTTCGATCATCCGGCGGATAATTTCAATACGCCGATGACGTTCAATGATCGCGCCGACGAATACCAGATGAACCAGCTTTACCTGGCGATGGGTAAAGAGGTAGACGATCAGAGCTGCTGCTGGTCGTTAGGAGGACGAGTCGACCTGCTTTACGGCTCCGACTACTTCTTCACGATGGCCAATGGTCTGGAATTGCACCAAGACGGTACGCGAAAGTGGAACGGCGACGGTCCTCGCGATAGCGGCAATGCAGCCCTGTACGGCTTGGCGATGCCGCAGCTCTATGGCGAGATCTTCGCCCCGATCGGTAACGGGTTGCGAGTGAAGTTCGGCCACTTTTACACGATCATCGGCTACGAGTCGGTGATGGCCCCGCAGAACTTCTTCTACTCGCACGCCTATACCATGCAGTATGGCGAGCCCTTTACCCACACCGGTATTTTGGGCAGCTATACCGCGGGCGATAACCTGACGCTGCACGCTGGTATCACCAACGGCTGGGACAACTTCGACAACATCAATGGTCAGTGCTCGGGACTGTTCGGCTTTCAGTACGCCAACGACGTGTCGTCCCTCTCCTACTCGTTTATTAACGGGAAAGAGGACGCTGACGGCCTGAACAATCGCTTTCTGCAGTCGCTGGTCTACACCCGCAAGTTGGGCAATCGCTGGACGTATGTCTTCCAAAGCGACTTGGGCGTGGAAGAAAACGGCAAGCTGAATGCGGCGTTCGAGCCGGATACCGCGTTCTGGTACGGCATCAACCAGTACCTGTTCATGAAGTACACCGAGACGATCGATCTGGGCGTGCGGTTGGAATGGTTCCGCGACGAGGACAATGCTCGCGTGATTGCGATTCCGATCGAAGCGTTCTCGCAAGGCGGAAACTACTACGAGTTGACGCTCGGCGCCAACTGGAAGCCGTACGACTTCGTCAATGTCCGGCCGGAACTGCGGTACGACTGGTCGAACGTCGACCTGCTCGGAGCCCAGGGGCCGTACAACGACTTCATGGATAAGCAGATGTGGACCGCGTCGTTCGATGTGATTTTCAAGTTCTAAAGCACGCCGGGGGTGCTGTCGCTGCTGGCGGCGGCCCCCCGAAAAATCGGCGCAACCGTTAGAATCGACTGGAGCGACTTCGGCCGAAGGGTCGATAGGTTGACTGTGCGGGCGAGGTTTCCGCGCGAAAAGTGCCTCGCCTTGATGTCAGTCTCCCCCACCGGACTTCAGGCGATTCAACATGTCGCGTTACCTGCTTTGCGCCGCTTTCCTGGTTGCATGTGTTCCCCACATCGCTTTCGGACAGCAGTCGCCCTTCTCCTCCGATCGAGTTTATCGACCTTCGCGCGAGATGTCGGAGAGTTCGGCCTTGGTTGTCGTCTCTCCGGCCTCTACTTCGTATGCCGAGCCGGACGTGGTCTCGACGGAAATGGGCCAGGTCTACGATACGGCCAGCTATCAGCCTGGTTGCGGCCCCGAATGCGGCGGCTGCGACACGTGCTACCCGGGCCTATTCGACCGCTTCTTCGTCAATGGTTGGCTTGATCAAGGCTTTACCGGCAATCCGAACGCCAGCAGTTCGAATGGGCCGGTCGGTCAGAATGGGCCGTTGATCTTTAATGATCAGGCCAACGAATACATGATGAATCAGCTCTATCTCTCGATGGGGCGAGCGATCGATCCGAACGGCTGCTGCTGGGACATCGGCGGCAAAGTCGACCTGCTGTACGGCACCGACTATTACTTCATCCAAGCGAATGGGCTTGAGACTCACGCCGACGGCAGCCAGCACTGGAACAGCGGCAATGGCCCGCGCAACGCCGGCACGGCCGGTTTGTACGGTTTGGCGATGCCGCAAGCCTATGTCGAAGTGCTTGCCCCGGTCTTGGGCGGCGTACGAGTGAAGATGGGGCACTTCTACACCATCTTGGGATACGAAGCGGTCAAGGCGCCGGAGAACTTCTTCTACTCGCACACCTACATCATGCAATATGGCGAGCCGTTCACCCACACCGGCGTGTTGGCCAGTTGGGACAGCTCGTGTTGCATGACCTGGAACGCCGGCGTCACCCGCGGCTGGAATACCTGGGAACAAGACAACGGCACGACCGGTTTCATCGGCGGTTTCGACTGGCGGTCGCCCGACGAAGCGACCAAATTGCGAATGGGGGTCGTCGCTGGGCCGGAAGATCCGGAAGGCGATAACTATCGCACGGTCATCGACGTCGTGCTGCAACAGCGACTCTCTTGCTGCTGGACCTACGTCCTGAACTTCAACTACGGCACAGAAGACAACGTTCGCGTCACGACCCAGAGCACCCTGGACAACGCGTCGTGGTACGGCATCGCCAACTATCTCTACTACACCGTTAATCCCTGCGTTGACTTGGGCGTGCGGTTCGAGTGGTTTGACGATCGCGACAATGCCCGCGTCTTCGCACTGCCCAACGATAACATCACCAGCGGCGGCTCGTACTACGATCTGACCCTGGGCGCCAATTATCATCCCAGCGACTGGCTGGTCGTTCGACCGGAAGTCCGTTGGGACTGGTCCGACCTATCGGCGCCAGGGATCAACGGAGCCTTTGAAGATGGGAACTCGGACAGTCAATTCACGCTCGGTTTCGATGTGATCATGGTCTTCTAGAGCGGGTTTTCTTCAATACTTTAGCGTTCTGGCTGGTTGCGGCCGCGCTGGTCGGCGTTGACCTGCATCGACGAATTTTGAGGATTCGCCTGCTTCGGTCGCCTTGACCAGCCTGCCTCACCAACGCCAGAAACGCTACAGCTATCAGAAAAACGCTCTAAGCGGGCGATTACGACCGCTTGTCGATGTTGATCAGGCCTGCGCCATCGCCTGATCGACCAGCAGTTGATAGACCGGCAGGTCTTCAGGGGCGAAAAGGTAACGCGTGCTCGGGGCCAGCGTATCGGCGAAGAGCGGATTCTGGGCCTCATCTCCTTCGCCGATCAGTTCATGCAGGATAACGCTGAGCAGATCAATGCCGCCATCCGCGTCGCCCGCCGCAATCGCCGCCCAGGCGTCGTCGCCGCTTGAGGTGAATTCTTCGTTGACGGTGGGAGTTGAGTCGATGAACCAACCCCAGCCAGCGGCGTCAATGTCCAGATAGATCACGCCGTTGTGGCGATAGCTGAGCTGCGAGCCCGGCAGATCCACAATCTGGAAGCTGGTCGCAACCGTGAAATTGAAGACATCGAGCTGGCTATAGGCGTCTGCGATCATCGCCGTCGCGGCGTCCATGACCGGCTGGACGGTCTCGGTCTCGATCGTGGTCGGCTGGCTGGTTAGGCCGAACGCCGAGGCGACCAGCGGCTCTTCGGCAATCGCTCCTTCCAGATAGCTGAAGTCGTAAATCAGTTTGCTGCCGCTGCTGACCGTGACCCACGACTCGCCTAGCTCGCGAAGCATAAGCGTGACGTCGTACGGCGTCAGGGCGCCGCTGGCGTCAAAGTCGCCCAGCGGCGATTGGGCCGGTGCGCCGTTGTTGTACAGATTAGCGAAGGTGAAAATGTCGGCCAGGTCGATTTGACCGTCATCGTTCAGGTCATAAACGACCGGCAGAATCTTGACGCCGGGAAGCGAGGTGATCTGGGCGTTGACCAAGTCCGTATCTGGCGCCTGGATCTGGGCGTTGCTGACGGAAAAGACCGATCCGAAGTCGAGACCGTCGCTGTCGACCGCCAGGCCGTCGCCAGAGGCTGGCTGAAAGCGAACGCGGGCCAACAAGACGCGGTTGCCGGCGCCCAGTCCCGACGAAGTTGCGACGGCGCTCAGGCCGGTGATCTCTCCCGTTTCGCCATTGATCGCCGGCGTGCCGTTGAATTCAAATCCCGCGCCCGGTTCGACCGCCGTCGCAGAGAACAGTTGCGGCATGAATTTCAGGTCGAGCGCCGCGGCGCTGACGCCTTGCGTCGAAATGCGGTCGCCATTGGCCCAGATTTCGACCCAGAACGCATCCCATTCGCTGAGATAGGCTTCGTTCTGCGGTAGCGCGTCGACGGATGTTGCGGTCGTTTTCTCGCGCGTGACGGTAACGCTGATGTCCTCAATCTCGAGGACCGAAACGGTCACCTCGCCGATCGCGGTCGTATCGCCGTTGGTAACGCTATAGGAGAACGTGTCGAGGCCGGTGTAGCCGGAAGCCGGGATATAACGGAGCTTGCCATTTTCGATCGAAATGGTCGCGCCAGCGGCCGAGTTGCCGATCGAAACGATCGACAGTCCAGCGCTGGTCGACCAGTATTTGTTGGCTCGGTCGTTGCCGAGAACGTCGAGAATGGCGACGCTGGCGACATCGACCTGGAACGCGTCGGCGCCAGCGACCGTCTGGGTGTTGGCGACGACATTGATGGTAATCGCCGCGCTGTCGGCGGCGAAGCCTCCGTAGATGTTCTCGACGTTGTATCGCAGCGTGAAGGTGCCGGTGAAACCCAGCGGCGGCGCGTAGGTGATTACGCCCCCTTCGACCGAAATTTGTAACCCGTCCGGCGCATCTAAGAGCTCAAAGGTGCTCAAGTCAAACGCCGGCGCCGCAGCGGTATCGTTCGCCAATGGCGTCAGCGTATTGACCGAGCCGGCGATCGTGTCGAACGTGTCGCTCACCAAGACCGGAGCGGAGGAGGCCGAGATGGTGATAAGCTGAAAATCGACGTCCCCCGAGCCCGACGCATAGCCGTCATAGGCGGCGACGATAATCTGCCCCTCGCCACGGAAGTTGCTGGGAGCCTGGATCGTCAACGTGCCGGAGACGTTATCCACCGAATAAATCAGGCCGTTGCTGGCATGCGGTTCATAGGCCCAGCCTCGCGCGTCAAGCCCGGCCTTGTCCAGAAAACGCACCGTGTGGCCGTTCGCATCGAAGCCTGCCAGTTGAAAGGTGCGAACGTTGCCCGGGTTGACGACCATGTTTGGAACCGGGCCGAGGTACGCGGGCTTGTTGGCCGAATACGGGATGTAGCTGACCGAGACGTTACGCGTAAACGTATTTCCGCTGGCGTCGGTCGCGGTAACGGTTAGCGTGTCGGAGCCGGCGATGCCGCTGACGAAGGTATCGAGCTTGACCAACGCGTTCTCGCGGTCGTAAAAGATCTCCGCTTTCTCGATGACGGCGGCGTAGCTCGGATAGTTGCTAGCGTTGGTGGGGATGTTGCTGATCGCTTCTCGAACCGCGTCCCCTTCGGTCATGTAGCCAAAAATGGTGTACCGAAAATCGAGCGAGTTTCGATAGTCGCCGTTCTCGGTAATAAAGAACTGCGACGTGTTCGTGTCATCGTACGACTTGGCCATCCCAAGCGTACCGGCGCGGTTGTAACGCAGGTCGAAGTCGTACTGATCATTGAACTCGGGCGTTTGGCCATCGCCCATGCCGGTTCCGGTTGGATCGCCACCCTGGATCATGAAGTCGTTGATGATCCGATGGAAGACCAGGCCGTCGTAGAAACCCGATTCGACCAGCGAGATAATCTGCTGGGTCGCCAGACTGGCGTAGTCTTCCAGCAGTTGGAACTCCATGACGCCGAAGTTCTTGATCGTCAGTCGCAGGCTTCGCGTTTGCTGCCGGACCTCGGAAAGGACCGTGCCGCTTTCGCTGGTGACGGTGTAGGTGAGCGGTTGCCCGGTGGGCGAATAGCCGTCCAGCGTCAGGAAGAGCGGCTCGCCCGAGTAGAGCGTGACTGGATCTATCTCGGCGATGTAGGGATCGGTGGAGGTCGGCACGGTCACGCCCGAGAACTGGACTACCTCGGCCAGCGTCAGAGTTCCTTCTTCGCGGCGTCCATCGGCAAAGATCCAGGTTGGCAGACTGGTGATTCCCAACGACGAGCCAAGGTCATTGAGCGTGCGATCGGGGTTGGTCACTTCGACGAACGGCAGATACTCGCCACCTTCGCCGAAGATTTGTTTTTGTTCGGTACAGTGTGGGCACCAGACGGCGCCATAGAACTTGGCGCCGGTGGCGGTGATCGCTTTGGCCAGGGCGACCATGTCGACGTTGGCGTAGAACTGCCCGTCGATGAAGATGTTTTCGCCTTCTAGCTCAACGCCGGAAGCGTCGAAAACCTCGCGTACCTCGAGCGCCTCGACCTGATGGGGGCCTGGCTTGCGACGTTGGTTGCCGCCGATTTTGGCCGGCAGCGCCTTCGCTTGGGAAATGCGACTTACCATCAGAATTGCCCCACAGCAGAGGACGAAACCAACGAAAGTGAAGATGGCGATTTCAAGGGGAAGCACGGCAGGTAGCTCTTGAGTATTGGGGAGACCGACCCCGGGGGGCTAGGTGAGTTAGATTCCAGAATACTTGGTTTTGCCAACCTGTCAAAAGGTTGAGGTCGCCGCGCAGACGGATTGCTCCAACTATTTCGACGATTGATCGCGGCAAGAAGTTCCGTTGGCGTAAGCCGCGGTCTGATAACGCCTTGGAACCCGGTTTTTTCCCAAAAAAAAGCGACAGCCTGAATCAGGCTGCCGCTTCGGGTGAATTACGTTGGCATGGTGCGCCAGACTAGCCTTGCGGGCGAACCGACGGCAACATCCGCTTCTGGAAATCGATTTCCAGGTTACCGAACGCCGCTTCATGGCGCTGAACCGAAACCTGCAGCGCGGCGAGCATTCGCTTGGCGGTGAAGTAGTTCAGGATGATGCGTTGGTTGACCTTGATCGATCCCTGCGGAACACCGACCGGCTGCGTGTTGAGCGCGAAGTCGATGATCAGTTCTTCCGGCGTACCGGTCACGCGGCAGAAGTTGGCGTAGGAAGCGATTAGCGTACTTTCATCCAACTCGACCTGCTGACGCACGGGAGCGGCGGGCTTGCCGGCTTCGGGGGAGGTGGCTTCTTCTTTTTCGGGGGCGTCGGCCATAGAAATTCGACTCCTAAGGGGAAAAACGAACAGAGCGAGTTGTAACAGTTTCGATAACGGTTAGCTTAGTTGCGGCGCCGCCGGAACTGGTCGGCGAAAAGTCCCTACTCCGCAGACTATTGAATTCTTTATCCAACATTATCGCTGGAAACGTTACAAGCGATACCCGGGGATCGTTGCGGCGGCTACAGCTTGAAGTGGAAGGTGCGGTTCACGTAGCGCCACATTCGGACGCCTAGCGGCTGCCAGTCGACGAAAATCTTGGCGCGACCTCGCAAGCCGACCGCCGTCATCGCCTCGACGTCGGTGAGCGGCGCTTGCGCCGGAAACGTCGCATTCTGCGGTTTCGCTCGGCCAGAAAGGGGATCGGTTTCCGCGGCGAGTTCGCCGCCTTGCTGCACCGTCAGGCTGGTCGGAACGTATTCGACCTGCTTGTCGCCAATCTCCGCCAGCTTGGTTTCGAAGGTCTTGCCTGGAAACGCATCGAGCTTGATGTAAACCTCTTGGTCAGGGCGGACCAGTTCGACGAAGTCCTGGTCGACGTAAATGACCGCTTCCATCTGATCCGATTGGCCAATCTGACAAAGCGCGTCGCTGGTGGTGACGTAGGCGCCTTGATTTTGCTCTTCAAATGGCGAGCCGCTCCAGCTCGGCAATTGCCCCGAACCCGCTTGCGGATCGCGGCGGTCGGCCGAAGGGAAAATGTATCCGCTGATCGGCGCCGGCACGTTGATCAACTGCTGCTCAAGTCGCTTTTTGCGAAGTTGTTCCGAAGCCGACTCCAACTGTTTGCGGACTTCCATGTAGCGCTGCTCGAACGAGGAGCCGGCGTTGTCGCCCAGCCGCAGGTGGTGCAGGCTGTCGCGCAGACGGGTCAGCCGCTTTTCCTCTTCTTCGAACTCGGCGATTTGGATCAGCAGGTCGTAGTTGACCACGCGGGCCAACTGGGCGCCCTTCTCCACTTGCTGGCCGGGCTCGACCAGCATTTCCTCGAGCACGCCCGGGACGACGACATACGCGACTTCCGCGTTTTCCGGTCGGACTTCGACCGGGCAGTTGACCCATTGCGGCAATGGAATCAACGCGATAGCGGCGATCACGCCGACGGCCACGGCGACCGTCGCGAGCACGTTTTTACGTTTCACTTGCGACATTCTCCCCGGCACGTACATGAACTTGCCGAACTTCCAGAGGGGCATCACGACCAGCCCCCACAAACCCATGATGGCGATCGTTTGACCGATGACCTTCAAGCCCATCGGCTCGAAGACTTGATTGAGAAAGTACAGAATCGAAAACATCACGACCCAACGGTAGATGTTGGACGCAATCGTATACAGGCCGAACGCTAACTGATTTCGCTGCGGCAGGAACGGGTCTTCCGGCTGTTCCAGGCCCAAGCACCACTTCGACATCGTGCGCTGCAGGATGGTGCTCGCCTTCTGCCGCATGTTCGGCACTTCCATGATGTCGGCCAGGATGTAGTAGCCGTCGTAACGGAGCAACGGGTTGCCGTTAAAGACGATCGTACTAATCGAACTGACGAACATCACTTGTAGGCAGAGGTGATTCAACAGGCCTGGTTCGCTAAACCACCAGATGAACGTCGCGGTCGACGCCAGGATGATTTCGATATACATCCCCGCAGCGCCAATCGCAGCGCGGTGCCACTTGTTCGGCAACATCCAAGAGTCGGAAACATTGCAGTACAAGCAAGGGGTCAGCACCAGGAACATGACCCCCATCTCATGACACTCGCCCCCAAATCGTTTGCACGACAGGCCGTGGCCAAACTCGTGGCAGATCTTGGTGGCGGCCAGCACGCAGCCGAGCAACAGCCAGTTAGACCATTCGGGGCCGAAGAACTCTTGAAACTCCGGCAGGCGACTGCGGAAGGTATCGTATTGCACCAGCACCAGCAGCAGCGCCGACAAGGCGTAGAGCGAGAAGAAGATCAACGCCGCCTTGGTAAACAGCCACCGGGTGTACGGCATCAGCGCGTTTAGCAGCCATTCTGGATCGATCCCTTTGAAGCGGATCGATAGAATGTTGGAGGCCGTCTGCATGCGCTCTTGCCACCTGCGATTGTCGCGGCGTTTCCGCAGTTGGCGACCTTGGTCGCGCGACTCGGCGATGATCAAACCGCTGCGGTGGAGCGTGCCGACAAACTGCTGCAGTTCGCGAAAGCCGATCTTCTGCGGCGCGAACTCTTTTTCGAATTTCTCTTTGATCGTTTCCAGCGAAGTATACCCATCCAGCATTTGCAGAATGGCGTACTCTTCTTCCTGGAAGCGGAAGTAGTTCAGCCCAAGCGGTTCCTTCACCACCCAGTACGCGCGTCCCTGATAATAATGCCGACGCGAGGTCAGATCAGGGCGAACGCGCAGGCCGAGGGGGCGTGAACTGCTGGCGATCAAACTGTCAGTTAGCGTAGCCAACGTATTTGCTCGTTTAGTTCTCGGTCAGCGCGGCGGTCTTTTCGTTTCGCGTGCGGAAGCGTTCCAGATCCGCAGCAGAAACCGGTTGACGATTGGTGTGGACGTCGATGCCGGCGATGTCGCCCGGGCTTAGCGCCCAGTAACCTTTGGCGGTTTGACGATTCTCAACCACGGCCGAGATGTCGAACGAGCCGGTCGCGTCGATCTCGGGGCTGACGAAGTTGACGAAACCTGAGAACTGCTGCAGGCCCGAAGGCGTGTTAACCGTCACGGTGACCGGGCGATGAATCAGTTGCGAAGGATCGTGCTGATCGGCGTCGAGGGTCCCTTCCACTTTCAACCACTGCAGACCAATCAGTCGCAACAGCGGATCGCCGGGACGAACCCACTCGCCTTCTTGACGATAAACCTGCACGACGACGCCGTTGATCGGCGATTCGGTACGGCAGCGGTCCATGACCATCTGGGCGCCTTCCATCTCGGCGCGGCTTTCGGCGGCGGCGAGACCGGCGATCTTCTGATTCATGGCGGCTTGTTCGATTTGCAAGACCGCCCGTTGGTAAGCGAGCCAGGCTTTGTCGAGCTGCATTTTGCTGATCGTACCGCGGCTTTCCCGGTTACTTTGCTCGAAGACTTCGTGCTCTTTCAGCGCGACTTCGGCCGCCTTGGTGGCGTAGCGGACGTCGATGTCGTTGGCGGCCTCGGTCTTCGCCTTGTCGTGACGAAACTTGGCGATGTCGGCTTGCTTCGACGCGGTCCGGTCGTCAATTTGCGCTAGCAGATCGCCATCGGCGACAATCCGACCGCGATAGGCCGGAATCGAAACGAGCATGCCGGTTTCCTGGGCCGGCACGTTCACCTGGTCGATCAACGAAACCAGGCAGTGCTCGACGACGATGTCGCCAGGCTGAGCTGACGAAGCGGGAACTTGTCCAACCGCGGCGGCGAGTAAAAGGATGGCGAGGGTCATGCTATCTAATTCCTGAGGACGGATTGTGGGGAGGTGGGCGAGCGTCCGGCGGTTCGATTCCGCCGTGCGACTGTCGCTTAGAACAGCACGCGCGATTGAATGAACTCCCAGACCTCGTGCAGCCAGGTGTAACCAAGCGGAGCGGTTCCGCAATTGATCTTGGCGGTAGCGGTCGCTCCGGTACGGAGTTGGGGAATCGCTTCCATCAGTTTTTGTTTGTCGATCGCCACCTTGATCCGAACGATCTGTCCTTCGTCCGGATCGGATTGAGCGAGCCGCTGGATTTCGATCACTTTGCCTTCCAGTTGCACGCCCGGTTGGCTCGCCATGATGTAGGTGACGTCCAAGTCTTGGCCGATCTCCTGTTGCGCCATGACGATGTGCTGCAGACGCTTCTCCGGCATCTTCACTTCCAGCACCCAGTCTTGCGACGGATCGACGACCGTCATCAAGATCTGACCCGGCGAAACGGGACGTTGCATCAGCGAGTCTCGCACGTCCCAGCTGACCACTTCGCCCGAGATCGGGCTGCGTACTTCCAGGAACTGCTGCTTCTGAGCGAGCAGCGCCATTTGATCGTTTAGTTTGTCGACTTCCATGTCGGCCAGCGCCAAATCGACCGCCAGTTGACGTTTTTCGTCGTCATCTTTGGCGAAGTTGCGGCGATGGATCAAACCACGCAGCGACTGCTCCGCCTTCGATTGTTCGCCGAGCAAACGTTCGTACTGCATGTCAAGATCGCGGTTGCGAAGTTGGGCGACCAGTTGGCCCGCTTCGATGATCTGGCCATGTTTGACCGGAACGTCGATTACTTCCCCCTCTTCGCGAACGAAGATGTCTCGCTTTTCGACCGGCGTGAGGGTCGCTGTTCCGGAGAGACGGAACGGCACCTGAATCACGCACAAAGCGATCGTCGCCGCGATTACCGCAACGGTAACGCCGACCGTCTTCGGCAGGTTCCGCGCCTCGACCAGCACCTGCGATTTGGCCAGCAATCGCCACAGCGGCGTCAGCGGGATGTTGTTGTAGTCGATCGCGTTGGCCAGGGCGCGGCAGCTATGCTCGGAGATCAGTTCGACCCCTTTGCGGAACTCGGCCTGGTTCGAGCTGTCTTCGATTTGCTCGACGATCAGCGCCCCCAGGATTTCGCCCTGGTATTCGCGTTCTTCTTCCCCTTCAATCTTCTCTTTGGCGTCGGTCGCATGTTCAGGCCGACGAAGCGGAATAATCGCGATCGTCTTGGTGTGCGACTCATCGACGTAGTCGTGGACGGCCGTCTCAAGCTGGGGCGAGAGATCTTCGGTGTGACCACTAAACCAGAAGGCTTCGCCGGTATCCATGACCGTTTTGGTCAGTTTGCCCAGCAAGGTGATTTGATTCGATCGGGCGTCGAAGACGTCTTGCCCGCTGACCGCTTCTACCTTCCAGCGACGACCTCGTCGCAAGGCGACGCTAACCCGGTCGCAACCGATCAGGCGGCGGCCTTCGTTGGCGATGGTGTAAGCGGTCTGACGCAGGTCGAGGTTTTCGTGAACCGCGCGAGAGAACTGCTCGATCTTCGCCCACAGCGATTGGCGGTCTGAGAAGTCCTTCAGCTGACGGGTCTTAAACCATTCGGTCGTCAGCCCACACATTTGTTCAAGGAAGCGGAGGTATCCGCGTTGGCTGGCCGGTTGCGAGTCAGGCCGCTGGAAGATCTCGATGACCCCTTCCACTTCCTGATCTTCGTTCTTGATCGGAGCGATCACCAGCAGCGAGTTGGTCGGGTTACCCGAAGCGCCTTCGTCAATCGAGCCAGATTGCGGCGGCAGCAACTGCCCGGGCGAACCCTTGAACATCTCCTCGATCAGACGGAGATGGCGGATGCCGTCGTTGTCCTCGGGATCGACAAGGCTGCGCGTCAAATTGACCTGATAAATCAGGCGCGGCCGGCGCTTTTCGTCATAGATCCACGCGGCGCCGCCGATTGCGGCCAGCGCAGAGACGACTTTCGGCAACATCTCGCGAAAGTAGTCTTCAGGAGCGACGTTTTGTTTCGAAAGCGCAGCGATCTCTTGGATCAGACTTCGAATCTGTCGCTTTGTGCTTTCGAGGGACTCTGGATTGGCCGAGGACGATTCGGAAGACATAGCAGATTGTTGATTCATCAAGAGCTTCGGAGGGGATTGGGAACCCTGGGGAGGGATTCCAACAACAGAATCTTACGTCCCACCATACCAACGGCGAGCAAAAACCGAAATTGACGTATTTCAAAACCAGATCAGATCTTTGGGAAAGTCCAGCGATCTCTCCCATCAAACCGGCTATGAGGATTGCAACGGTCGTAACGACCGATGGCGATTGAACTTCAGTACGAAAGCGCAAGCGAACTGGCCCAAACAATTCAGACGTTCTGAATTGCGATTTCGTTCCGGATGCGACGAAAATGCGGGTCGCGATGTTAATCTGGGGAGTCTAGGTAGGGGTCTTGGCCCATTTCGCGGTGCATTTTCTTCCGCATCTTTTCGTGATAGAGCAGGACTTTGCGGTCGCCAAAGTGCTTACGTTCGATTTTCCGCTGCGCTTTGCGGAAGAGCGAAGCGTACTGATTGAGTTCACCGCTCGCCTTTTCGCCAATGGCGGCCAGCTTTTCGGCGCGGATCGGGCCGTACCCGATGCGCAAACAATCGTCGTCGAGCGACATGAACTGACGCACGCTGCCGGGGTCTCCCTGGCGGCCGCAACGTCCGACCAGCTGACGATCGATCCGGGCCGAGTCGTGAAGTTCGGTGCAGATCACATGCAAACCTCCCAGGTCTTTAATCTCCTGGGAAAGCTTGATGTCGGTACCGCGGCCCGCCATGTTGGTGGCGACGGTCACCTTGCCGGGAGCGCCGGCGCGGGAGACGATCTCGGCTTCGATCGCCACATGCCGGGCGTTGAGGACTTCGTGCTCGATCCCTTCCGCTTCCAGCAGTTTCGCCAGGTGCTCGCTTTTCTCGATCGTGCGGGTACCGATCAAAATCGGGCGACCTTGGCCATGAATTTCGCGGATTTCTTCAATGATCGCCGCCCACTTGGCGTCTTCGGTGCCAAAGACGCGGTCGGGCCAGATTTGTCGCTGGACCTTACGGTTGGTGGGACAGCGAATGACGTTGAGCTTGTAGATCTTCTTGAACTCGGCCGTCGAGGTTGACGCGGTGCCGGTCATGCCGCCCAAGTGGCGATAGCGAATGAACATGTCCTGCACGGTGATGCGCGCCGCTTGGCCGGTGGCGACGGTCACTTCGATTTCTTCTTTGGCTTCGATCGCCTGATGGATGCCGCCGCTCCACTTTCGCCCTTCGGCCAAACGTCCGGTCGACTCGTCAACGATGACGATCTCTCCTTCGTTGATGACGTAATGCTGGTTGAAGTGGAAGTCGCGGGCAACCTTGATGGCTCGCTCGATATAGTCATACAGATCGACCAGACCGACCGAATCGAGTTCGGGCGGTTTCGGCAGTCGGCGTACCAACAACCGGCCTTCGATCGTCAGTTCGACCGACTTGCGGTCGTGGTCGTATTCGTAGTGGTCGTCTTCGTCAAATTCCTTGCATTTCTCGGCCGCCCAACGAAAACAGGCGACCGCCCGTTCTTCCGCTTCGCCTGGGATCGAGCTAATAATCAGCGGCGTCCGGGCATCGTCGATCAAAACGCTATCGGCCTCGTCGACCAAGCAGAAATAGGCGCTGCGCTGCACCGGTTGCTCGTTCGTTTCTTCGTCTTTTGACATTAAAGCGCCAAGCACGCCAAGCCCTTGTTCGCGAATCTGCCGTATCAGCAGGCGATCGCGCAGAAAGTCGAACCCGAACTCCTTCGAGGTGCCGTAGGTGATATCACAGGCGTACGCTTTGCGACGCGCGTCGGACTGCATTTGCGACTCAACCACGCCGATCGACATGCCCAGCATTTCGTACAGCGGCTGCATGATTTCGGCGTCGCGGCGGGCCAGATAATCATTGACCGTCGCCAGGTGGGCGCCATTGCCTGGCAGCGCGTAGAGATACATGGGGAGCGTGGCGGTCAGCGTTTTGCCTTCGCCCGTTTCCATCTCGGCGATGGCGCCGTTGAACATGATCATGCCGCCGATCAACTGCACGTCGTAATGCCGCATGCGAATGGTTCGCCGCCCTGCCTCTCGGACGAGAGCGAACGCTTCGGGAAGCAAGCGTGCTAGCGGTTCGCCGCTTTTGGCGCGATGGCGGAGACCCAGGCTATATTTCCGAAGTTCCCGGTCGGATTTGTTTTTGAACTCTTCTTCAAAACGCTCGATCTTGGGGAGTTCTGCGACAAAACGCCCCAAGCCGCGGCCCGTCACCACGCTGTAGGCCTGGGAGAAGGGATCGGCTCGAAAGGAACGGGATTCGGCGATTTGCGTCGTCATGAGGTCTCTTGGAAGGAATGTGCGACAGCTATTTAGTATGACTTCCTGTCGCAAAGGTTCCTACCGTCTAGAAATCGGAAAGTATGGGATTGCTGCCGTTAAAATAGGTAAGATCTGCCCGGAGCGCCTTTTTCATTCGCCCCGCCGCAAAGTCTGCGCAGCTCCCCTGGCCTGCCGATCGCCATCCTGCGACCGATCGATAATTCGGTTTATGACGGCTGAAGCGTGCTTTTGCTTAATCGCTACAGGCGGTTTCGCCGACATCACTAATACGTCCAGGACAACCGCATTACGCTCGGTGAGCGGAGGCGGTTCGCGAGAGCCACGGACGTGACTAAACGATGACGAAGCGGAGTCTTCGTCTCGCCAGAAACCACCTTGAATTCGCCTCATGCTTGCGGCTCAATCCGCATCGCCCCGGCGCATGGCATGAACACGTTTAGTAGTCGTAGCGTGCGAGCAAAGATCATGAAGCCCAAAAAGTTGATTCTGTCGACGGCCTTATCCGCCGTTGCACTCTTCTCGACGCAAGTCGGCGCCCAAATGCCGAATGCCCCAGACTATCCGCCGCAAGCGGCGCCTGGGTACGGCGCGCCGGCCGGCTACTCGGCGATGGGTGGAGGTTATGCGATGCCGTATGGTCCCATGGGACCTGCGCCCGGCAATGCCGCGGCGCCAATGGGATACCAAGGCGTCGCCCCGGCCGGATATCAAGATCCCGCCATGCACGGCGCCCCGATCGAATACGAACAATATGTCCCCGGACAAGAGTACGGCGACAGCGTTATGGAGGGTTCGCCCTACCACGAAACGATGCATGACGCTTCATGCAACAACTGTGATCTGCCGCCGCGAGTTTACGGCTCGGCCGACTTGCTGGTCATGTGGCGGAAGAGCTCGAACCTGCCGCCGCTGCTGACGACCAGCGATCCTGGCGCCCAGGGCGTGATTGGCGATCCGTCGACGCAGATCTTGTTTGGCGGTTCCGAGCAAGGTCATGCTTTGACCGGCGCCCGGATCACCACGGGGCTATGGCTGGACGACTATCAAAACTGGTCGGTCGGCGGTAGCTTCCTCGCCTTGGAGCGAGAAGTGTTGGGCATCAGCACCACTTCGACGCAGTTCCCGGTGCTGGCCTACCCGTTCTTTAACACGAACACCAGCGCCAACTCGTCGATCGTGATCGCCGAAACCGTCGGCGCCAACGCGGCCAACAATACGACGGTCGACATTCGGAAGACGAACAACTTCTACACCGGCGACGCGTTCATCACCAAGCACCTTTACACGAGCCACGCGAATCGGGTCGACTTTGTGACCGGTTACTACTTCGCCCGGATCGACGACGCCTTGTCGAACAACGCCCAGTTTACGTCTGTCGGCGGCGGTTCGTTCCCAGTCGGAACGGTCGTTAGCTACAACGACATCTTCCAAGCGAAGAACGAGTTCAACGGCGCCCAATTCGGTTTGATCTTCGACTTCCAGGATGGCCCGTTTACCTGGCGAGCGATGGGCAAGATTGCGATCGGCGGTATGCATCAGCGGATGGCGATCAACGGTTCGCGAACCGAAGACGTCTTCGGCACGGTCGACATCTTCAGCGGCGGCGTCTACGCTCAAGACTCGAATATCGGCAGCTACTCGCGAGACGTCTTCTGCTTCATCCCGGAAGGCCAGCTCGACTTGATCTACGCGTTGACCTGCAACGTCGACCTGAAGGTCGGTTGCACCTACATCTATGTCAGCGATGTCGCACTGGCTCAAAGCGCCATCCCCGGGACGATCAATCCCAGTGGCGGCGACCCGGTGTTCGCCTTCGGCGACGACGACTATTGGGCCTTGGGTATGACCTTTGGCGTCGACTTCCACTACTAAGCGAAGTCGCATCCACAACAAAAAACAGAGCCGACCCAAAAGGGCCGGCTCTGTTCGTTTCTTGAAACTCGAACGTCAGCGAAGTTGCGTTTAGAAGTCTGAGAACGCGACGTCGACGGTCGACAGGTGATCGACGATCGTTTCGATATCGCCATTAAGCATAAAGATGACGGCGTCATCCGTATCGGCGATCAAGACGAAGTTCGGATGGTTCGGCGAGAACGTGATCGGAGCGACGACGTCCGGGGTCGCCGAATCCCCATCCTGATCGATGAGCAGAACGGCCTGGCCGGTCTTGGTCGTCGAGTTGAACAGGAACCCGTCGATCTTCACCAGTTCGGACCAACCTTCGTCGACCGAGTACCATTCTAGCACGCCGGAACCGTCCGCCTGCTTGGAAACCGCGAAGGTGATCGATTCGTCACCAACGTCGGAAAGTTGGTCCGCCAAACCACGATAGGCGCCGGTGCGTCCCAGGTAACCGAGGTTCAAACCGTTGAACTCCAGCACGCCAGTGGCGCTGATGGTCATGTTGCTGATGACCACCGAACCGTCGCTTTGCACGCTCCAATTGGCCGGCAACGCTCCAGAGAGGCCGGTACCGAACTTGTAGACGAACTTCGGCTGGTTGATCTTGATCGAATAGGTGCCTTCCTCGATGCGGAGGAACTCGAACGTTCCATCCGCTTCCGAAGAGAAGGTCTCGGCGACCAGCGTGCCGCCATCGTACAGCTCAACCCGGATGCCGCCGATAAACTGTTCCGGCGTAGCGCTGGTCGAGCCGTTGCCATCCCAGGCGCCGTTGTTGTTGACGTCAAAATAGAGGCCTCCGCCGATCCGACTGTTGATCGGAATGCGAACCGTAACGGTCGCCATGTCGGTAATCGGCTGATTCAGGTCGTCCAGGATCGGATCGCCCAGGTCATCGACGTAGGTGATCGTGTAGGTGAAGGTTTCTAGGCCTGGAAGCGCTGCCCCCGTGTACGCCAGCGATTTGCCGTCGGCGGCGATTACAAGGCGGCCATCGTCAAACGCCTGACCGGCGACATCCGTAATGACGATGTTACCAAGCGAGTCTTCCATGCCGTCGCCAGCGATGAAGTCTGGGTTTTCGCCAGTGAAGTCGGGAGCGTTAACTTCTTCCAGAACAAGCAGCGTGACGGTTTGGTTCGGCTCGACTTCGGCGAACGGCGTGGTCGCGTCGCCGTCATCAACGGCGACGAGCACCTGGGCGATGTTGACGGTGACGGTCGCCGTCGTCGGATCCTCGACTGCATTCGGGTCGGTGATCATGTATTCAAACGATTCAACGCCCGATTGGTCGCTCGGCAACAGATAGACCAGATACTCGTCGCTGAAGCCAGCGATCGCGTAATCGGTTTGGGTGTAAATCATTACCCGTTGCTGCAGGGCCTGATCATCGGGAAGCTCGTCGATGGCGATCGAATTGCCCAAGGCCAGATCGACCTCCGAGCCGTCGGTGAGCGGATCGCCATTGAAGTTGAGATCGTTCGCCTTGACGTCGATCGCCAGGTAATTCACGCCATCGATTTCGACGATTCGCGTGTCGCCCGCTTCGATCTCGTTAACCAGGTCGGCCGAGACGTCGACGCTGTCGTTGTTGGCGCCAGGACGCTGCAGGACGGTGACGTTAAATTTAGGGAAGGCCAAGTTGACGATGTCGAGCTGGGTAACCATCCCGTTTTGCTCGATCCGGGCATCGGTGAAGACGACCGCGGCGGCGTTTTGGTCCGGGTCGTTTTCGTCCTCAAGATTCGCCATCTCGCCTTGCAGCATGAAGGCGCCGGACTGCGTCGGGTTAAATTCGACGGTGTAAAGCAACTGATTGCTTTCCCAGCCCCCGGTTACCTGCGAATCGCTGAACGTGGTGCCGCCGCCAGCATTGACAATCGAGTTGCCATCAATGGCGGGGACGATTCCGCCATCGTTGTCAAAGGGGGCGGCGAAACTTCCGGCATCGGTGGGCGTTACGATACTTGAATCAAAATTGATGTTGAGGAACGCGGCCGCAATATCGGGACTTTCGTCCATCCCAAAGGTGACGCCGGTAATCGCCGAAGTGTTGCGAATATAGATGTTGAGCGTGAATGGCTTTTGTTCGACCTCGATATCCTCTGGGAAGATGATCGGATCTTGGCTGTTGGGATCGAAATCGGTCACGGCCGTACCGATGACGACCGGGTTGCTCATGTCGTCCTCTTGGATGATCTCGAACGTGAACGCGGCGGAGTATTCCTTGCCGGCGTCTTCCGCTTCCAACAGCTCGCCCAGCAGCGAGTTCAGGTCCATCGGAGTGAACAGGCCGTCATTGTTGATGTCGAGGTAAACGACCTGTTCCCCTTCCAGCCCGCCTGCCGACTGGCTAGAGCTGGAAAGACTGCGGGAACCGAGTCGCAACTGCGAAACCACGATTTCCAGATCGTTGTGGTCGACCAGATTGTCGCCGTTGACGTCATGCGCCAGAGTCGGGTTATGCCAGGCGTTGAGGTCGGACGCCAGCATTGCTCGGGGTTCGAGGGCTTCCATACTGACGGCCGGTTTTCGCGAGGAGCGGCGATTCGACGGACGGCGTTTGGAGGCAGATTTATTTCGCTTTTTCATGGCCAGCCAACGGTTCTGGATGTGTTTAAACGGGATAAGCAGGGAGGACTGGGGAGCCTTGCGGCCCAGGATAGTTGTGCTAATTCGGCTTCGCAATCAAATTCCTCGAATCGCCCCAATCGCTACGTTTTGTCTGGGCGGTATTACTTGGGCGATCCGGCAATTCGATGCTTTTTGTCGCAACCCTCGGATGCGAAGTTCCCGAACTGGACGATTTTTTTGTGAAATCGTTGAAATTTGACGCGGTGATGTGCCCAAAAGGGAACTTTGCCCCATATAAGCGCATCAGATTCTGACCAGCCATCCTGGTATCGGCCGGAATAATCCCTATGGTCGCTGCAGGCGGCCTTGTGTCGCGTTTAGCGGGGGGATTGTTGTTGTTGAGGGCGCGGGTTGCAATTATCGTGAGGAAGTTGCATTTCCGCATCAAACCGGCCGCTTTTAGTTGTCACTCCATCTTCGCTCATCGCGAGATTCATTCATGTCAAACTGCTTGCGTCGATATCGTCCCTCGTTCGAGACGTTGGAAGCCCGCGAGGTATTGACCAACTATGTCGGCGTCGAATTACGTGCGACCGACTTGGCCGGAAATCAGATTACTGCGATCACCGAAGGCCAGGCGTTCAATCTGCAGATCTACGTTGATGACCTCCGCTACATCGCCGATCCGCCGTCCAACTATATTGACGAAGAGGAAACCCCCTTTAAGTCGATCCCGTTGGGGGTGGCCAGCGCGGTGTTTGACATCGAGTATGACGGGGAAGCGTTTGATTTCACGGGGCCCAGCGGTCTGTTGCAGGGGCCAGGATCGCCCACGCTAGAAACGCCGACCTACAACGCGCAGAAGTCAGTGGATGGTTACCTGGAAGAAATTGGAACTTTCCAGATCTCAACCGCCGATGGGTCGGGCGTGCCGCGTCTGTGGCTCACGATTCCCATGGTCGCGGAAAACACCCTGGGTGAGTTCACGATCTCGGCAATGCATCCGCTCAGCAACGAGTTTTTCCCCGACACAAAGCAAGGGGGGATCGATGAGTACAAATTTAACAGCCTGAACCCGACCGCCAATCTCGAGGGGGGCGGCTTCTTAGATCCCGACGAAATCGACTACACCGAGGCGACGATTACGCTGGAGGTGGTTGAAGCGGGATTGCCGGTCGATGTCGAAATGCGCATCGTCAAGCAGCCGACGACGGTCGATTCGAATGGAGAAGTCGTGACTCTGCCTGACAATGCAGAGTGGATCGACGAGTGGGACAGCTTTTACGTAGAGATCTACGCCCGGGCCCCGGAAACCGGTTCGGTGAAGTCGGTCTCAGTTGTGATCGATTATACCAATGAATATCACAACGCCTCTTCATTCACGAGCAACTCGGACCTGAAATTTACGCCTTCCAACACCGTCTATGCTTCCTATGCCGATCGAGTCAGCGCAACCTTCTCGACGCCTCTCTCAGGCTTGGGAAATGATGGCAAGTCGGTGTTGGTCGGGCGGATTCTGTTTGGCCCCGATCAGTCGCTCGGCAATGGCGTCGCAAATACGCCGGCAAGCGATTACGCTGATCCGGTCGTTACGGACTTCACGCTTGTTGGCGGCGGAGCGACGGTCCAATACGGCGGCGGTTACGAAACGACCGGCGTCAGCGGCGTCAACGTCCCATCGACCGAACTGTTTGCTGTTCCGTACGACCTAGATGATGATCGGACGATCTCGATCGTTGACCTGACCTACATCATTCGTAACATCGGCAAGGCGGCGACGCCCGCCAATCAACTCTACCGCATGGACTTCACGCATGACGGCTACGTTGATCTAGTCGACCTGGCGTTGATGGTGCGAAACATCGGAACGACGGTCTTCAACGCTCGAGATCGGGCTCGCAGCTATTTCGACGGCTTCCCCTATTTCGACTCGGGGGCGAGCCTGATGGAAGGTGAATCGGTGGGCGTTAGCGGTTTTGTCCTAGAGGGCGAATCGGTCGACGTCGAAGACGAGATGCTGGCCGACTCGCCTATTTCGACGCCTGCACCGACCTACATGCCTTTGTTTGTGCCTGGCCCGACCGCCAGCACCGCGACGACGTCGCAACCGACTCCGGAAGAGGAATCGGCAACGACGGATTCCGAAATCGCGAGCAGCGTGACGGTCAGCGAAGGGAACCTGGAAACGATGTTGATCGTCGCCGCCGCCGAGGAGGCGCTCAGCGAGGAGTCGCCGGAAAGTTCGGAGAAGATTGACGAAGCGTTCGCAGAATTCTCGGTCGATGATCCGCATTTGACAATGTAGTTGAATTAACGCTGCGTCTCGTTTGGCCTCGTCCCTATTGACGGTTGTTTCTGATCTATGTCCTCCGCTCGTCGATTTCGTAAGGAGCGCGCGTTACGCGGCCGGAAATCGGCCTCGGCGACGCTCCGCTGCGAATCGCTCGAGTCACGGCTTAATTTCTCTGGCATTCCGCTGGGAGCCGCTCCCACCGATACCGGCGAGTATATGCTGGGCGACGTGTCGGTTACCGTCGTGTTTCTCGAGTCGAAGCAGACCGGCGGAATCGACGTCAGTACCGAGGATTGGACCCAGGCCGAAATCGACGCGACCAAAGCGAAGATCGACGAAGCGATGCAGTGGTGGGTCGATACCCTCGCCACGCAGAACACGGTCCACGAACTCAACTTCCACATCAACTACCAATACGCCGATACGCCGTTTGAGACGCGCTACGAGCCGATCAGCCGTTCAGCGGCCGAGTTCAGCACCTGGGCCGGCGAATTTCTAAACCACGTCGGGGCCCAGCGGACCGGCGATATCGTCAAAGACATCCGCCTGTTCAATAACACACGTCGTGAGATCGAAGGTACCGATTGGGCCTTCACAATCTTCGTCGCGGACGCCTCGAACGACGCGGACGGATTCTGGAAGAACCCCAGCAGCATCGCCGGTGGTTTTTCGATCGCCGGTGGCGCTTTTATGGCATTTCCCAATGGGCGTCCGGCGTCCACGATCGCGCACGAAACCGCCCATCAGTTCTGGGCGATGGACGAGTATGCCGGCTCCAAAGACTACTATGACCATCGCGGCTACTACGACACGCAAAACACAAACGCCGTCGTTAATAACCCGGATCCCGATCAGATTGTCGACAGCTTGATGTTGTCGGGCGATCAACTGCTGAACGCGTACGAGTCTCATACCAGTTCGACGCCGATGTTCGAGTCGATCGGCTGGAAGGATTCGGATGGCGATGGGATTTTCGATGTTCTGGATCTCCCTCTGTCGCTGCAGGGGAGCGGCTCGCTCGATTCCGACACGATGGAATATCGCTTTGTTGGTCAGGCGGCGGTCAACGTCTTGCCGAATCTGAACACGGCCGGCGTACAGCAATCGCAGAACCAGTTTCTACAGAACGACATCACAATCAACACGGTCGCCGAGGTCCAGTATCGGATTGACGACGGCGCTTGGCAGACGGCCGCAACCTACGACGACTACATAGCCGACATCGATATCCGGATCACGCTGCCCGACTCGGGAGAGCACTCGATCGAGATTCGGGCGATCGATGCAACCGGCGCCATCTACTCGGACGTTTTTGCTGGTTCGACGGGCGAGGTCACGCCGACCGTCGCTATGGGCGCCAACGGGTTCTTGTTTGAAGATCGAAACCGCAATGGGGTCTTCGATCTGGGCGAAGTCGGGCTGTCTGGCTGGACGGTCGCCTTGGTGGACGACCAAGACATGCCGGTCGAGACGCAGATCTTCGTCGAGCCAGACGATTTTGGCGACGGGGATCAGATCAACGCCAGCGTGCCGGGCGCTTCGTTGTCGGCCTTTGGAGAATACATCGACGAAGTGGTGTTCCCGGACGTTTTCGCCCTGAATCATAATGACGCCGCGACCGGTTCGCGAGTGTTCGGCTACTATCGCTCGAACGGGACCGAAACCGGGTTGTTGACCGATTGGAACCAACAACAACAGCTGCGCGTCGATTTTGACAATCTCGTCAGTCGCGTCTCGCTCGATGCGATCGGGGGCGATTACGGCAGTATTGGCCGACTCGAGGCGTTTGATTCGCAAGGCACATTGATTGGGCGATACACAACCGATCAACTCGACGCTGGCGAAGTCGAGGCAATGAGCGTCGCCTTCGATTCGCCGCAAATTGCGTACATTGTCGTTGCCGGACAGTTAAACACGAGCGTTCGGCTTGATAACCTGGTGGCCGGACAGCCGGCGTCGGCAACGACCGACGCCTTTGGCGCGTTCTCTCTTCAGATCGACATTGCAGGCGACTATCAACTACAAATCACGGCCCCTGACGGGGACTCGCTCACCTATTTTGTGCTAGGTGACGCGACGGCGGACTTCGCACTTACGCCGTTGACCGGATATCAATTTGCTGTCGGCGTCGACACGCCGGCTTGGCGAAATCCGATCGACCTGGGGGACGTCAACAATGATGGATCGGTCGACATGGCCGACTTCGACGCCATCCGGGCTGAGATGAGTAATCCGGTCTATACCGACTCGTGGCATTTCCTAGGGGATCACGTCTATCCGGCGCCGTTCCTCGATCCAAATAATGACGGGATCTTCACCGTCATGGATGTCATTCGCGTGCTGGAAGCGATCCGGCATGCCCAGAGCAACGGCGCCGCGGGAGAAGGCGAGCTTGTCTCCGCCGATAACAACTCTCCAGAGGACGTGAATGAGTCGGTTGCGTCGACCAGCGTCGATTCTGGCGAACAGACCGGCGCCCTGGTAGAGCAGCAGGAGCCTGCGCAGCAAGTCGCCTCGCGGTCGTTCGTGACGTCAACCAGTCTTGTTCTGAGCGACTGGGGGCTTGGCAATCTTACGACGCCTACCGAAACGCAAGCGGAATCGGACGCCGGACAGCGAGAAGCTCTCGCCTTCGAGAGCGTTACTTTGCCCGCCGACACGTTGGGCGTCATCACCGCGGATGATCGGATTCTGGCGGTTGTCGCCGATGATTTCTATCGTTCGTTTGGCGATGCTGAGGAAGAGTCGGACGAAGGTGAAGCCGATCTCTCGTCCGGCTTCTGGGATCTGCCGTAATAGTTTGGCGATTGCTTTTCGGTCGATGCTCATCTGAACGCGAGCACTGCTGCGGTTGCTTCCATACGTCGACCGCCGATGGTTCTTCGCCCCAGGTCATCTCCCCTTTGCGGCCAAGTGATCTGCGAATGCATCGCGAGAGAATGCAAGTCTGGCGACACTTCCTGCCCGTGATGGCGCCTCCGAGCAGTCTGCGAGAGTCTTTCCTGATGCCATGATGGCGAAGGAGCGAGGATGACCGCGATAGGCTACCTTGCGTGGAATTGGGCTGGCGTCCCGCTCCCTTGCCCTGCTTGACTGATCATGCTCCAATAAAAAAGGCCTCCCCATACAGGGAGGCCTTTTCTATCAATTGTCGGCAACTGGCGAAGACTACTCTTCGTCGCTGATCAAGGCGATCAGGTCATCAAAGTCATCGGCGTCCTCCGCATCGACGCGCCAGGCGTCGCTGATGTCATCAGCAACCGAGTCCAGCATCGCGTCGAACGAATCGCCGAGTAGCACCTCGTCGGTGAACGACGCGTCGATTTCCTCATGCGAGATGGTCGCCGATTGCGACTCGCCCACAGTAGTGACGGTCGTTCTCGACTGCTGGAAGCTGACGCCGAACAGGTCGACCGTCGGCTGGCTCATCGGATTGGAGGAGATCGTCGTCGATTCGCTGAGCGAACTCGAAGTCGTCGTGAACGTCGGAGCGAACGATTCGGTCGTGACCGATTCGACCGTGACCGGTTGCTCTTCGCTGGTTGGGGTCGTGACCAACGGCGTGTTCTCGACGGCCGGATTCACGACGTCGAGCGAGTAGCCATCCAGTAGGTTCATGTCGATCGCTTCTGGATCGAACTGCTGTGGGTTAGCCCGGAAGTAGTCGAGGATGATCTGCACGTCGGCCGAGCTGACGGCATAGTCATCGTTGACGTCCAAATAGGCCGGCACGCCCTGCGGGCCGAAATAGTTCTCCGCCGCTTTCGTGTCGAAACCGTCAGTGTCAGGATTCCAGGGAGAATCGAATTGGAACGTGTTCGGATCGGTATACTCGCGATTACGGATTTCGTACAAGACCATCGCCAGGTCGTGGGTGGTCACAGCCGAATCGCCGCGGGTAACGGCGGACGGGGTGGTGTAGTTGTGCCACGGGTTGTCCAAACCTGGCGACAACGTGACCGCGTAATCTTCGACTTCACCGTCGATCGCCAGCCCGGTCACATTCAAACCGCCGGTGCTGCTGTAGCGAACCCGCATGACGGTGTCTTGCGCGGTTCCGCTGGGGACGGAGAAGTTGATCAACTGGCCGGCGCCGCCATTGGCGCCATTGACGGCGTCCTGGCCCAGGGCCCGATCCAACACTAGTTCGTTCTCGTTGTCGAACATTCCGTCGCCGTTGAGATCGACCCAGGCCTGGACGAAGCCGTAGTTGGTTTCGTTCAGCGGTACAGTCGCCGTGATAAAGATCTGGTTGACCTTACCAAGCAAGAGCGAACCGGACGTCGTGGTGCTGGCTTCGCCGAACTCAACGCCATCGTCGAAGTTGTCGCCAGAGGCGTCTGCGTGCGGGCTGGCGTTCAGTTCCGAGTCAATCCCGGAGCCCAGGTGGAAACCTTCGCGGATCTGATGGCGGGCGCCGTCATTTTCAACGTAGGTTCCATAGCCGGAGCCGCCGATCTGATCCGGGGCGTCGCCAAAGTCGAGCAGACCGCCAACGCGAATGAAGAAGCTCGTTTCGTTGCCGTCCACCTTGTTCGGCTCGATTGAGTTGCCTGCGTTGTCGCGGATCAGCACCGCCTCGTCCACGTCTGGGGTGAAGCGGTTCTTCAAGGTGATCTTGTAGGTGACCCCTTCTTCAAAGACGCCGGAGACCGAGGTCAGACGGATGACGTTGTTGGTCGCGTCATAAGCGAACCGATAGTCGACGCCAAGGAACAAGTCCTCAACTTCGCCGCCGCTGATCTTCTGGACGAAGAACGAATCGGCCGTAACGGTGGTGTCGTCGATGCCGGAGCCCTGCGGTTGGCTCGATAGGCCGCTGCTATCGATAAGTTGAATCGAAATGTTGGTTAGCGGGCCATTCAGCAACTGCACCACGTCGTTGGTCTGATCCAGGTCCAGGTTGGCGGCGTCGTTGTCTTGCGGGCTGACCAGTTTGCCGCTAGGTCCGCGGCTATCGGCTCGGTCGAGGGCGCCAAGGTCTTTGACTGCTCTTTCGCCGACGCCGCCGGGCGAGTTATTGAGCAATGGGTCGTCGTATCGCAACTGTCCGGATTGATCGCGAGTCGGAGCGACGACCGGCGAGGTTTCGATGCCAAGCGGGCCGTAGACCGAGGTAAACTCATCACGATCGCCGATCGAGTCGATCGACGCGTCAATCACTTGCGAACCTGCCATGAGGTAGAAGTTGCCGTTCGCGGCATCGACGAACAACGGATCGGCGTCGGGTACTGTCGGGTCTGGATTGCTGTTGGCGAGCAAGATCGGCGACTGCCCGGTGGTGGCGGCGCCGCCGGCGTTGGACGCGTTGTCGCGGAACGCCGTGCGACTGATTCGCGTATGTTCCGGCGACACGACGTCCGCTTCGACAAAGATGCCGGTGGCGAAGTTCGCGATGATATTGTTGACGATCCACGGGCCGGCCTGGTCTTCAACCTGGATGCCGACGCCGACGCCCGCGCCATACAACGTGTTGTTGATGATGCGGCCGACCGGAACGGAACCAGGGGCTTGGCCCGTCGTCGAGGTGTCGCCGCTGTACAAGATAGCGCCGGTGTCATTGTTGAAAATGATGTTGTTGACGATCGTTACGCCGGTCGCCAGGCGAGCGGTGTTCAGCTCGCGAGTGACGCGCGGGGCGCCTTGGTTCGGCAGGTTGTCGCCGCCATCGGCTGCCGACCCGCGAGGAGCGGCGTCAACCAGGATGCCCCAACCCGACGAGTAGGAGACGCGATTGGAGCTGATGATGATCTGGCCCTGATCACGGAAGGCGTTTTGGTCGTCATCTTCGTCCGCACGGCCGTAGTCGACAAACTCGAACGGATTGACGTAGCCGTCATCCAGCGAGATGTTCAGCTCGTACATGCCCTTCACGTCCGAGTAGGTGCGATTGCTGTTCGCATCGTCAGTCGGCGTAACCATGGGGTTGTAAACCACGTTGGTATCGTGGCTGACGGCGATAATGTAGTGACCAGCGTTGCCGGTGATCGGATCGTTGTAGTAAACGAGCGACGGATCGTTGCCGCCCGCCGACTGTTCGAGAGCCACTTCGGTGGTATTGGTTCCGTCGAAGTAGAACAGGCGAATCGCGGTCGCCAGCGGCGAACCGAGCGACAACGCTTCGACGTCGACCTGGATGGTGTTCCCAAGGCCCAGTTCGACCCGGTACATGTCGACGTCGCCGCTGAGCGAAGCGTCGTTCGGATCGGTCGCCAGCGGGTTGTCGCCAATCTGGCCGCGAGCGTGGAACTCGGCGTAACCCGGGATCGTCACGCCATCCAAGCGAGTGTTGGTCACTCGGTTGGCGTACGAGTTCGGATCGCCGCTGAGGTCGCTGGTGAAGAAGTCGTTGTTGCCTTCCGTCACGCGAAGGGTACCGGCGCCGGTCGTCCCGAGCAGGCCGACGATCACCTCGTCGGTGTACGGATCCTTCGGCGACAGATCGATCTGGCCGCTGGTGGTCAACGCCGCCTCTTGCGAGTTGACGCGAGCGATGACGCCAAAGGTGCGGGTCGACTCGGTCAGGTTGCGGGCCTTTTGGCCAGTGGTGTCGTTGATCGCGGCGGTTAACGCGCGAGCGACGTCCGCTTCGCTCCAACTTTCGCGATAGCCGACCGTGTAGACGCCGGCGATCTGGTCTTGTTGGATCGTCGGGAAATCGGTCGCCTGGTCGAGATCCCACATACGGAAGACGAGCGTGTCGACGCCGTCGCTGATCTCGATACGCGCGTTGTCCGCGATCTTGTCGCCGGCGGGCGCCTCAATGGTGCTGGAGAACGACAGGCGATCGTTGGTGTCCCAGACGGTCCCGGCGTTATAGCCGCTGGTGTAGGGGCCGCCGGAGAAGACGTACTCGGTACCTTCCCGCAGTTCCAGTTGGTACTCGCCGACGAACGTGTCGTTGACGATCGAGTCTGGGTTGGCGATGAAGTTGGTGGCGTTTCCGGTGGCGCCGGTAATCATTTCGCCACGTTCCGCAAAACCGATGATCAGGTCGTCGATAAAGACGCCCTGGTTGGCGTTGTCGACGCCCCGTTCACGCGAGCGGTTTTGCCCGGTGTTCGTGTTGAACACGTCAACGACGCCGTTGTTCGTATTCACCGACGTGATGAAATCCTGCATCACGCCGAACGTGTCGCCTTGCAGCTTTTCGTCAAGACCGATGCGAGCTTGAATCGCATCCAATGAAGAGGCGTCGAGATAGGAGTAGCGAGTTACGTTGTAACCACCCACCATGAAGACGAACTCGTCATGGCGTGGGAAGGCGAGGTATGTGGGGATGGTCGTTCCCGCCTGAACGGTCAACGAGGCCATCGTGTCATGGAACATGAACTGCATGATCTGCGCGATCGTTTCGTCGCCGATCCGTTGTTCGCCGTTGGCGTCGGGAGTTGATGTGACAAAACGATCGTCATGCAAATCGATGATGGTGGTCATCTCGCCAGCGAGGCCGATATCAGCCGTGCCGTCGATATTGTTCAACACCGGGGTCGTGCCAAGGGTGCTTTCGAAGCCTTCGATCGCGAGCCCGCGAATCGTGCCGTTCGTATCGACCACGATGCGAGTGACGCCTTCCGACGTCACCGCGGTTCGATCGCCGGTGGCGATGTCTTCGATGTCGCGAATCGTGATGGCGTTGCCGTCGCGGAAGATGCGAACCGGAACCGTGAACGCACCGTCGACCGCCTGGCGGATCTTCTCGGCGATCGTTTCCGGGGTGTCGCTCACCTCCAGCATAATGGCGACGTCGCCGGTGTTGGCGCCGTCCCCTTCCTTGTCGAACTCAAAGACGAACGTTTCGGCGCCGCCGGCCGAGACGAGCGTAAAGCTGTCGCCTTCATTGAATTCGGCGTACGAACCGGTGGTGAAGGTCTGTCCCTTGTTGATCTCGTAGTAGTAGATCTCGCCGGTGTAGGGATCCTGGACCGAGAAGATCTCGCCGTCGACGTGTTTGTTCGAGTCGAGCGCCCGGATTTCGGAAGTATCGGCCGAGAACGCGGTGTTGTTGTCGGCGACGCCAACGCCGCCGATGTTGACCTGACCGCCGGTCGAGAAGTCGAACCGGAGCTTCAGGTTGTCCATGCCCGCGAAGGTCGAGAGGTCGATCCGGACCTGGCGCCAGGTTCCGGAACTATCGTAGATCTGTTGGACCGCAGTGGCGGCACGCGGTTCCAGCGTCTCTTTGTCGTTCAGGTCGAACTCATCGTTGTTCGTTCCGGCGATAATCGAGTTGTTATTGGTCGCCAACTGCTGCCAATTGCCGTCGTCGCCCGCGATGAAGACGCGAAGGGCGTCACGCGCCAGATCGCCGTTGACGTTGTCGGTGTCAGAGAAGTAGTTGAAGTACAACACCGGCAGATCGGTCGCGTCATACCCATACAGACTGAAGTCTTCGGTGATCAACGTACCGTGGGCGCCGCCTGGTAGATCGTAGTTGTTGTTGGTCGCGTTACCGTAAGGATTGCCTTGCAGATAGGTGTCTCGTTCGTTGCCGAACCAGAAGCTGGCGCCCCCTTGTTCCGCATCGCGATAGCTGCTGACCGGTACATTGATGCCGTGGCCGGCGTCTCCTTCGCGAGTCGTTGTGGTGTGCCACAGGTTTCGATTGAGCGTGCTAAAGGCGACGCCGGTGATCGTGCCGCCGACAGGCGATGCGATCGACGTGCGTCCGCCGGCGAAGGCCGGCGCCAGGTCCGCCTGTTCGTAGCCATTGACCATGCTGGTCCTAATCGCATACATCCGCCCGGTTGACGACATGGCGAAGAGCACGTCTTGCAGGCTGTCGACGCTGATCGTGTCGGGGCCGGCGTCCAAGCTGACGAAGCTGACCGGGTTGCCGCCATCTTCGATCGTGCCCAGATAGTCGCTCTCGAACGTTCCGCCGTTGGCTCCATAGATATGGAAAACCCCACCCGCGTCGTCGACGGCGTACATGTTTCCTTGCAGAATCGCCAAGCCGGTGATGGTGCCGCCCGAGCCGATGCCGCCGATCTCGAATAGCATCTCGTCGTCGGTAACCGTAGCGGCGCCGGCATTGAAGGTGACCAAGGCGTTGGCCGACGATGCGGTAAACGATGCATGGGCGTCGACCGCGGCGGCAATCTTCATGGCGACCGTCGCGGCGTCGTCCGCGGCGCCGATGTCGACAACGATGTCTCCGGTATTGGCCGTGTCTGCGGTGACGGTCAACGCATTTTGACCGACCAGTAGCCCGGAGAAGTCTGCGGAGGTTGCGAGCACCGTGAGCCGGGTATCGAACTGGCTGGCGACGCCAGGGGTCTGCCCGTTAATCGCATTGGCGATCGCAGTAACGTATTCGAGTTCGGTTGGGGCCAAGTCGATAACCACCGGGATGTTGCCAACGCCCACGGTGTTCTGCAGGTTAATCGACGTGCCGCCGAAGCCGCCTGAGATCGCCATCGATGCGTCGCCAACCACCGCAATGGCGTTGCCCGAGATGTAGGCGGTGCCGTCGAAGTTGGAGGTGGCGTTGTTGACGCTGGAGTTGTCGTTGATCGCTTTGACGATCGAGTTCATCAAATCGACGGCGCTTTGACCAGGTTGGAATTGGACGACCGCTCTCGAATCGAGGCCGGTATCGAACCCGGCGGGCACGATCGAGGCCGTATCGGTGGTGCTGCCATCCGAGTTGTCTTCCAGCAGGATAAACAGATCGGTGCCTGTTTCGTCGGTGATCCGCAGGATCGAGCCTTCGTCGGCGGCGGTCAAGCCGGTGAACGCGCCGAAGTCGATAAAGTCGTCGTAAACCGTTTCGTAGGTATCGGCGCCGACGTCGAACGTCTGACTTTCCGCGGCGAAAACGCCGCCGGAACGAGTGATGCGGCCTGCGTTGTTGTCCTGAATGGTGCGGTTGAAGCTGTCGAACAGCAGGTCGTAGCCAAGATTCAATTCGACGGTGAATTGATCCCCCAGGGTCATCGAATCGCCGTCCGCGTCGAGAGAGAACATATTCCCATCGACGTAGTTGGACAGGATCGTCACGCCATCGGAGTCAAACGTGGTGGCAGCTCGCGTGATGATCGCGGTCGAACTAGGAGTTCGTGAGTCGAATTGGGTGAGGATCTGGCCCACCGCCACGGCATCGGCGGCGCCCGTTTGGAAATAACGACCCCCATTGCCGGTGCCGTTGTTGCTCGTGCCGTTGGAATCGAGAATCTCGCCACGGTTAACGCCATTGCCGTCGATTTCCGACGCGTCCGTCCGATAAAGGATGTTGGTGTCGTCCGTTCGATCTGGGTCGTCGATAGCGCCGCCACGGTTGCCCACGACGTAACCGCGTAGGTTCTCTGAATTGGCGCCGCCCAGATAGCCGTAGGCGAGTGCGTTCCAATCGTAGCCATACCCGACGCGGTCTTGGCCAACGGGGTGGTCGACGATCGGAACCTTGTTCTCCACGTCGAACGCGTAGGTTTGCAGACCGTCGTCGCGAAGGAATTGCGCGGCGCCGGTACCAGTGTTGATCTGGAGGAAGTTGCCGTTGCTGGACGCTTGAGGCACGTTGGCGCCGGCAGTGTCGATTGAGTAGGCGTACAGGCTGCCATCGGGATGCATGGCGATGTCGCCAACATCATAGCCGAACTCGCCCAAGTAAGCTTCCACCGCCCCAGTGAACGGATTGATCGCCCAGACTTGGGTCCGCTCGTTGCCGACGTCGACCGAGACGAACATCACCATATCGCTCAGGTGATAGTCCTTGACCTGCTGATTGCTGCTCAGGAACGTCGTGATGTCGGGAGCGCCGGCGGTTGCCGTCGAATTGCCGCCGATGTGCTCTTCGACGATTCGCTGGATCGAGTCGATCGGCTCCATGCGAACCAGCGGGTTGGTCGGGTTCTCGGTGTAGAACTGCTCCAACTGGCCCGGGATCTGGGCCGCCGACGTCACGGCGACGTAGTATCGGCCTTGCGGAACGCTGATGGTGCCGATGTACGGATCGCCGGTGCTGAGCGATCCACGTTCCAGATCGCCGAATTGCGCGTAATTCGGATCGTAGGCCGCATTGGCGATAAACTGGGTGTTCGCCTGATCGTCGCTGACGTTCGAGTCGCTGCTGACCAGAACCAACTGGCCGCTGGCGTCGAAGACGGCGATCGAAGCGTTGCCGCGGGCGCCAGCCATGTAGTCGATATCCAGAATCAGGCTGGCGAACAAGTCGTCAGCGCTGAAACCCGGGATCGACTGCAGGTACTCGCGAGTCAGATCAAACTCGAACCAGTCGACGTCGCCGGTGGTCGCAATCTGGCCGGCAATGCTGATCGCGTCGCGATCGGTCGTCAGCACGTTACCAACGTTCTGAGCCGTGCCGAGGGTGTCGTTGTTGTTATCGGGCGATTCCGCCGATTCGCCCAGCAGCGGCGAGTGCGCCGGTTGACCGAGTACTTCGATGCCGTTGGTCGCGTAGCGAACGTCGGCCTGTTTGATGGTCGAACCGCCGAATTCGTCGATTTCTCGCAGACGGACCTGCATTTGATAGACGCCAGAGGTCAGACCGCTGGTGAGCTGATCCTGGTTGACGAGGTAGCTGCCGGAGGCGTTCTGCGACGTCCCCAAGTTGTCGCTGTTGCTGCGAATGCGGATGTGGTAGTTGCTGACCGAACCGGAGGTCGGATCGCCGGTCAGCACAATTCTCATACTCGGATCGCGAGGGTTGATCGTCCAGCGATCTTCGTCGTACATGCCTGACTTCGGCATCGTATTCAATTGGTCCGCAGCTGCGTTGGAGCCGAACAACGTTTCGTTGTCGATTGAGCGAGCGATCACATTGCCGTTGTCGTCGATCAGTTCGATGATCGCATCCAAGGCATAAGTCGTCAGGTCAAGGTCTATCCAGACTTCGGTGCCAGGAATGGCTTGAAACGAGTAAACGTCGACGTCGCTAGGCGAACTCAGGAAGCCGTGGACCTCGAAACCGAGACGACGATTGTCATCCCCTGCGTATTCATCTGGGGCCAAAATGCCGAGCGCCTGGCCGGTTTGCGGAGTGCCGTTGGTTCCAACGGAAACGGCGTTGTTGATTTCCGCTTCGACAATGGTGTCGACGTTGCGATCGTTCGCGTATTCGTCGATCAGCAGGCTTCGCCAGTCGCCGGGGCCGGGAGCCTGGGCGCCGTTGTCGTTGTTCGTGTCGACCGCGGACATGCCGTCTTGGTCAAAGCCGGCGCCAACGGTGTCGTCATACAGCGAGGTGAAGACGACCGGATAACCGGGCTGGCCGACAACGTGTAGTGTGCCGCCGATACGGTCTTCGATATCCAGCGGGGTACCGCTGGCCGTAATGCCCGCATCCATGCCCCGCAGTTTAACGACCAGGCTTTCTCGCGAAGAGCTTTCGATTCGCAGGCCGCCATAGGTGTGCAGGTCCGGAATGACGATTTCGTCGAACAGAATGTGGACGATGTCGGTATCGTCCCAGACCCCTTCGGTGTTCAGCACGCCGCCGCGAACGATCATGCCGTTCAGGCCATTGTTCGTCTGCATGTTAAAGCGGACAAGGGCGCCTTGGTTGTCTCCCACACCCGGGGTGACGTTGACGAAGCCGGTTGAGCGGCCGGTGTCGACCACCAAGTCTTTGTTCAACGAATTGACGTCGATGTTGATCGAGGCGCTCTCGTTGTTAAGGAAGTTGTTGCCGATGATGATCGGTTGAGCGCCGGCGACGAAGATCGTGCCGATCGCGTTGGCGCTATGGCCAGAGCGGGTGCTGCCAGTGTCGTTGACGCCAAGGCCATCGGCATTGCTTTCCAGCACGCTGTTCGCGACGCGAACGGTGGCTTGGTGAATTTCGATCGCGTTGAAGAAGGCGAGGCCGCCGTTGATGCGCGAGTTGCCGCCGCCATAAGCCAGGATGACGTTATCCAGACTGCCGGTCGAGGTTTGCCCAAAGTAGATGCCGCTCCAATCCCCTTCGGCGGCGGTCGTGAGCACACCGTTGCCATTCGTGTCGAAGGTGCCGCCGAAGCCGTAGCGATCGTCATGCAGCGAGGTCATGATGACTTCGTTGCCACTGGAGCCTTCCGCGATGAAATTGGCGCCCATTTCGACTTCAATTCGGGCGCCGTTCGACTTCAGCACGATGTTCGGGTCGATCATCAACGCCGCGTCCAGGCGAGCATGTAGAACGCCGAATTCGTCGATGAACTGACCGCCCGGAGTACCTTGAATCAGCAGATTCTCAAACAGCACATGGACAATATCGGTATCGTCGAAATTCGCCGTAACGGTTAGCTTTTCGGTCTGATTGCCGGCTGGCGTGGCGATTCGAATCACAATGCCGTTGTAGGAGTTGGTGTCGTACAACTCTAAAACCGACGGATCGTCCGTATCGTTAGCGGCGTTTAGCACGCCAGTATCGGCGACGAAGTCGTTGCCGAAGATGGCTGGACCGGAACGCGAATAGTCAGGCGTCGCTTGGTTGAACTGACCGGTGCGGTAGCTTTCGGAGTCCGAGCCGCCGTTGTAGACCTGGAAGTTCGTTTTTTCAAAGCTATTAGGGTCGGCCGAGAAGGCGCCGCCGGCGCTGGAAACGACTTGGTTGAAGTACAACGCAGGGCGAGACTCTTCCATATAGACCGGCGCCAGAGTAAATTCCCGGCCACTGATCGAGGTGACGCCGCCGCCGAAGCGGAAATCGCCGCCGACGACCGAGTTCAGGAAGATGCCATTGTCTTGCCAAGAGCCAAAGCTCTGTTCGCGGTCAACTTCGTTGTTGAAGAAGATGCCGCCCCAGTCGCCGGCCGTAGGCGCAAACTGCAGGTTGCTGCGATCGCCAACCCCATCTTCGTTGTATGAAGTGAAAATGACGCGGCGCCCGGTCCGCACTTCGTCTTGTACGACCTCGTTGTCGGCGTTGACGTAGGGATCGAAACGTTCCGGCACGCCGAGGACCTGTAGCGAAGCGTAGCTGCGATCCTCAGTGACCGAGGTGCTGCCGACGACGACGGAGCCGCCGACGCCGAATTTAAGAATGGCGCCTTCGTCAATCATAACCGTGACGCTCTGCGGAATGATCAGTTGCAGCCCATCTTCCAGCGTCGTCTGTTGAGTCGTGTCGTAGCCGATGTAGTAGGCGAGATCCTGGTCATTGCCGACGATCCGAATGACGTCGCCTACCGGCTTACCAAATAGATTGATCGAGTCGACGTTCCGCTGTTCGGCGAAATTGATCGCATCCTGAATGCTGTTGAACGGGCGTTCTAGCGTACCGTCGAGCGCCGGCATATTTTGGCCGCCGCGGGTCGACGTCTTGTCGACGTAGATGACGATCGGTTCGTCCAGCGGAGTGATTGTGCCGTCGGCATGCGAAGTCTCGGCGCGGAACCAGAAGTTGTAGTTGCCGCCGGCGGCGCCATCCAGGTCGCCGTCCAAAGCCGCACCTTCCGAGGCGCCAGCCGAGACGCGGAGCGAATCGAGCATTTCAATCGGGCTGGAGAAGACGACGGCGTCGTTGCTCGCCACATTCGACAGGTCGATCCGATTGCCGACATTGGTTGCGATCGCTTTGAAGTTGGCGAAGGTGTCGGTCGTGTTGTTGATCGCGTCGACCAAGGCGGCGACGATATCGCTGGCCCGATAAGACGAACCGGCGCCAATCAAGACCGGGACGGGGATATTGCTGCCAGAGACGGTATCGGGATCGCTGAGATCGGTCTTGAAGTCGAGCTCGTAGGTGACGTCGACGCCGACGGCGTCGGTAATGGTGATCGTGTTTCGCCCGTCGAGGTCAAAGTCGAGGTCGCCGTCAGAGTAGCTTTGAGCGTCGGTGCGGACCTGAATCGAGGCGCCCGACTCCAGTTCGGCCCCGGTATCTTTGATCGCGTTGGTCGCATCAGGCCGGAAGCGAATCTGCAGGTCATACTGGCCTTGCGTCTTGCCGCCGAAGCCAGAATCGGGGATCGATGGATCGTAGGCGTTGTTGCCGCTGGCCGAAACGCCAACGTAGTAGGTCCCCTGTTCCAGCAACAACTCGACGAACGAATCTTCGCTGTAGTAGTCGTCGTTACGGGCGATGATCGTACGCGTACCGTCGCCGTTCTCCTGATAGATCGTGATCAACGCGTCCAGGCTGCTGAGCGCGTTGCCGGTGTTAGGATCGACCAAACGCTCGGCCAGAATTTCGGCAGTCAGGCGGCCCATCTCCGGAATCTCGAGCTTATAAAGATCGATATCCTTCGACTCAGGGTTGTACATGTACTGCATGTGGACGATGTCATTGTCGCCCGGGAAGATGTTCTCCGCAATCAATCCATAGTCGTTCTCCCCGCCGCTTTGCGTCGTTGTCGGGGGGAGTTCGTACGCGTGGCCGAGGCCCAGGAAGTGGCCGATTTCGTGAATCGCCGTGCGTTGCCAAGCGGCCCCATACTCATCGTCGCCCGCATTCTGGTGATCGAGGATGTCCATGATGACCAGCCCGCCGCCAGCGATGCCGGCGACGCCGCCCGGCGCGGACGGAATGGTGGGCGCGACTCCGCGCAGGTCACCCGTGACGACGCCCAGGTCCCACTGTTGTGCATTCCAGGGAAGGCTAGGATCGTAAGCGACTTCGACGAACGTTACGCCGGAATAGTAGCTGTACAGCGCCATAATTTCGCGCGTACGCTGCTTTTGCGCTTCGGTGATGACGTTAATCAGCGCGGGGTTGCCCGGTGACGGCGAGACGCCGTACTGGACGGGGAACCCATAGCGAAATTCGGTGATGCCCGCGTGGTCATCCGCTGTGCCGAGGAGATGCGATTGCTGGTCGACGTAATCTTCGCGATGGCCCGGTTCGTCGGAGGCGCCCGGCAGATTCAGTTCGTAGGGCGTAACGTTCTCGATTTCGCCATGAATGACGATCGTCTGCGAGCGGTCGACGATCAAACCGACCGTCGTCTCACTGACCTGCATCTTGGGCCGGCCATCCGGGCTGGTGATCTTGTAGCGAGTGTCGCTTAGCGCCGCGTTGGCCAAGTCAACATCGACGGTAACAGGCGTGGGAAGGCTGGCGAAACCGTTCTCGATTCCGGCGGCAATTAACGCGGCCAAATCGGCGCGCGTGCTAGCCGTGTTGGTGATAAAGGCCGAGATGTCGATGGCGGAATCCGCAACGGGGTTGGTCGTCGTTGCGCCGTTGGTCAATTCAAACGTGATGACAGTGCCGGCTCCGTCATCGATCGTAAAGATCTGACCAACGATGTCGTACACCGTACCGCCGTTTCCATCCGAATGCGTCGCATGGGCGGCGCGAGTGACCTCGAACTCATGGTTGCCGTCCAGCAAGTTGCCGGAGACGCCGGGGCCAACCAGTTCCGTCGCCGTGTCGAACGTATCGCCGGCGTCGGTGCCGTCAGTATTCGTGTTGATGGTGTCGACGCCGAGCGTACCGGTCCATTCCTTCGACGTGATTTCTTTGCTGCCGATCTGCAGGCGGTAGACGGTCGGCGCAGTCGGATCGTAGCCGCTGGCGCCGGTCGCCAATTCGTCCAGAGAATCGGAGAAGGTGAGCACGATACGGTCCAGCGCCGCGTCGTACTCGACGTCGGTCGGGAAGAAGGCGATTTCGCCATTCTGAATGCTGGAGGTCGAGCCGGAGGTCGCTTGGAACAACAGTTGGTAGTAACCCGGATCCTGGGCTAGTTCCGAATCAAGATCGTCGTCATTCAGGTAGATGTAGATCTTGTCGGTTTCGACGGTCAGGTTGCCTTGATCGTCTCTCGACATCGGTTGCGGAACGATCGACAGAATCTGGGCGCCCAGGTTCAGCTCGAACGTCGTGCTCGAAGCGAGTGCGGGGTCGATATCGCCGGTGGCGGTCTCGGTACCCAGCAACGATTCGGTCACTTCCAGCCGATACTGATCGTCAGGCAACGCTTCGCCAAAGCGGATGACGATTTCGTTCGGAGTGTCGCCAATGCCGATGAATCCGCCAAACGCGGCGCCATTGCCGACAATTTGGACGTCGTCATCGTCTCCTAAGACGTTGTTCGGGCCCGCGCGGTAGATGCGGATGCCGTCAACGATAGTCGTCGGATCGATGACGTGATTCTCGTCAAACCGCAGGGTCAGGTTATGCGGCGAGCTGTTGAGCACCTCGTTGTCTTCCAGCAGGTCGCCATCGTTGTTTTGAATGCCGATGAGCTGGAACGAGTCGGCCGCCATCACCTGGCGTTGTTCCAGTTGCTCATGGTTCAACGCTCGCGTGCCACTGTTTCGCTTCTTGCTACGCAGGTGATTCTTGAGGGCAGCTTTGCGTTCTGTGGATGTACGTCGACGAGTGTAGCGAATGGTCATGTAGACGACCTCTATCCTCACTGGAAGGGGGCGGGAGCTTCTCCGGGGGGAGAACCGCGTAGGACCTGTTTGGTTTTTCGTAGGTTGGATCTTCCCCCGCCATGTTGCGAAATCGCATCATTTCGAGGGTTAAGCCGGATTGTAATTACGCCCAAACTACGTTCCGCACGAAATGAACGGGCCTTCGTAGTTTGCCTATCCTTTCCTTCTTTGCAGGAAAGGATTTTGCCTGCGAGACCGGTTATAACGGTTTCGCGGGGGCGTCGAACCTCACTCAAAACGCGCAAATTGAGGTTTGGTTCGACGTTTGGACGTGGGGCGCTGACTGGAAGTTCCGGTAATTTCCCTCCAACCGTTGAAATTTGGCAACAGGGATCTTGGGAAAGTCAAGGAATTAAGCTTGGCGATTCAGGCTGTGGCCGCATACCGCATAAGTACGGGCGCCGAAGTCCCACTTCCAGGGTGGGGTGGTCTTTAGCGTGTGCCCCGGCGCCAGAGCTTGCAGTTCCCCAGCGATTACCGCGGGATTGAGACCCATAAACAGCTTTTGTTCTAAGGCTAACTGAACCAGAGTCGGTCCGAGCATGGGGGCTTCGCAGGTGGCGACGCTTGGTTCGGTGTCGCTCGAGACCGCCTCGTTGGCGATGACGACGCTTCCCTGGGGGCCAGCGAGGCTGGTCAGCAGGTCAAAGTGGCGTGTCCGGATTTGGTGAATCAGCGGCAGCCCTTCTTCTTTGTTCTTCTGCTGCTCGGGAATTGCATCGATAATTTGCGACAGTACGCAAAGCGACGCAACGACATCGAACTTGCCGATCGCAGAGAGCTGGCTGATCGCATCTTCGGCATCGAGATCGACCGGCGCATGAATCATGATTTTACCCTGGAGCCCGCTGAATTGGCGTTTCAGGCCTTTGGTAACCGCCTCTTTGTCGAAATCGACCAGGTGGATCTCGGCAAACTTCTTGGCGAGGGCGGTCAGTTCGACATCGTTGCAGTTGCCGGCGCCCAGGAGGCAGAGTCGAGTCGGTTTGACAGGAGCGGCATCGAGAATCAGACGCGTGCAATGTCGGCGATGCTCGGCGTAGCGTTTCCATTCTCCCGCCGAGTCGAGATTTCGCTGTCGCAGTTTCGCCAGTGATTCTTCGTTCACCTGAATTCCTTCCAAGGCAAATAAAAAGCGGCGGAGAGGCGAGCCGCTCCGCCGCGTGAGAAATTGTTCGCTGCAGGGGGGGATACTTAGCCGCTGATCAGATCTTCTTCCCAGGCGGCTTCAACGTCAATCGCGATTTCATCGATCGTCGATTCGACATCTTCATCCAGCAGCGTCGAAGTGCTGGTCGACTCGATCAAACGGAAGTCGAGCGAGTCGCTGGGGTAAAGGTAATCGGTCAATTCCCCTTCCAGGTTTGATTCGCCTTCGTCAGGTTCCGACTCCTGATCCAGCAGGCTCTTCTGGTCGCTCGATTTTTCGAGGACGCCGGCCAGATAAGGAGTGACGTTGCTGGAAGGCGTCGAACTGGACGAGGTGACGATCGGCGATGAGGTCGCAAACGCGGATTCGGTAAGAACCGGCGTCGTCGCTTCCAAGATCGGCGTTTCTTCCGCAGCCAACGCCACGTCGACCGCTTCCCGTTCCCGTTCCCGTTCTCGGGAAGCGCGGCTCAGCGCGGAAAGGACCGCCGTCACGTCCAGCGAGCTGAACAGCCCGTCGCCGTTGACGTCAATGAACTGATTAAAGTTCGGGTTGGTCGGCGTAACTTGCGGCAGAGCGCGCGGTCCGTTGTGCTTCAGCTCGTACAAGATGATCGCCAGGTCGTGGGTGGTTACCACGCCATCTTTGTTGACGTCGCCCCGCTTCTCGGTGTTCACGAAAGCCGTTGAGTTGAAGGACGACGAGATTGGCGTGCCGGCGACCTTGAGCGTCAGCTTCGCCGTCGAGGTGAAGCCAGCCGAATCGATGGCTTCGTATTCGACGACGATGTCTTCGCCCACGTCGAGGATGCCGGTGGCGTCGAAGACAATCTTGTTGCCGACGATCGTAAACGCGGTGCTGGGGACGCCAGCGGTTTCCGAGGTAACGCTGGTCAGCGTGATCGTGCGGTTGAAGAAGGTCTTGTCGTTCGCCAAGACATCGTATGTCTGATCGGCTGTGTCTTCTTCATAGGTGAACGCGTCGTCGTTCAGGAAGAGACCGCTTTCGGGATCTTGAGCGACGAAGAGTTGATAGTCTTCGACTTCGCCGGCGAATCCAACGCCGGTTGGACCCAGGTTCTGGGTATAGTCGATGCGGAAGCGGGCGTTCATCGCAATGCGATACGCTTCCGGCAGGGCCGAGTCGTCAATCACCGTGTTCGGGATTGTGAACGTGTAGGTATGGATCCCGGGCTTCAACTGCAGATTTTTGAAGATCTGCTCGCCGGCGTCATCGAAGTCGCCGTCCTTGTTGAAGTCCATGAAGCCTTGCAGCAGCGCCGTCGACAACACCGTCGACGAATCGATGGTGACCGTGTTGGTTCCGATCTTCAGGCCCGAGCCAAAGACGACGCCATCGTCGACCAGCGGCGATTCGCCCAGTTGCAAGCCGTCGACGACCGGGTGGGCGGCGTAGGGCATGCCTGCGTCGCCGTAATCGATGGCGGGAATGGCGCCAGAGATCAGCGGAGCGTTGATTGTGATGCGGTCGCCGTCGACTTCGATGACATGCGAAATCTCATCGGTGTCGTAGTACCCCGGCTCGGTCACCTGCAAAATGTTGAAAGTGCCGCTGTTACGCGGGTAGAGGGTGAACATGCCGTTTTCATCGGTAACCGCGGCCGGTTCGCAGAGGCCAATCTTGCCGTCGCCGTTTTCATCGATGAAGTAGGTGAAGCCAGCCAGACCGGGCTCGTTACTTTGGCGAATGCCGTCCTGATTGACGTCATGGAACTTGTATCCAATGACGCCGTGCATCAGAATCTCGGTCTCTTCGGTCGCTTGCACGAGTACGTCGTCCGCGAAGGCGACGTTACGGGCGAGTAGCGAAATCGTTTCGCCGGCGTCTCGTTGCTCGACCTCAAAGAAGTTGGCGTCGTAAGCGGTGAACTGCGAATAAGCCTCCGCTGCGTTAACCATGGGGTCGGTGACGCCAATCGACTCACCAATGACCGTCGAGTCGTAAGGCGTCGCCGAAACGCCCAGGTCCGCGACATCGACCGAACCGGCAGGCAGGAAGTCGTAGTATCCCGACGCCAGGCTGCCGCCGCCGGCCCAGATGTCGATACCGCGACTGTTGATTGCAGCGGCGATATTCGATTTGGCGGAGACGATCTTGGCGACTTGCGCATCGTCCAGGCCTTCGGTCGGCATGGCGTTGAGGTCCGACAGGATGATCAACGCGTCTTTCGACAGGATCTCGATCCACATCAGCGGCGTGATGTCGTCGATGTCGTAGAACGAGGTCGATTCGTAGCCGATGGCCGTATGGGTGCCGGTCGAGAAGCCCCAGTCGACCGTGTCGTTGCCGATGATCGCGATCGAGTAATCGTCGGCGGCGATTTCCTGGTCAGTCCCTTCGCCGCGGAGGAAGTCGAGAATCTCGTAGTCGAAACCTTGTTGTCCGTTGTCGACGCCGTTGTCCAGGACTGAGTGCCCAGTGACGAACAGGTTGGCGCCAAGGCCGGCGTGGACCTCAATGGCGGCTGGTCCCGTGTAGACGCCGCACGCGTCCGGCGAGCCGATGGTGTCGGCGCCCGCGAAGATGGCGCCGAGAACCGCTTCGATGCCGTTCACATAGCCGTAACCAGTTCCGGTGTCAAAACCTACGTCAAATCCGCTGGTAGTGGGATCGTCCATGTCGGTCGCGGTTTCGCGGAGGATGTCGTTGACTTCGAGCGCCGAGAGGCTTGTGTTTGCCTGCCGCATCAGAGCCGCCAGAGCAGCGACGTGCGGCGCAGCGGCCGAAGTGCCAAAGAAATTCGGGAAGCCGGTAGCGTCTGAGTCGCCGCCGCCGAAGAAGGTCGTGTCGGAGCCGTCGGGCCCAACAACGTCAACGGTCTGTCGGTAGTTCGGCGTGATGTGATTGCCCGCTTGGTCAAGCAAGATCGGCGTACCGCCGGCCGAGGAGAACGATTCAATCGCTGCCGGCGCGGTGCCGAATACGGGCGTTTCAAGATAATAGGCGGCGCCGATGCTCATCGCATATTCGGCGTTGGAGTGCCCCAAAGCGGTGCCGCTGGCCGTGTCGTATTCGTTGACCGCCATGGCGCCGCGGTACTGGACGTACTTCAGGCGAGTCGGCAGATCGCCAGAGTACGAGACGATCATGATGTCGTACGTCGCGGCAGAGTCGGTTGCGTTGATGACGTTGAAGCCTTCAAAGGCGTCGACGTTCAAGTCGGTGCCGCCAGCGACGACGGTGTTCCCCGATAGTACGTAAATGTCGACCACGCTAGAGGAGGCGATGCCGCCATCGGTCAGGAAGGTGTCGTCCCACTGCATGGTAAGCGTGACGAAACTCTGTGGGGCGAGCGTAATCGACTGGCGATCGTCAACGCCGGAGCCAGGATCGAAGTCGTGCGACGTTCCACCGAAGAAGGTGGGAGCGCCGGTCGCCGAGGCAAAGTCGCCTTCGTTATAGGTGTTGCCCACGCGATAGTCGCTCTCATACGACTCGCGTGCGCTATTACCAGCCGAGGTAAAATACGCGACGTTGTTTTGGACGACGCTGTCGGCCGCTAGGGCGATCATGCCGTCAGAAAACCACGGTTCATTTGCGTAGCCAACGTCGTCGACGATGACGGTCGATCCGGCCGCGGCCAGGTCGTAGATCCCCTGGGCGAAGCCCGCCTTCCCGGTGAACGCGGTGGTAAACGCCAAGTCGGCCGCCGGGGCGACGTCATGCACCAACTGCATCATGCCTCGCCCTTCGTCGGACGAGTCGATTGAGATGTAGTCTTGCAGCACCTGAACCGGCGTCGTGTAGCCTTCCGGATTGCCGGCGCCGGGGAGGTCGCCGGTCGCGATATCGGCTGCTTCACCGCCAAGTGCGTTATAGCTGTCGGACAGGACGCCAATCTTCTGGCCGGCGCCATCATAGCCGTATTCGGCCCGGACCTCGTCTGTCAGCATCGAGGCGTCCCCCTGGCTATCGACCGATCCAACGTGCGTTTTCACGATCGAGGCCGAGACGCCGCCGAGTGATGGTAAGGCGGCCAGATCGGCGAGCGAGGAAATTGGCAGAAAACCGGAGACGGTGTTGTTGAGCTGTCCCATTTGGACGAACCCAAGTTGGCCGAGACCTGCAATCAGGTCGTTCTTGCCGGCCGTGTCGAAAGCCGCGATGTCGAGCAGGATTCGATTTTCCGAATCGATCTCGTACAATTCGCGAAGACCCGCAGGATCGCTGGTGGTCTCGTCGTCGGTTGGGGCGTCCGGATCGATCGGCGAACTGTTGGCTTCGCCATCGTGATAGAGAACCGTCAGGTTCCAGCCCAAGACCGCCAGGGGGCCGTCTCGACCGACGCGATCGGTTCCCATGAACGAGTCGAGGGCCGCTTCGTAGCCGGCCGCATCCATGACCATCCGCGCTTCCAGGGCCTCGAATTTCGCTTGAGAGCCATGTTTCGGAAGGCGGTTTTTGGGTTTACGAGAAGACCGTTTCATGGTGCGAATCTCCGAACGCCGACCTGGCCCGAGAATGGTCGGGCAAGATCCCTTGCGTTTTGGCTGGCTGAGCTGTCGTGAGTATGGGAGTAGGGCTTGCGACGGATTATCCCAAATGTTCGGGCCAGGACGGGCCTGAAGAGGGGAACGATTCCGTAGCTAATGAAAATAGTTGCTCGTCAGCCCGTTTACAACGTATCTGACGCAGTCTAGCCGAATTGCCCAAATTTTCCGTTTGGGGGAATTCGGTAGACTTTGCAACGTGGTTTAGACGTGGGGGATGCCACCAGAGTTCCCCAAATTTTGCGGGCAGATGCGCAAAAAGAAAGGGCCGGCGAGATTCGCCGGCCCTTGTTGTAACCTCTTTTTGGTCAACGCTTTGCGACTACCAGACGACTTCCAGGCCCGCCGTGGCGCCGTGATAGAGCGCCGAGCCGTTGTCGTCGACGGTGATCGCCCGTCCGGCCAGGGCCGCCGGGGCGGTTCCCAGTCCGGTGGTGAAGTTGTAGTTGTCGACCGCCAGGGCCACGCCATCGACATAAACCACTTGGTAGCCAAGCTTTATGGCTGCATGCGGCGTCAGCTTGAAGTTGCCGTAGAAGCCCCCTTCGGTGACCATCGAAGCTCGGTTAGCCGAAGCTTCTTCGATCACGCTGGCCAGTGTTCCGGTATCGTTCAGCAGGATCGTGGTGTGCTGAACCCCCCGGTTGCCATAGAGACCGCATTCCAGGAAGCCGGTCAGGCTCAAGCGAGTCGTCAGGCGGGTCGTCAGATCGCCACCCAACTGAACGCCGTACATGTCGTTGTCGGTGTCAACGTTGTAGCTCATGGCGCTGGCGCCGGCGAGCGTGATGTAGTCCGAGCGTTCGCTCAGGCGGAAATAGCGGAAACCGCCCCACCACGAACCTTGGAACCAGCAGCCGGCGCCGGTCCAGCCACGCTTCAGGTTGATCTCGACCGAATCAAAGCGATTCGACAGCGACAGAGCCGCGTAGTTGGCCTGGTCGCTTTCGGCAAAACCGCCGAACGGGTCGCTACCGAAGTTCGACAGCGGCGAGTACAGGTCGCCGGCGCCAACGGCCGCGGCCGAGCTTCCCCAGTTGCCAATTCCGACGTAGCTGACTTCGAGGGTCGAGCCCGCGAAGCAGAGCCAGTTGCCGGTGATTCGCATGCCCCCTTCGGCGTCGAAGTTGAGCTGGTTGCTGTCGAGGACGATTGGGCCCAGGATGCCTCGCGAGGCGAACGCTCGGTCCGGCACGTTGCCTTCCAGGCGGAAGATCGTCGCTTCGGCGCTGACGTCAAAGAACCGCGGAGCACAGCGGCCGCCATATTCCGACAGGTCCCAGGCGTTGCCGATACCGCGGCTGAAGCCGCAGTACTGTCCGCCGCCGAGCAATCCACAGCAGCCATTGCAGCCGTTGCCGCAGCAGCTGCAGCCCGAACCGCGACAGGTGTCGCAGCCGTGACCGCCGCAGGTCGCACAGGCGCCATTGTGGTACGAGGCGGGGGCGACGTTCGGGTCTTGCATCGGCGCGGCGGGTTGCGTGTAGCCGGCCGGAGCGGCGCCGTAGGGCATCATGCCCTGTTGCGGCATCATGCCCGGATAGCCCATGCCAGGCTGCGGCATCATACCGCCGGTCATCATCATCGGTTGATAGGGATTGGGCTGCGGAGCTTGCCCAGGCTGGGCGTATTGTCCGTTGCCGGCTTGCGACGGGGGATCTTTGACCAAAGGCTGGCGCCACTGGCCGCTCGCCAAATACGCGATGCCGGAGGGTTGGCCTGCGGAATCTTGCTGGTCAGAGCCGGTCGCGTACGTCGCTTTCTGCGCGACCGCATCCGTCGATGCTGCGAGCATCGTTATCAAGGAAACGATCCACAAACTATGGGCTCTCATGGGTTCCTCTTTCGCAGACGAAAGGCTGTCTTATCGTTGTGGAGACGAAGGCGGGCCAAGTGCCATGTCCACGCGCTCCGTCGATGGATCGCCGCAACGGCGACGAGTCGATACGATGACTGCGAGGCGTATTTTCGATACCTTCACCACCACCCATCGGCACGAAACGCTCGCATTAACCAGCACTTTCAGAACGAGCCGTACATTTTTGCCAAATTCACGTAGGCGGAGATTGCCGGAGATCGCCCCTGGGCGGAAAGGTTTGCCTGAATTGCCGAGATTGCGTGCTAGCGGGCGGCGGGTGGGGCGAGGCTGCGACTTGCGAGTTATGTCGTTACCACAACCGTCGCGTTAGACTGGCGGACGTTCGTGTCCGAATCAACCGATTTTCAGAAGCATATTCATGCACGAGATCACCGCCGTCAGCGATGCGGCCGCCAACAAGGGGGCGTTCTACGCTCAGCTTCAACAAAACGTCGCCGCCATTCTGACCGGCGAGCGAGATTGGATCGCCAACACCGCCAACTGCGCGGCCGTCCTGTACCACGCGCTGGATAAGATCAACTGGGCCGGTTTCTATTTTTCCTAAAAGGCGAAGAGCTGGTGCTGGGACCGTTTCAGGGAAAGCCCGCCTGCGTGCGGATCGCCCTCGGTCGAGGCGTTTGCGGTACGGCGGCATCTTCGCGACAGACGCAGGTCGTCGCTGACGTGCACCAGTTTCCCGGGCATATTGCCTGCGATGCGGCGTCGAAGTCAGAGATTGTGCTACCGCTGCTGGTGGGAGATCGGCTGTTGGGAGTGCTAGACATCGATAGCCCGATCACTGACCGGTTCGACGAAGAGGACGCCGCTGGCTTGCAAGCGATCGTTGACTGTCTGTTGTCGTCGTCGGATCTCGCCGACTAGAGCGTTTTTCTGATAGCTGTAGCGTTTCTGGCGTTGGTGAGGCAAGCTGGTCAAGGCGGCCGCAACCAGCCACAACGCTATAGATTGAAGAAAACCGCTCTAGGACGAAAGCGACTCGCGAAGGTTTCCGCCTTCACGACGAAAAATCGCCACGCGGCAATCGACGTTCAAGATTTGCGTGCCGTTTGGCAGCTCGGGCAGCGGTTGGTCCCAATGGGCATGACCGCGAACGATGAGCGTTGGCGGAAGCAGATCGAAAGCATCGTTTAGGTCGGAATAGCCGAGTTGCCCCGGCAGGTTTCCGGCTGGGCCATCGTGCATCACGAGAAGGTCGACCGGCGAGTCGAGCAAATCCCCCAGCACATCGACATATTCCAGCGTCGTGCGGCGATGCGTCTTGCCGGGATTGCCAACCATGCCGCCGAGGCCAGCGATCGTCAGCCCGTCGATCGTCGCGACCTTTCCTTCCAGATAGTGCAGATTTGCCGCCAGGCGATCACCAGGATGAGCGCGATCGCCAAAACGATCATGGTTGCCGGCGATCCCCGCGATCCAGCGAAAAACGTCGCCGAAAGCCCGCCAAACGTTGCTGATGTCGCCGTTGCCGCCCCGTTTGTCTAAAGCGGGGACGGTGTAAAAGTCGCCACCCAAGAGGACGCCGACTCGCTGCGGATCGAGATGAAGATTCGGCAAATATTCATCCCTAAGTAGGTTGGGAAGAACTTCCCCCAGAAGGCGTGGCGGACGGGCTGGATTCGGCGGCATCCGCTCTCGCCCCTGAAGGTCGGCGGTGGCGATGATTGCGTCCAACGAATCAGGCAGCCCAGCGATCGTACCGGTATGAACCGGACAGCGTTCTACATAGTAGCCCCCTGCCCCTTTGCCTGCGTTGAGGAACGGGAGTTCGGCGATCGGATTTTCGTCAAATGTAGTGATTCGCATCGTGAGGCCAGACAAGGAACGGGCCGCTCAGGTTCGCCCTGCCGCATACCCCATGCAAACGGTCAGGCGACAATTGGCCTTTGCAAAGTCGCTGCCTGGTGGCGTCGAATTGACTATCATGGATGACGCAATCGCGGCGTCGCCGGGCGTCGCTTCCCATCCTCTCGCCAGGACCTTACTCATGCCGCTCCACATTCCCGCCGTCGGACGTCGCCAGTTTCTCACCCAATCGGCCGCGGCGCTTGCTGGGCTTTCTATCTTGCGAATTGGGTACGCCGCTGAAGGCGACCAGGCGGTGACGCTCGCCCTGTTGTCCGATACCCACGTGCCGGAAACGCCGATGGTCGAAGCCCGCGGCGTCAACATGACCGCCAACCTGCAGAAAGCGGTCGAAGAGATTAACGCACTGCCGACCAAACCGGCGGCGGTGTTGTTCAACGGCGATTGCGCCTATCTGAAGGGATTGCCGAGGGATTACGCCAACTTCGCCCAGTGCGTGCAGCCGCTGATCGACACCGGGCAAGAACTGCACATGACGATGGGGAACCACGACAACATCCCCGCCTTCTACGGCGCGATGGCGAGTCAAAAACCGGAACAGCCGCTGGTCGAGTCGAAGCACGTCGGCATCTTAGAGACGCCCTACGCCAACATCTTCCTGCTCGACTCGCTGATGACGACCAATGTCGTTACGGGAGAACTTGGCGCAGCCCAATTGAAATGGCTCAGCCAAGCGCTCGACGCTCACGCCAACAAGCCGGCCGTGATCATGGCGCACCACACGCTCGACAAGTCGCCCCCGCAGGTCGGTAAGGCGATCAGCGGGCTCGCCGATACGGCCGAGTTGCTGGAGCTGCTCCATAGCAAGCCGCACGTCAAAGCGTACGTCTTCGGCCACTCGCACGTCTGGGCCCACACGCATGAAGGGGACCTGAACCTGATCAACTTGCCGGCCTGTGCGTATGTCTTTAACGAAGCGCAGCCGAATGGCTGGACGCTGGCTCGCGTCAATGAGAAAGGAATCGAGTTCGAACTACAGGCCCACGACAAGAGTCATAAGAAACATGGTCAGGTCTTTACGGTGAAGTGGGCGTAGCAATGCGCCTGCGTAACTTATTCAGAAGCATGGCCCATTAGAGCGGTTTTCTTCAATCTTTAGCGTTCTTGCTGGTTGCGGCCGCGCTGGTCGGCGTTGACCTGCATCGACGAATCTTGAGGATTCGCCTGCTTCGGTCGCCTGGACCAGCTTGTCTCACTAACGCCAGAAACGCTACAGCTATCAGAAAAACGCTCTAAGTCCCAAAATCCCGCCTGCCGCGCCCAGCGGCACGCCGAAGATGATCACAAACGGGTAGAGCCACGATTCAAAGAACGCCGCCATCAATAGGTAAGTGATCAACAGCGCCCGCGTCAGGTTAAAGCGGAGCGAGGTCCAGGTTTTGCCCAGTTTGTCGGCGGTGCCGGCCAGATTGATGCGATAGTCCTGGCCTAGCTCACCGCTGGCCTCAAGCGGCTCGATGATTTCTGACGTGATCTGATCCATCGCGTATTCCAGTGGGACGCTCGGCGGAGGCGTCACTTCGATGATGATCGAGCGGAGTCGTTCGCGGTGGTTGACCTGTTCGGGAGCGCTGGCGATGTCGACATTCGCGATTGCGCCGAGCGGTACGATCGAGCCCAGCGGCGTCGCGACCGGTAGCGCTTCGATCTTTTGGGTCGCGTCGGCGAACCGCGTCTCCCCTTTGATCGTCAGGTCGATTTCCTGCCCTTCCAGGAAGCGGAATCAACTCGGAGACCCGCTGATCGTCGTAGGTCTTGACCTGGCGGCCCCGGGCGACGAAGAAGAAGTCGCGAATCGCCGGGAACTCTCCTTGGTCAAATTCGGGATCGGTCGGGTTCACGTCCCAGTAAGGTTTCAAATCGGCTTCAAACACTTCGCCCAGTTCCATCAACGGGTCGAGGTTGTACCCCGTTGGCGGCAGCAGCACGCCAAACACCAGGTTCCGGTTGCCGTTGGGCAAATATTCGACCTTCGGCCAAAAAGGCCCAGCAGAGGAAAATCGCGCCGGCGGTGATGCCGCTGATCAAGGCGATCCGGCGAAGTACGCCCCCTTGGAACCAGCGATTCATTCCAACGATGCTCCCCACCATCCGATGCCCAACTTGGGGGCTCGATCGTTCCACCGCTCCCATGCGATGGCCATCGGCGGCGATCACGGCCGGCACATCACTATCTGCCTGTTGAAAAATGCCCTCGTGGCATTTTCCAACCTCGCCAGGCTCAGAGCATAGCTCTTCGCGGCTCCCAAAATAACGACTTACGTCGCTATTTTGGGAGCGCATCCCTGCGATCCAGCAGCCCGTTGAGAAAATCAACGGACTGCTATGCTTCTCGGGGATTTGCGGATCGGCGAACGGGTTGTCTTCGTCCTCCTCCTCCTGGCTGAACAGCCGAGAAGCGGCGACCGGAATGACCGTGATCGAAACGATCAGCGAAAATGCGACCGCCGCACTAATCGCCAGCGCGATATCGGCGAACAATTGACCCGCTTCTTCCTGCAAAAAGACGACCGGCAGAGAATGCCGGCGAGCGTCGGCGGCTCGATCATTAGCCGCTTGGCAAGTTCGGTCTGCGTTATTTCGCGATCATGGACCAGCCAGCCCAAGACCTAGAACTGGCGGAACGTAATGCCAAACGGCATCAAACGCTCGTCGAGCGTTTGATGCATCGTATGGGCGGCGAGACCGATCCAATTAGCCGATACTTGACTGAAAATCGTACTTGAGTGGTCCCATGATGCTAGCAAATAATTGGTTGGCCTAGCTAATGTAATTTTTTGCTAGCATCATGGATCGCAAGCGAAATCTTCCCCAGAGGGGCTAGCTAATTCCTATCGCGCCGCCCGGCCCCCTCGGCCGAGGTAAAACGCCGGGTCGTCGATAATCCATGGCGTCGACCAGCTCTTGCCGTCGTCATGGTTGAAGACGTTGAAGAACATCCCCTGCACCGATTCGATCGTGTAGTTGTACGGCTTGTGCGACGCGACATGGTCGGCGGCGGTCAGATTGTCGACCCCTTCCGAGATGAAGTAATGGCAGCGGCCATCCGGCGTGAACGACATGCCGATGGTGTACCAGCCGGGCTCGGTGATTTCCTGGCTGCGGAAGTCGCCCCGCTCTGATCCGCGGATCACCCAGAAGGCCCGCGAGCCTTCTTTGGTCAGCTGATGTTCGACAAAGATGCCGGGCCAGCTCTGTTCTCGCTCGGTCGAGCTGCGGCTGAACAAGCCGCCACCTCCTTGCTTTTTGCGGCTGCCCATCACCGTGGCGCGAAAGCCGAACGATGCGGCCGCGTTGTATTGTTCCCACTTGTCGAACGGCTGCATGTAGACGCGAACGACGCAACTGGGATATTGCGACGCCGAGTAAGAGCCAGGGATGCGGCAGATCAGATCGTCTTGGCCCAGGTCGCCGCTGGGACGTCCCGGAACGTTCGACTGCAGCGTCATCATCAGCAGCGAACCTTCGCTTCCTTCGATCCCATCGGGCGGCGTGTGGAAGCGTTCGATGTGATCGGGATGGCCGCGCTTCGAGCTTTCGCCCCACATCTTGTTCTTGGACATCCCGCCGGGCAGACGAACCTGCTTGTCTTGCTCGTGGCTCGCCTTCGGGTTGTTGGGAATGTACTCCCACTCTTCATTTTCAAAATCGTCGTACCAGATTCTTGTGCCGGTACCCGGGACGAGCGGTCCTTGAGCGGCGGCGAATTGGGAGACCGAAGCGACGGCCAGAACCAGGCTCAGCAGTAAAATACGCGACATAACAACTACTCAATAATGACGCTAGCTAAAGCGGATCGGGGGAAGAATAACGCAGGCCCCACTAGCCGACGTATCGGCGCACAGCGGGGTCCGATTTCAGTAAACCGGCACGATTGTGCCGGGAATTTCGTTCGCCTACTTCGGGCCAATCGCCCAAAGAGCTTGGAAGGTGCGGAGATAAATCCGTCCACCCGAGATCGCCGGCGAGGCCGAAATTTCTTCGTCCAGCTTGTTTTCGGCCAGGATCTCAAAGTCCGGTCCCGGTTTGACGACGGTCACCTGACCATCCCGGCTGGTGAGATAGATCTTGCCGCCTCCGTAAACCGGCGAAGCGCGATGGCGATCGCGGTGCGTTCGTTCTTCATACAGCTCTTTGCCTGTTTCCCGCTCTAGGCAAATCAGATTGCCGTTCTCGCGGCAGAGGTAAACGTAGTCGCCTACCGCTAGCGGCGACGGAACGTCGGGCGTGGTATCGAACTTCCAGAGGTAGCTATCCGCCTTGTCGGTAATGTTGCCGCTAGAGTCGGGTTTGACTGCGACCAGCTTGCCCCGTTTGGCGCTCGGCACGACGATCAAGCCGGGACTAGCCAACGGCGAAGCGACAAAGCGAAGCGTTTCGTCATAGCCAGCCGGCGGATGCAGACCGCCGACGCGCCACAGCTCTTTGCCATTTTCCAGGTCATAGGCAATCGAGTAATCGGCGCCATGCGTCAACAGAAAGCGGAGCTGACCATCGTTATAGATCATCGGCGAGGCGTAAGAATGTTCGCACTCGGCGTAGGCGTCGCTTTCACGCTTGATTTGCCAGACTTCGGCGCCGGTGTCGGCGTCCAGGGCGATTACCTTTGCGCCGCCGCTATGGATCAATTGCAGGTAGAGCTTGCCGTCGTACAATACCGGCGTCGAGGTGAGCCCGAACTGAATGTCGAACTTGCCGAACCGTTTCTGCAGGTTGGTTTTCCAGACTTCTTTGCCGTCGAGATCGAAGCAGGCCAGATCGCCGGTCGTAAAGAAGCACCAGACGTGCTTGCCGTCGGTCACCGGCGAAGCGGACGCCGAGTTTCCTTCGTCGCCGCGAACGACGCGGTTCCCCTGTCCGACCGTTTTCTTCCAAAGCTGCTTGCCGGCCGCGTCCAGGCAGATCAGAACCAGATCGTCGCCATCCACCGACGTCAGGAAGATGCGATCGCCCCAAATCACCGGCGTCGAACCGGCGGCGCCCGGCAAGTCGACTCGCCAGGCGACGTTCTCGTCTTTTGACCAGGTGGTTGGCAGGTTCGTCTCCTGGGTGACGCCGGAATTGTTAGGACCGCGCCAGTTAGGCCAATTGTCGGCTCTGGCCGACAAAGTAACGAAAATAAGGGGCAGGCAGACCAGCAGGGGCAGGATGCGAGAAGGCATGGTTTTAAGCTCGGTAGGCGGAAAAAACGACCAAGAGGGTCTAGTTTCCGGCATTTGGGGCGGTCGGTCAAGCAAAGCCGAGGTAACCCTTCCCGAGAAGTAAGGTAGAATATGGAAGTCACTCCCTAGGCAAAAACTGCATGCGATTGTCCAGCATCCCTCAGCTCTATCGAAACATGAACCGCGGCGCCGAAATCGTAACGGTGCTCAGTCGGTACGGCTTGGCCGATTGGATTCAACAATTCAACATCGATTTCGCCAAAGGCATCTTGAAGGCGAAAGATGGGGAATTGCTGGCCAAGTACACCCGCGAATCGCGGATTCGGATGGCGATCTCCGATCTCGGCCCCACGTACATCAAGCTGGGGCAGATCCTCAGCACCCGCCCCGATATCGTTGGCATCGAACTGGCCGACGAACTGAAAAAGCTGCAGGCCGACGTGCCAGCCGATCCCTTTCCGACCGTTCGCAAGACGTTGGAGTCGGAACTGTGCCAGTCGATCGAGTCAATCTTCGCCCGCTTTGACGAAACGCCGATCGCGTCGGCTTCGATTGGTCAGGTCCATCTGGCCGAACTGCTCGACGGCCGGACGGTGGTGGTCAAAGTCCAGCATGCCGACATCGAGAAGAAGGTAACTGAGGATCTCGACATTCTGGCCGGCTTCGCCAGCCTGGCCGAACGGCTGCCGGAGTTCGCCCCGTATCACCCGACGTCGACCGTCGCCGAATTTCAGCGGGCGCTACGGCGAGAACTCGACTACGGGCGAGAAGAACGCAACATGCTGCAGTTCGCCGCCCAGTTTGGCGACGACGATACGGTCTTGATTCCGGAGATCCATTCCGAGTACTGCACCGCCCGGGTGCTGACGATGGAATACGTGGAAGGGGTCAAACTCGCCCATCGCGAAGCGCTGCAGGAGATGGGGTGCAATCTTCCGGAAGTTGCGCGGCGCGGGGCCGAGCTCTATGTCCGGATGATTTTTGACCTCGGCTTCTATCACGCCGACCCGCACCCTGGCAATATCTTGATCTTGCCGGGCGACGTGATCGGTTTGCTCGACTTTGGGATGGTCGGCCGGATTGACGATCGCCTGCGGGAAGAGATGGAGGACCTGCTGGTCGGGCTGACCAGCGGCGACTCCGATCTGCTGGCGAGCGTGATCATGCGGTGGGGATCGCTGCCAATAGACCTGGACGAGAACAGCCTACGGCGGGACGTTTCCGACTTTATCAGCGACTACGCTAATCGGCCGCTCGAAAAGATGGACTTCGGCGAAGTGATCGACGACATGTTTCGGATCATTCGCCACTACCACATCGCCTTGCCGCCGCAAGTCGCGATGCTGCTGAAAACGATGGTGATGTTGGACGGGACGGGCCGCTTGCTCGATCCTGAATTCAACCTGGTGGGTCTGCTGCAAAAGCATCGCCGCCGCATCATGATGAAGCGCTATTCCCCTTCACGGCGAATCCGCAAATGGACGCGGGTCTATCGCGAGTTTGAGCGTCTGGCCGAAGTCGCGCCGCGGCGAGTATCGGAGATGCTAGAGCAGATTCGGACCGGCCGATTCGACGTTCATCTCGACCATCGCATGCTGGGCCCGACCGTCAATCGACTGGTCACCGGAATCGTGGCGAGTAGTTTGTTCCTGGGCTCCTCAATCATGCTGAGCATGAAAGTGCCGCCGCTGCTGTTTCACCAACGTTCCGCCGCAACGCACGTCGAAGCCCCCAAGAACCCAGTCGAAAAAACGGAAAACAACGTCAAAGCGGTCGTCGGAGAGGATGCCGCCTACATGGGCATGCGCGACATTTCGATCATGGGCATGTCGGGCATCATCATCAGCTTTGGCATCTCGCTGCGGCTGCTGCTGGCGATTAACAAGTCGGGCAACTTGGACCGGCCGGAGTAGGCGCATCATCGTTACCTGCGACAAGTGGTCCTTGGCGCCGCAAAGCCCGGCAGCAAGAGCAGGGAAAAGACGAAGCAGACCGACCGACTCATTTCCAGATTCCTCGCAGCGCACGACATATAGATTTGCCGCGACATAACGGCAAATTTCATCGTAGCCCGAGGCGCGAGCCGAGGGAATGCGCTCAGAAATTCTGAGGAGAAGTCGTATTTTTCCCAGGCCGCGATCGTGCGATTTCGCTTAGGCGGCGCGGCGCTGCTCTTCTTCGTTGACGACCGGGATCGGAATCCGTTCCGGCTCGGGGCGAACGACCAGCGAAGAGAGAAGCTCTTCGAGACGGCGATTGAGGTTGTCCAACTCTTCCAGCACGTAATCTTGGCGGGCGTTAATCTCTTCGACGATGTTGTTTCCAAGCGGTAGACTCAATGCAGGCTCCTCGTCGATGGTTGGCTCAATTCCGCCTACCGTTGATCGACCAGCCAAGCGGTCAGAATGAACGTGCGGATCGGCCGCCGACGAAGATCATGGTTCGGCGATGAGAGACTTTGAGGCCTGGGCAAAGCTTGTCTACCTGCTGGCGTGGCGAATTGCTAGCGATGCGGAGTAGGCGATAGCAGCGCGAGTTCGGCGTGTGCGGGCGCCTTTGCAGGCCAGGACCTTGCGGTGTTGCAGTACGCAATCATGGCCACGCAAAGTCGTGGCCATTGCGCCCCGTTCGGATGTGACGCGCCTGGGCCTAGACGTTTCGCGATAGCGAGAAGATCGGCAACAGCAGCGCCATCGCGATGCCGCCGACGACCGTACCCATCACGGTGATCATCAACGGTTCTATCAGGCTGGTCGCCGTTTTGATCGAGAGATCGACTTCTTGCTCATAGTGGCGGCTGACCTTCATCAGCACGTCGTCCAAGCGACCGGTCTCTTCGCCGGCCGAGATCATTTGCACGACCGTCGGTGGAATCAGCTTGCTTTTGGCGAGCGTTTCGTGGATTTGATTACCCGAGGTAACCGAGTCGATCACGTCTCGCCAGAGCTTGTCGTAGTAGTAGTTTTGGCTGATATCGGCGGTAAGTTCCAGCGACTGCAGCACCGGCACGTCGCTGCGAACTAGCGTCCCCAGCGTGCTCAGGCTACGGGCGATCGTAATCTTGCGCATCATCGGACCGACGATCGGCATCGTGATCTTGACGCTATCAATCGTCTTGCGGCCACGTTCGGTCGTGCGGAAGTAAAGGAAGCCGATGACCGCGGCAACTAGTCCGATCAACCAGGCCCACCAGTAGTCGAGCAGCACGTCGGACGCCGTCATCATGATGATGGTCGGCGTCGGCAGTTTGGCGCCTTTCCGCTCGAACAGCGGGGTGAACTTTGGCAGCACGTAAGTCAGCAGGAAAATTGTCACCGACGTTGCTAGCACCACCATCACCGCTGGATAGGCGAGCGCGGCGCGAACCTTGTTGCGGATTTCGACTTCGCCGCGCAGGTACGATGCGATCCGCTCCAGCATTTCGCCCAGCATACCGGTCTGTTCGCTCGCTTTGACGAGCGAGATGTAGGTGCGGTTGAAGTGCTTGGGATAGCGGGCCAGTGCGGCTGAAAAGTCTTCGCCCCCTTCAACGCTGCGGCGGATGTCGTTAAGCAGCGTCTTCAGCGCTTCGTTCTTCTCTTGCGACGCGACCGATTCGATCGCGGTCGAAAGGTTGATGCCGGTGTCGACCATCACCGACAGCTGATTGGTGAAGTAGATGATGTCGGACCGGGAGATCCGCGATGGAAAGAGGGAGCCCCCTTCTTCCTCTTGCTCCAGCGATAGAACGTGCATGCCGTCGCGATGCAGCACCATCGCCGCTTCTTCGGTCGAACCGGCTTCGATGGCGCCCTCGTGCACATGGCCGAGGGTATCGCGGGCTTGATAGGCGAAGCTTAACATGCTGGAACTTTACCAATCTTGGGTTACGTCATGCTGGCCATCGCCACATCGCCGGTGGCATGCAGCACTTCTTCGATCGTCGTGATTCCTTCACGGACCTTCCGGAAACCGTCATGCTGCATCGAGATCAAATTTTTGCTCTTCACAGCAAGTCGCCGCAGTTCGCCAATTGGCATGCCGGCGACGATGGCGTCGCGCAGTTCGTCGTCGATCGTTAGCATCTCGTGCACGCCGAGACGTCCGCTATAGCCCGAGTTGCGGCAGTAGCGGCAGCCGATTCCTTTGCGGAAGACTGGAATCTCGTAGCCCATCCGCTCGAGCGTTTTTCGCAGGTTACGCGGCGGTTCGTACGCTTCGCTGCACTTGGGGCAGATGCTGCGTACGAGTCGCTGGGCCAAAACCATGTTGAGCGCGGCGCCAATCAGGTAGGGCTCGACTCCCATGTTGACCAATCGGGTCACGGCCGAAACAGCGTCGTTGGTATGCAGCGTGCTGAAGACCAAGTGCCCGGTCAGCGCCGCTTGAATCGCCGTACGTCCCGTCTCTTCATCGCGGACTTCACCCACCATGATCACGTCGGGGTCTTGGCGAAGCAGCGTTCGCAGCGCTTTAGAGAAGGTCAGACCGACCCGCTCTTGCACTTGAAACTGGTTGATCAGCGGCAGGTGATATTCGATCGGGTCTTCGACGGTGCAGATGTTGTTTTCCATGGTGGCGATTTCGTTGAGCGCCGCGTAAAGCGTCGTCGACTTACCGCTACCGGTCGGACCGGTCACCAGCACAATGCCGTTCGGAGCGTGAATGTTGTTCAGGAAGCGGTCAAGGATGTCCTCGGCGAAACCAAGGTGTTTCAGGACCAACGTCACCTTTTTCGTATCGAGCACGCGAATCACCGTCTTTTCGCCGCGATTGCCCGGGAAGGTGCTAACGCGCAAGTCGATCTTCCGCGAGTCGAGCATCACGTGGACGCGACCATCTTGCGGCAGACGGCGCTCGCTGATGTCGAGTCCCGCCATAATCTTGATACGGCTGTTGACCGCGTTTAAAAGGTGCTGGGGCACTTCCAGCGATTTGTGCAATTTGCCGTCGATGCGATAACGAACCCGCATGCACCGCTCGGCCGGCTCGATATGAATATCGCTGGCGCCCTCTTTGACGGCATTGTAGATGACGTAGTTAACCAGACGGATGACCGGTGACTGACCGGCGATTTCCTCGACGTCGCCGATGTCCTCGATCGCGTCTTCGATCAGCGTCACTTCCGACTGATCGCTATCCTCGATGATGTCGTCGATGACGAACACCTTCGAGTCAGGCAGGTTCTGGATCATTCGCCGCACGTCGCGCGGCGACGAGGCGACAATCTGCACCTGCTTTTCGGTAAGCGTCTGGATTTCGTCAATCAGAAAGAGATTGGAAATCTCGGTGACCGCGATCGTCAGCACGTCATCGATCAAGAACAGCGGAAAGACCAGGTTTTTTTCGATGTACTCGCGCGGCAAGATGCCGACCACGCGGGGATCGTAGAGTCTCGCTTCCAGCTTGGCGTAAGGAATGCCATACTCGACCGCCAGACATTCGATAATCTGGTCTTCGGTGCAGTAGCCGAGGTCGACGAGGATTTCGCCGAGAAGCTTGTTCTTCCCTTTGTTTTTTTGGTGGTCGAGCGCGACCTCCAATTGCTCGATCGTAACGAACCCCCGCTTGGTGAGGACGTTACCTAATCGCATCGGGGCGCTCGTGGTGGGCGCGTTCATGGGGAATCATTTCCAATGACGATTAGACGAAGCTCTTTACCGCTTCGATCATGTTTTCAAATACCTCCAGCCGCTTGTCCAATCGGGTGATTTCCAGGATCTTGCGATTGACGTGGTTGGAAGTGGTAATCTTCAATTCTCCTCCCCCTTCGCGCAGTTGTTGTTGCGCTGATAGGAGGCAAGTCAGACCGGCGCTGTCAATCGTCTCGGTGCCGTCCAGGTCGACGATGACCCGATTGCGTTCTCGCGATCGCAAGAACGCTTCGACGCCGTCGGCTTGGTCTTCGCCCAATTCTTCAGGCGTGTGGACCACCACGACTTCACCAAAAATTTCGGTCGGCAGGCTCATCGGCTACTTTGTGAAAAATGGTTTAACGCAGGAAGCTGACCGGCGGTTGCTCGAACGAACCGGTGGTCAATACCGCTTCGACGCAGTTCACCAGGCCGCGAGGACTGAAAGGTTTCGCCAAGATGGCGGCGATGTCGAGCGACTCCAGGTTGTCGTCCGACGTCATTTCAAATCCCTTGGCGGTCAGCATGATGATCGGCAGTTGGCGGGTCGCCTCGTTCTCTCGCACGCGGCGGCACAGGCCGAGGCCATCAAGCCGCGGCATGTGGAAGTCGGTGATCAGCAGGTCGGGCATTTGCTCTTGAATCGCTTCCCACGCCTGTTCGCCATCCTCGACGCAGTCGATTTCGTAACCGCTCCGCTTCAGTTTGAACTCAGCGGCGCGGAGAATGTGCATTTCGTCATCGACCAGCAAGATGCGCTTGCTGGCGGTGTGGGTTGACGTGACGGCGGTCGAAGTGGTCGTCATCTGACGAAAATCTTCCATGGAAGGTTGTGAAGCGTTCATCTTGATGGCCTACAAACGAACTGATTAACTACGAGACGGTTTCGGCCACTTGGACCGTGGGGAGACGAATCCGGAACGTCGAGCCGACGCCCGGTTCGCTGGAGACGTTCAGTTCGCCGCCATGAACGTCTTCCACAATATGTTTGGCCAAGGGCAACCCAAGTCCGGTTCCCGTGGCCATCTTTTGATCTTTCTTGACGCGATAGAACTTCTCGAACACCCGATCGCAATCTTCCGAATTGAGACCGACGCCAGTGTCCTCGACCTCAAACACCACTTCGCGATCCTGCATCCGGCTGCGCAAGGTTACCCGGCCGTCGTTGGGGGTGTACTTGAGGGCGTTCGACAGCAGGTTAATCGCCGCCTGCATGATCATGTCGCGATCGACCAGCACGCCTAAGTACATCGGGCTGAGGTCGGAAACGAGCGTGATGTTCTTTTGCTCGGCGGTTGGCTGGACGATGCGGAACGCTTCCTCCAGCAGTTCGTTGAGCGAGCGCGGCTTCTTGTTGACGTTGACGACGCCCGCTTCGATCCGGGCCAAGTTCAGCAGATTGTCGATCAGCCGCTGCAGGCGGTCGGCCTGGCTGTTGATCACCTGCAGAAACTCATCGCGGGTCTCTTCGTCTTCCGCCTCGCCGTCGGCCAGCAGTTCGACATACGCCTTGATGCCGGCCAGCGGCGTCTTCATCTCGTGACTCACGGCCGAAACGAATTCGGCGTTGCGGCGCTGGATCGCTTTGTAGCCGCTAATGTCTCGCAGCACGGCGACGGCGCCGAAGTTCGGCTCGTCGGCGCCCATTTCGTTTTCGAGTTGCTGTCCGATCGTGCCGACGGTGATGCGGTACCAATGCTTGTCGCCGGTCGAGTCGTGCATTTCGATCTCGCTGACTCGCTGCGTCGGCGTCTTGCGGAGCCGCGTCTCTTGCAGCAGTTGCACGATCCCTTCCGATCCGATCGCGTCCTGGGCCATCGTTTTTTCGGCCAGACTGACGATGCCGAAGATTTCGCGGGCCACTTCGTTGGCGAAAATGATCTCGTCGTACTGGTTGGTCATCAAAACCGGTTCCGACAGCTTCTCGACGATTTCTCGCATCTGTTCGTGGCGCAGACCGGTCAGGTGGGCCTTTACTTCGCTGCGAACCCGCGACTGTTGCAACTCGTGCGCCTCGTCCGAGAGCGACTTCATCCGCCGAAAGCAAAGTTCCAGCGGCGTTTTCCAGCGAGGCAAGGCTCGCGCCTGGGGACACATGTCGTGCAGATCGTCGGTTTCCAGTTGTTCGGTCGACGCGCTGGCCAGCAACTGCAGCTGGCGGATAACGCGGTCTTCGGTCGTTTTTACCGAGCGCCATATAAGTAGTAACGCTACCGCCGAAAGACCAGCCGCGCCGCAGGCCAGCATGCTGCCGAGTCCGACTTGCCCAGTCGCTACGCAGAAGATCGTCGCAATCACGAACAGCAGCCCGCAAGCGATTGCGGCCAGGAGTTCATTGGTAAGTGGCGACTTTTTCATCATTGGCGTCAACTCAGTTTCAAGTCATGCATCAGCGCCGCTTGCGCTGCGTGGGGCGAGCTGAAAGCGCGCGACGGCAGGCCCGCCATCAGCTGGACATCTTTGAAAAACTAGGTTGGACAATGAGTTTGTCCAAGAAACGGGATTCGCAATGCCCGTAGGAAGCTCCCACTTTTTGGGGCCTGAGGCGCCGAAGATGCCGGTTATGCGTGTGGCGCTGAGAGAATCAGATGAGGGGACGGATTTTGTTATGCGACTTGCTGGTTGCGCCGCTCCCCGGTTCGGACCGCTTGCAGCGTGGCGGCAAGCTGCGATAGCTCTTCCCCCGCTTCGTACTGGAAGGAGATTTCAATCACGTCGCCCGCTTCAACCTCCTGCGGACGCTCCAGCGGCATGACCAGAAACTGGTTGTGCCACGGGATGACTCGCTCGTCTTCCACCAGTACCGTGAGCGCGTTCTTGGTGATGAACCGGACGCCGTTCATAACGCCGCGGTGGGCGATTTCGATTTTCCCGCGCCAGGCGATCTCCGAGCGAAGCGGCTTGTCGTACCAGACCATCTGATGGACGGTAGCATCCGCCAGCACGTGGGTATCGGCATGCTCGTCGGCCGGCGCCTGAAAGAGCGGACCGGTCGCCAGGTAGCCTTCAAACTCAAAGTCTTGCTCGACCGGCTGGCATGCCAGCAGCGTCCCTTCAGGAAAAAAGCGAGGGAGTCGCGGGCCATGGGCCGCGGCGTAATTGCGCTGGAAAGCCGAGATCACTTGAACCTGCTTTTCCCGCAATAACCCGACGTGCAGCATTTCGCAGATGACGGCATCGACCGGCGATGGCGGCGTGAACTCCGCCGCGTCGGCGTGGACAATATGCACCTGCTCGGCGACATGATTGGCGCGCAGCATTCGCTGGGCCGCTTCGACCAGTTCCGGATTGCGCTCGCAGTACCAGACTTCGGCGCCGGCACGCGCGGCGAAGAACGACATCACGCCGGTACCGCCGCCCAGATCCACCACCTTGTCGCCTGGGCGAACGGTCGCTTCAATCGCCTCGCGGAAGCTCTTCATACGATAGCTGTCGCGGAGCATTTCAAAGTGGTAGTGGAGCGGGATGTACTGTCCAAGGACTTCTGACGCTTTGGGCATGAAATTCTCTTCGTCAATGCTGGCGGAGATTGGCGCAGGAGCGCGGTCGGGAAAATAGCAGGCGCCAGCGGATTCTGCAAGCGAGAAACAGCACACACGCAAGCTGGGTAAATGCGAGTAGCCGCGTTTCCGGCGGCATACGAGGGGATTTTTGCGAAATTGACTCGCCTTTTTCGCGACATATCGCCTAAAATTGAATAGGTAGGAAACGACCAGAATCTCCTGCCTCGCTTACAGTCGCTCATCCCGTGAAACGGAGTTCCTTTGTCATGCCGCTGAAAAGCTTGCTACTGATGATTGGCGCCGGGTGGATCATGCTCGGCTCTCTTGCGCTCGGTCCCGGTTTGATCGTCTATCCCTTGGCGTGGACGGTTGTGGCGGTTGGATTCTGGCTGCTGCACCGCATGGTGGGGGATCAGATCTCCGGCGTCAGTGTGGAAGCGGTTCCCGTGAAGGCGGCGCCCCCTCAGACCGGCGCCAGCGGATCAGCTTCGTCCGCTTCCACCGCGTAACGTCGCTGACCGAATAACCATGACGGTTTAACACCGCGTGCTATCAAATCGCGCGGGATGTGCCGATCACTCCGATAAAAATTTCCCGCCGCGTGGCGATCTGGAAGAACGTGCGAAACCAATCGAAGGCAATCTCAATCCGTCGCATCGGCTCGCCGATACTTCGGGATAGTTTCGCCCCGATTTGTTTCTTACCGATCAGGATCGCTCATGCTGAAGGAATTGGACGTCGAGAATTTGTCTGCTGAAGAAATCGAGATCTTGCTCTCGTGCGGCAGCGATATTTTGTCCCCCTCGCAAGTGCTCGAAGTGCAACTCTTCGTGCAGCGTATTGGTGGACTTGCGAACGCTTATGAAGCGGTACGCGTTCTGAAGAACATGGAAGCGGCCGGCTAGCTGACCTTGGCAGCCGGCTGCCGCCGGTTTGGCGGCCCAATCAAGCGGATCGAGAATGACGCCGACTACTCGGCCGACCCGCTCGAAGCTTCGCACCGCATTAGCTCGACCCAATCGAGATAATCCTCGATCTCGTCATACGGCATTCCGAGCTCCAGCGCCGACTGAATCGCAGCGATTCGTTCTAAGTACGAGTGCGACGACTCCAGCAGCAGCTTCGCTTTTTCATGAGCCATGGGCGTTTGCTCCCCAAGGTACGACCTGTTCGATGCAACCATAGCACCGAAAAGGCATTCAAGAAATACGAACTTTCAAAATCGTCATGCGATAGCCCTCTATCGACCTGCGCAGGGGGCTAACAATAGCCATCTGTAATAAATCTATAGCGCTAGCGGCGCTGTCGCCCAGCTAGCGCGTTCCATTTGTGACGGTTGTGCCAATTATAGGAGCGCGGCTTTGAGAGGGAATGGTCGACCCGCCTCGTTTTAGCGAACTAGATTTCATAGCCCACAGTCTCGTATGTCCCTAACGGAGGTTCGCCGTGTCGTCTGCCGCTACGCTCGATCTGAAAAACACCTTGCTCGCCTCGCTGATGTCGGACGAAAACTTTCGTCCTGAAGAACCAAAGTCGTTGGAAGAGACGCGACTCTCTCCTCAGTTGATCGAATCGTTGATCTGCAAGCTGTTGCTGAACATCGGTTCGGCCAGCGGTCGTCAGATCGCCGAGAAGATCTGCCTGCCGTTTGGCATTCTAGACGCGCTGTTCGTATCGCTTCGCACGCGGCAAATTTTGCAACATACCGGTTCGGCGGCGCTCAACGATTTCGTCTACGCGCTGACCGACCAAGGGCGGACCCGCGCCCAGTCGTATATGGCCAGTTGCACCTATTTCGGGGCTGCGCCGGTCATTTTGGAAGATTACATCACCTCGGTCGAAGCCCAGTCGATCCGCAACGAAGCGCCGCAGCGAGACCAGCTGGAAGAGGCCTTCAAAGGACTCTCGGTCGACGATGATCTGTTCGACAATCTCGGCCCGGCCGTGAACTCGGGCGCCGGACTCTTTCTCTACGGGGCCCCGGGCAACGGCAAAACGACGCTAGCAAAGCGGATTACCGCCTGCTACGGTCAGCATATCTGGATCCCGCGCACGATCATCGAAGATGGCCAATACGTCAAGCTGTTCGATACCGTCTATCACGAAGTGATCGAAGAGGCTCAGAGCAGCATCCTGAAGGCGGACAGCTACGACCATCGTTGGGTTAAGATTCGGCGACCCACGGTGATTGTGGGTGGCGAACTTACGATGGACAGTTTGGAAATCAGACACGACGTCATCAACAACATCGGCGAAGCGTCGCTGCAGATGAAGAGCAATTGCGGCTGTCTGTTGATCGACGACTTTGGACGACAGCGAATGGAGCCGACGCAGCTGCTCAACCGCTGGATCGTACCGCTCGAAAATCGGGTCGACTACCAGGCGCTAGCAAACGGCAAGAAGATCCAGGTACCGTTTGAACAGCTGATCATCTTCTCGACCAACCTCGAGCCCAAAGATCTGACCGACGACGCCTTCTTGCGTCGCATTCCTTACAAGATCGAAGTCCGCGACGCGCAGCTCGACGAGTTCCGTACTCTCTTCCGGATCTTCGCCAAGCAGTTCAACTGCGAGTACAACGCCGCCGCGGTCGACCACCTGGTCGAAAAGCACTACCTGCCCACCAATCGCCCGATGCGACGTTGCCAGCCCCGCGACTTGCTGGGCCAGGTCCGCAACTACTGCATCTACAAAGGGCTCCCGCTGGAGATGAAGCCTGAGTATTTTGACCGGGTGGTGAAGAGCTACTTTACGGTGGTGGCGGGGGACGAATAAGAAAAGCGGAAAGCGGAGAAGATCGTGGCGCTGTGATCGCCGCGATCTTTTTCTGTCGGTAGGGTTAGCCGCAGGAGGCATCCATCCGAGAACGGCATCCAGGCGGGTTTCGCCGACGTGTATCGGCACGGAGCCTGCCTTTCACTTTCGCCGCCAGACGCGATAAAATCGTTGCCAAAGCCAGCTTCTCACCGAAACAAGAGTCACCCACGGTGCTTCGCGAAGAGGAAATTCAGATCCAGATCGGTCGCGGCTCGCACGGCGGCGACTTCCTGCGAGTCGTTCATACGCCTACCGGAATTGAACGTTTGCATCCCGGCCCACTAGCAGGCGTCAACCGGCATGAGTTAACGCAGCAGTGGCTCGAGGAGATGGAGACCGAATTGATCGCGAAGGGCCTTCATCAATATGTGGTCCCCAATTATCCAGCCAAGAACCGCTGGCAAGGGAAGTGATTCGCAGGCTTCACGCCGAACTTTGTGGCACAACGCCGTTTGATCGCCCGGCTCGGATCGATGCCTCCAGCCGACTTCGTCGGCCCCGAAAGCGGAGCTTTCGCGGCTAACCACTAAAAAAAGAGAGCCGATTTACTGGCCCTCTTCCTTCTGCTTTCCGCTCTCGGCGTTTGCCTTACGCTTCCGCGCCCACTTCCAGCAACTGCGGGCGACTAACAACGTAGAATTCGGTGGTCGGGATGTCGTCTATCGATTCGGCGTAGCTGGACGAATCAAGCGGTTCGCTCAACAGCGCCAGGTCGTCGCGAGAGACGAAGCCAAGCGGTTTGCCATGGTCGACGATCGCCACGCACGGGGTGGGATGTTCCGCGAAGAAGTTGACCAGTTCGCTGAACGAGGCGTTCGAGTCCATTTGCGGAAAGTTGGGATCAACCAACTCGGCCGCGGTTAGCTCGCGCGAGCGGACGGCCCGGTTTTGCACCACGTCGCGTGTGATGGCGCCGGCAAATTGGCGCTGGGCGTCCAGCACCGGGGCGACGTCGAGATCATGCTTGGCGAACGCGGCGATCACTTCGTCGGCCGGCGTTGTGGTCGAGAGATGAACGAACGCGGGACGCAGGACATCGGAGGTCGTCGTGCCGTCAAACAAGCGGCCATGCGAGCCGCCGGCGGCGTCTTCGTTTTGCAATTGCCGAAGCGAGGCGACGAAATTGCCGCCGGAGTTTTTCGCGAAATCGAGCCGTTCCTGCACGTTTTCCCACATTTCTTCGGCGATTGGTCCCGAATCGGCCGAAGCGGCGACGCCGCCGCTGACCGTCAATTTTAGCGTGGTATCGGCGTGTTGAAACTCGGTGGAGGCGATCTTTTGGCGGACCTCTTCGGCCCATTGATACGCTTCGTCCGAAGTGGAATTGGGCAGCAAGACCGCCAATTGATCGACCGAGGGCTGGCACATGCGATAGGTGGGAAGCATCTCGCCGCTGATGGTCGAGGTTACTTGCTCGACGATGCGGTCGAAGCCGGAATCGGCGCCAAAGCGGAGAGCATAGTCGATATCAAATAGCGCCACGCTTACTTCGTTGCCGGTGGTGGCGGCGTCGCGGAGATCTTCCCGCAAGAGACGCAACAAGACGCCCGAGTTGCCCAATCCGCTGGTCGAGCGGCGACCTACGCGACGATAGAGACGGCTTTCCACTTCCAGCGACCGAGCGGCGGAGCGTACGCGCACCAATAGTTCTGTAAATCGCAGAGGCCGCGGAATGATGTCGTCGGCGCCCCCGGCCAGCGCCTCAAAAACGCGATCCGGCGAGTCGTCGTCGGTGATGGCGATGGCGTAGACGTAAGCTTGGGTGGTGTGCCGCTCCCGCCGTGGACTTTGCAGTACGGACCAGGCTTTGGGCATCGCCGTATCGACAACGACGATATCGGGCTCACGGCTGGCCAGCGCCCACTCGGCCTGCTCGGCATCGGCGACGACATACGCCGCTATGCGACAGGCGCTTAAGAATTCGGCGGTGCGGCGGAGGAAAGAGCGGTCCTGAGATACGAGTAATACGCGAAGCGGTCGGCGTTGCATAAACGTCTCTTGCTGAATGACGGATAAGAAGTCGAGAAGAGCGTTGACTTTTGGCGACATCGCCGCCGCAGCGGCTTTGGAAGCCATCTGAAACATAGGTCAATAAGAAGCGACGAGCGGGGCGATTCTGTAGAAACCACAGGACGTGCATAGAGAAATTTCGTCGGCCCGAAGATTTCAATGCTATGTTTTCGATGAACGTTGCTGCGAGGCGCGTGCGCTTTTCCTTATCCGATGTCCCCTTTCTCGGCAAAAACTCTCTTGTCGAAAGGGTTTCAGTCGACGTGACTTTTCGCCTGCGAGAATATTCCCGATGCACACAGAAGTCTTGTTCGATCCGCAAGTAGGCGCCCCGTTCTTCGAAATCATTTCGGCGGAGAGCGGCGAGACGCGAAAACTGGGGATTGAAAAGTTTCCTTTCTCGATCGGGCGCAATGATTCGTGCGACTACCCGGTCGAATCGGGGAGAGTTTCGCGCGAACATGCGCTGCTGTTGAAAGAAGGCAGCCAGTACTTACTCCGCGATCTAAACAGCACCAACGGCACCTTCGTCAACGGTGAGAAGATCACCGAAAAGATCATCTCGGATGGCGATACGTTAATGGTCGCCGATATCGAATTCGATTTTCATAGCGGCAATCAATCGCAGCAGCGGCAGACCGTCACGCTGCAGATGGATGGCGGCGGCGCCGCGCCGACTGAAGTAGGCTCTTTTTTCGATTCGCTGCAGGCCTTTCGCCGGTGGCAAGAGATCGCCGCCGTGGGTGGCGTGCGCGTCGACTTTGACGGCATCTACGATCTAGCCAGCGGCGATCCGTTTGGATTTCTCGTGCGGCGCATGATCGATAGCAACGTCAGTCCTGACGATCCAATCAGCCGCAAGATTCTCGATACCGAGTGCCGATTGACCGAGCGTTTGCAGCGTTTGCATCGCCTGCGGGCCTATGTGGCGGCCGAGATGCTGCCTGAAAACTCCTGTCTTTTTTTGCGGCCCGAACAATACGAAATCGGCTCGACCAGCTTCCTCGATTCGGTCGCCTACGCTCGCGATCAATCGCCCGAAGCGCGGCGGACGGTGATCGTCATCCCGGATGAATCGGTTTGCGAGCTGCCGTTCTTTCGCGAGTTTATGAACGAATTGCAATCGATCGGCTGCGAGACGGCGTTCGCCGGCTACCATCCGTCGAAGTCGCGGCTGGAGGACTACTTGGACCTCGCCCCCGACTACATCGAATTTCATGAGACGGTCGCTCGTGAGATTGACGGCGACCAACAGCTGCAAGAGTCGATGCGCGAAGCGATTCGCGTCTGCCAAGAGAAGCACATTGTTACGATTGCGACTGGGGTGCATGCCGAGGCGAGCGCGCAGCGGTTCCGCGACCTGGGAGCGAATATGAGTCGAGGAAGGTATCGACGACGCGACGCTGGGCAAGCGTAGCGCCGTCTTACAGATAATTCGTTGAATGAATCATCGAACCGCGCAGTCAGGCTGGGCCGCCTGGCTGCCGTCGAAAACAGTCAAGCGTTTTGAGGCGAACTTTCCGTGTCAACCGAAGTTCCAGCGCATGTACGTGAAGTAGCAGGCTACCGCGTGCGCCAAAGAATTGGCGCAGGCGGCTACGGCGAGGTATGGACCGCCGAAGCCCCCGGCGGACTGCAAAAGGCGGTGAAATTCGTTTATGGATTCCATGACGAAGCGCGCGCCGCTCGCGAACTGAAAGCGCTCCACCGCATCCGCAGCGTACGCCATCCCTTTCTGCTCTCTTTAGAGCGGGTCGAAGTGATTGACGGTCAATTGGTCATCGTGACCGAACTGGCCGACAAGAGTTTGAAGGACCGGTTTGAAGAGTGCCGCACCGCCGGCCTGCCGGGCGTCCCCCGAGCCGAACTGCTTCGCTATCTGAGCGACTCGGCCGAAGGGCTCGATTACATGAGCGAGCAGCACTCGCTCCAGCATCTGGATGTGAAGCCCGAGAATCTGCTGATCGTCGGCGACCACTCGAAAGTGGCCGACTTCGGGCTGGTGAAGCATCTGCAAGACGTCACCGCCTCGATGATGGCGGGACTGACGCCGGTCTATGCGGCGCCCGAAGTGTTTCATGATCAGCCGTCGAAACAAAGCGACCAATACAGCCTGGCGATCGTCTTCCAGGAAATGCTGACCGGCGCCCTCCCCTTCCCCGGCAAAACGCCGGCCCAGTTGACGGCGCAGCACCTCAGCAGCAAGCCGCGACTCAATTCGCTGCCGGAAGCGGATCGCCCGATCATCGATCGCGCGTTGGCCAAAGACCCCGCGCAGCGATTCCGCAACTGTCGCGAAATGCTGGCGGCGCTAGTAGCGGCGTCCGATCCCGCGTCGAGCTTGCCGGCCACCGGCGTTGTCGCGCCGCACGCGTCGACCAATAACGACACCAAGACGATCTGCGCCGCCGATACGCGCACCACCGAGACGACCGAAGAAGACGCTCCGGTTGGAGAGAAGTCGGCGACGCTGGAGATGTCGGCGCCTGAGGCGCCTTCGCCCATCTCGCATCAGCTGTGGGACGATCTGCCGGAGCTGCAGCCGGCCCGCAAAGAACCGGTCGCTTGGGCTGCCGCCGAGTCGAAACATCGTCCGACGTTGGTGATCGGCGTCGGCGGCGTTGGCGTTCGGCTCGCCTATTCGATCGAGCAAAAATATCGTGACAGCGGCAAGGAACAAGGACAAGCCTGGTACCAGGCGATCGCCGTCGATACCGACACGAAGACGTTGAACTCGATGGAGATTCCGCCGGCGATGCCGGAGGCGACCGACATCACGCGGTTGTTGATTCCGCTGCGTCGCCCGCAGTCGTATCGCAGCGAATCGGCGCGCATCACGCAGTCGGTCAGCCGCCGTTGGCTCTATAACATTCCGAATTCGCTGGCGACCGAAGGTCTTCGTCCGCTCGGCCGAATCGCCTATCTGGACCATATTGACTCGGTGTTGCAATCGATCGGCGATGCGCTGGATGCGGTTGGCGATCAGTCCGAACTGACGCCCAACGCCGTTGCCGGCGAACCTCGCGTCATCCTGATGGCGTCGATCAATGGCGGCGCCGGCAGCGGGATCGTGCTCGACCTGGCGTTCGCCATCTGTCACTTGCTGCAGAAGCGAGGACAGGAACTGAGCGATCTCGAAGTGATGTTGGTTCATGCCGGTCCGCGCAAGACGGACGAACAAGACTTGGCCCGCTCCAACGGGCTCGCCTGCTTGACCGAACTGCATCAGATCTTGCAATCGCAAAAGTACCCCGGCGATCCCTCGGCGCGGATTCCGGAGATTGATTTACGCGGCTTTCGGCGTCCCACCTTTCAGCTGTTGCACTGGGGGGATGAACTAAAAAATGGGGACTACGACCGCCAGATTGACGAGCTTTCCGATTACCTGCTGATGCGGGCCCGCAGTCGCAGCGGTTGTTACGTCGACAACCTGAACGCCAACATCGCCGCCGACGAAGGGGGCCCGCCGAGGATCAACACCTTCTCAACCTACACCGTTCCGCTCAGTTCTCGCTCGGCGACCGAACGCTATAGCTGCGAGATCGCCAGCGCCGTCGTCCAGCGATGGCTCGGTGGCGACGACTGCGCTGGCAGCTCGGATCGCCGCCGGATGGCGACGCTCAACAAGCAAGAAGAGGAAGGAGACGAGCGTCAAAATCGTTTTGAACGCGTGCTGCAAGAACATGTCGATCAGCTGGTGGCGGAAGAGAACCTGGCGCTCGATCCGCTGCTGCAGACGATGTTCATGATGGTGCACAACGAACTTGGCGCCGATCCCGACGAGTATTTCCGCGCCGTCCTCGCCCAAGAGTTTAAACAGCTGGACCAGCCATGTGACGATCCGCTGCAGCGGTCGCTGAAGGTCTTTGAGTTTCTCGATGCGGTGATCGGCCAAAGTGCGGCCGAGATGGAGTCGAGCGAGAAACGCTCCGTTTCGCTCTATAGCGAGATTGCGCCGAAGTTGCGCCAATCGGGAGAAGAGACCGCTCAGAAGATCACCGCCTGGTTGCTATCGCACTTGGACATGGAAGAGTTTCGCCTGCAGCGGACCCGCGACTTGCGGCAGTCGGTGGACGACTATTTCCGGCAGCTAGAAGACAAAGCCCGCGCGATGGCCGAGCGGCTACAGGGCGAAGTCTATCGCCATCGCCAAAAGCTGCTCGACGCCAATTACGACAGCAAAGACAATCGGGGCCGCGATCGCAGCAAGAGCGCCGCGACCGACTACGATGGTTGGATCAAGTACGCCCATCTGCGGACGCATGGCATCGCCTTGTTGGGCGTATGTCAGTTCGCCCAGGTAGTACGCGCGAAACTGATCGATACCAACCTGGCGTTTAAGAATGTGGAAGGAGAACTGAAGCGGCTGGCGAACTTCTTTGACCTGGAAGTAGGCGAAGTCAACGATACTTCGATTCGCGCCGTCGAACCGCGTTTCCACGAATTCCTGCTAGTCGCCGATCGCGAAACGCGGGCCAAGATTTGCGAAGAGCACCAAGGGCTCGAGAACTTGCTCATCTGCACCCGCGATGGCGCCATGAAGGCGGCCAAGATGCTAGAGAACATCTGCCGAACCGTCATCATTCGGGCTCAGACCGATCTGACGCAGAGCTCCAATTCGGCGGCGCTCACCGGCGCCCCGCCCCGCGAAGAAATCGCCAAGGCGCTGACCGATTGTCGGCCCCGTCTCGCTTCGTTGGGAGGAGCATGTGCGGTCAGCGTCTTCTTCCCCTGCTCGAACATTGGGGAGTCGGATGTCGGAACCCTACCGACCGCCGAAGGCGCCGCCGGGTTGATCCCGTGCGACGTGCCGGAGGTCGTCTATTGTCAGCATGTCGAAGGGACGCCGCTGCGAGATGCGGCCCGAATGCTGGTTGACAATCGACCCGAGTACCGCGATATCGCAGCGCGGCTACACGGGCGAATTGACGTCAACTGGCGCGAGCTTTAATAGCGGCGCGTCGCCTGACTGCGCCGCTGCTGTTGCATGCGGCGGTATTCTTCGACGGTGACGACCGGCGCCAGCTTTGGCGTGGCGACCGGGTCCCGTCTCGGAATCAGCTGCCCCCGCGGCAGCGCTCCGACCGGCGGAACGGTCGGCGGCGTCGGGCGGGTTGCAACTTGCGGCACGTTGGCGGTCGGCGTGGCGCCAACCGGCGGAGTCGCCACTCGCGGCACAGCGCGGACCGGGTTGGTCGGCGTCGTGACGAGTTGCTCTTGCGGAGCCGTTTCGCTGCCGGGCTGCTCGAGGCTTTCTGACGGCATCTCCGACGGCGCCAGTTGAGCGAACGCTTCGCTGCGCGGCGGGGACGCGGCGCGGTTTGCGGGCGCCGTTGTCGAACTCGTGGACGAGGTCCACTCGGTCGGCAACTGCGGAGTCGCCGGCAACGCGGGCGTGGCGATCTCGACCGGAGTCGGCGTCGCGGCGACGGCAGTTGGGGTGGCAGGCGCCACTTCCGTCGCAACTGGAGGCGTCGGTTGATAGCGATTCGGCGCGACGGCGACGATCGCCGCGCGGGTCGGCGTGGGCGTTGTCGGCTCGCTCGGTTGGGCTTCTTCGGTCGCTTTGACCGCGGCGGTGGTGGCCTGAGCGGCGGGCGACGGAACCGCGGCGTCAAACATCGGGCGGAACTGGTTGACCCGCCGGCTTTCTTTCAGCTGGTTGACGATCGAGTCGCCGGCATGCACATGCGTTTGGAAGGCGACCAGCGTGGTGGCCTCGGCCGGTTCGGCGGCGGTGTTGTTGACGGCAGCGCTTTCCTGGGCCGGGAAAACCGTTTGGGCTTTCGGCGGCTTGGCGCCAATCGGGCTGGCGGCCAGTTCGGTCATCGCCGAGCCGCTGACCGGCGAATCGCCACGCAGCGGATTACCGTCTAGCTTCCGAGCGGCGGTTACAACCGGCGACGAGTTGATGGTCGGGTTTTCAATCACTTGCGCGGCGACCGGCGGAGTCTTGGCGGTGGTGACCACCGGCGTCGGTTCAGGCTGACGCGAGCCGAGCGGGGCCGAATCGAGTTCGACAATCTGCGATTGGCCCGCCGATGGCGACGGCGAGGAGGTCGCCGCGGCTTGCGGCGCCGTCGAATCGATCGTGGTCGAAAAACGGCTCGCTTGCGGAGCGTCGTGGGCCAACCCCTCTTTGGCGGCGTTGTCCAGGGCGCTTCGTAGCGCCGCGGTTAGCGAGCCTGATTGCGAAGGGGGCGGCTCCGGCGAGCTGGTCGATTGGGTCGGATTGGCCAACACGTCGGCTAGTTTCGGCGCGGCGATGTTGCTCGGCGTCATCTCGGCCAGATTGCTGACTTGCGGCATGACGACTTGCGTTGGCCCCTCTTGTTTGGGCGCGACGACGCCGGCTCCGATATCGCCGGTATTGTTGATTTCGATCTTTGGCTGAATCGCCTCGGCGACGTCCGACGGATCGGCGTCCGGGATGGTCGAAATCGGATCGGCTGGCGGTTCCGACTTACCGCGACCAAACAAGCCGCTGAAGAACCGCGCGATCGGCGGCATCGGCTTTTTGCCCTGGGCGACCCGCGGCGCGGCTGCGGCGGCCGGTTGGTCCAAATCCTTTTTCGCGGCGTCCTCCGCCGCTAGTTTTTCGACGCCCACCACTTCTTCCAGAGACCTGTCTTTCGAACGAAAGAAGGGGAAAGCGCAGCCCACGTTCAGCGCCAAAGCGAGCAAAGTTAGGCGAAGAAGCAGCGAGTTGGCACGCGGCATGGGGACGACTCCGTCGTTGATGCGTCTGATTCAAAGGGGAGATCGCTGCTAGCAAAAATGCCGGCGCGTCTCCTCTTTTTGTTTCGGTCACATCAACTGGGCAAATTCAGGCGAGCTGTTCGTTTTTTACGATTCTGCCGAATATGCCGCCGTCGCCGCTAGCAATGGCCTACTGAATGGGGGCCATTAAACGAGAGAGAGCCACCGTCAGGCGGAACAGATATGACTGCTGGGCCAGCTCGTCGGCGTGCGCCTCGCGGCAATGCTCGAAGTCATCCTCCAGCATCGCGGCGACGTCGGCGGCGAACTTTTCGTCGGCGGCCGCAATCATGATCTCAAAGTTGAGATGGAACGAGCGGTTATCGAGATTCGCCGTGCCGACCGCCCCAAAGTGATCGTCGATAAGCACCACCTTTTGGTGCAAAAACCCGGGCTCGTAGCGGAAGAAGCGAACGCCCTTGGGCGCCGCTTCGGCGATGAACGAGAACGCCGAGAGATAAACCAGGATATGGTCGGGGCGTTCCGGCAACATAATCCGGACGTCGCAGCCCCGAATCGCCGCCAGCTGTAGCGCCGCAATCACCGGAGGATCCGGTACAAAGTAAGGACTGGCGATCCAGACCCGCTTCTCGGCCATGTTGATCGATTGCACAAAGAAGAGCGTACAACGCTCATATTCATCGGCTGGACCGGTGGGCAGCACCAAGACCTGCTGATCGTCATCGGCCGGCTCCGGCGACCATTCGACCTGGGGCAGGTCGTGCGTCGCCCAGTTCCAGTCTTCCATAAACGACCGCTGCACCGCTTGCACCGCTGGGCCGCGAAGGACGACATGCGTATCGCGCCACTTGCCAAAGCTCTTGCTCCGTCCCATATATTCGTCGCCAACGTTGTGCCCGCCGACAAATGCCGTCTGGCCATCAACAACGACGATCTTGCGATGGTTGCGAAAGTTAAGTTGAAAGCGGTTGCCGCGTCCCTTGGTGGTATGAAACGGCACGATCTCGACGCCAGCGTCGCGCAGGTCTTGAATGTACTTGCGTGACAGTCCATAGCTGCCAATCTCGTCATACAGCACGTAGACGTGGACGCCGGCCTTGGCCCGCTCGATCAATCGTCGCTGCAGCGCATCGCCAAGCTCGTCATGCCGCATGATGTAGAACTGCACCAAGACATACTTCTCGGCAGATTCAATCGCGGCGAAGATGGCGTCGAAGGTCGCCTGACCGTTGATCAGCAGGCGGATCGAGTTTTTGCGGCTAAAGGGGAACTCGGCGAGGTTTTGAAAGGTTTTGAGCTGATACGGAAGGTCATCGGTAACGATGAACTCGCCGGCTGCACCCCGCAAGGTGCTGTTGATATGCTCCACGCCACGGTTTTCGCTCCGCCGGGCTTCGACGTAGCCGTGAAACCGATTGCGACCAAAGATCCAGTAGGCGGGGACCGCCACGTACGGAAACATAAACAGGGTCAACGCCCAGGCAATGGCGCCCTGCGACGTGCGGGTTTTCATGATCGCGTTGATCGCGGTCAAAACCCCAATCGAATGGGCGCAAAGGGCGAAGAGCCCTATTTCTTGGATCCACTCCATACAATAGATTCCGGGTGGCGATCGCTTGATGCGTAGTCAGATGGAACTTCAATGGCGATCAAGCATAACACGATCGCCGAAAAAGGCCGATACGTTCGGGGGCAATCGAGCGGAAAATGGGGATTCGGTCGGTTTGAATCAATCGCTGCGGCGCCGCATACTGGTAGCTGCACGCCCTCCTCAATCTGACCTCCATGCGGAAGTTTCCCATGCCCCGCCCCGCTCCGTTCCTCCTGGCGACGCTCAGTTTGCTATGTGTCAGCCAACTCTTCGCCGACCAGCGCCCCAACATCCTGCTCTGCATCTCCGACGATCAGTCGTGGATTGACACTTCGATCGCCGGTAGCCAAGCGGCGCAGACGCCCAGCTTTGACCAGATCGCCCGCCGCGGCGCCTATTTTCGCAACGCCATTTCGGCCTCGCCCGGCTGCTCCCCTTCGCGGGCAGCGCTGCTGACCGGGCGTTATTCCTGGATGATTGAACAAGCGGGAACGCACGCTTCTGCCTTTCCGAAAAAGTACGTCGTCTATCCTGACTTGCTAGAAGAGGCGGGTTACTTTGTCGGCTTCACTGGCAAAGGCTGGGGACCCGGCAACTACAAGATCAGCGGGCGAACCCGCAATCCAGCTGGCCCAGCGTATCAAAAACGGAAGCTGAAAAAGAAGCCGGCCAGCGGCATCAGCAACAATGACTACGCGGCCAACTTCGCCGACTTTCTGGCCGATCGTCCCGATGACGCGCCCTTCTGCTTCTGGTTTGGCGCGATGGAGCCCCATCGTCCTTATCAACAAGGGAGCGGCGAGCAGGCCGGCAAAAAGCTGGCCGAAGCGACGCTGCCGCCGTTTTTGCCCGACGCCGATCCGGTTCGCGGCGACTTGCTCGACTACTGCCGTGAGATCGAGTGGGTCGATCAACAGTTGGGCGCCATGCTGAAGCAATTGGAAGTGGCGGGCGAACTGGAGAATACGATCGTCGTCGTCACCAGCGACAATGGCATGCCGTTCCCGCGGGCGAAGGCGAACAACTACGAGTATGGCATCCACATGCCGCTGGCGATCGCCTGGCCGACGAAGATCGCCGCCGGACAAACGATTGACGAACCGGTCAGCCTGGTCGACCTGGCGCCGACGTTCTTGGCGGCGGCCGGCGTCGCTCCTGCGGCCGACTCGCCAATGGTCGGCCGCAATCTCTTGCCGCGTTTGACCGGAGTGCAAAAGCAGTTGACCGGCGGCGTCTATAGTTCGCGTGAGCGGCATTCGTCATCGCGATGGGACAATTTGACCTACCCGCAGCGATCGCTGCGTAACGAGCAGTTCCTACTGATTCGCAACTTCCGGCCCCAGCGCTGGCCGGCGGGCGCTCCGCAGGTTTACAAGAAGCCAGGCATGCTCGGCCCGATGCATGGCGGGTACCACGATATCGATGGCTCGCCGACGCTTGCCTGGATGGTGGAGAATCGGGAAGAGGCGGCGGTTGCGCCGCTGTTTCACGCCGCGGTCGATCATCGGCCGGCGATTGAGCTGTTCGATATCGAGCAAGATCCGGGCTGTTTGCACGATCTGGCCGACGATCCGGCGCATGCTAAGACGCGTCAGGAGCTGGAAAAACAGCTGAATGATTACCTCGCAAAAACCGGTGATCCGCGGCTGAGCGGCTCTGGAGACGTCTGGGAATCGTATCCGCGGTACAGTCCGATTCGCGACTTCCCGAAACCCGATTGGGCCAAGTAAACGAGGGGCGGAGCCTTAGCGGTGAACGTGCTGGCCGCTTTGCCGGTTTATGCTTGCTCTTTTTCCGTTCGTGGGAAAGGAGCTGGAAAGTTCATCGAACTTTCTCGGTTCTCTGCGGTAACTCCAGGTCGGCTTGCGGCGACTCCCCTACCGCAGAATTGCCCCCATTTGGTACCATTCACGATTCACTTTGTCCCATTTATCCGCGCTAGAGATACGTCCATGCGTCGCGACGACATTCGCAACATCGTCATTATCGCCCACGTCGACCACGGCAAAACGACTTTGGTCGACTGCCTGCTGAAGCAAAGCGGCCAGTTCCGCGACAGCCAACTCAGTAGCGAGCGAATCCTCGATTCGAATGATCAGGAAAAAGAACGCGGCATTACGATCCTGGCCAAGAATATCGCTTTGCCGTTCAAGGGTGTGAAGATCAACATCATCGACACCCCGGGCCACGCCGACTTTGGCGGCGAGGTCGAACGGGTGCTCAGCATGGCCGACGGCGCCTTGGTGCTGGTCGATGCGGCGGAAGGCCCGATGCCGCAGACGCGGTTCGTGTTGTCGAAGGCGCTGGAGTGCGAGCTGAAGCCGATCGTCGTCATCAACAAGGTCGACAAGCCTGACGCGCGCCCGATGGAAGTGGTCGACGAAGTGCTCGACCTGTTCCTGCAACTGGGCGCCGACGACTCGATCGCCGACTTCCCCTACATCTTCGCCAGCGCGAAGGAAGGCTTTGCGTCGCACGACCCGGCCGATCGCAGCGGCACGGCCGATCGCAGCGGCACGATGGAACCGCTGCTCAACATGGTGCTGGAGCACATCCCGGGGCCGGACGTTCAGCCGGAAGAGCCGCTGCAGATTCTCTGCACCACGCTGGCCTGGTCCGAGTATGTCGGCCGCATCGCGATTGGCCGCATTCAAGCGGGCCGCATCAAGAAGGGGCAGAACGTCCTCGTCAGCAAGATCGACGACAAGTTCGAGCGCGCCAAAGTGACCGCGGTGCAGGTCTTTGAGAATCTCGGCCGCGTTGATGTCGAACAGTCCGAGGCGGGCGACGTCGTCGCCGTCTGCGGTATCGAGAACATCGACATCGGCGACACCATCTGTCATCCCGATAGTCCCAACGCATTGCCGCGACTGTTGGTCGACGAGCCGACGCTGGAGATGGTCTTTACGATCAACACCTCGCCGTTTGTCGGCAAGGACGGTAAGTACGTCACGTCGCGTAACCTGCGCGAACGACTCTACAAAGAGCTGGAACGAAACGTCGCACTGCGGGTTCGCGATGCCGGAACGGCCGACTCGTTCGCCGTCTCGGGACGCGGCGTGTTGCACTTGGCGGTGCTGGTCGAAACGATGCGGCGCGAAGGGTACGAACTGGCGGTCAGCAAGCCGCAGGTCATCACCCGCGAAGTCGACGGCAAGAAGGAAGAGCCGTTTGAAAACCTGGTAGTCGAAGTGCCGTCGGTGAAGATGGGCCCGGTCATGGAACTGGTCGGCGAACGTCGCGGCGAGATGATCGAGATGTTCCCGCGCGGCGATTTCACGCAGGTCACCTTCTCGATTCCGGCTCGCGGGCTGATCGGTTTGCGAACCAAGATGCTCAACGCCACCCAAGGCGAAGCGATCATCAACCACCGCTTTGATTCGTATCGTCCGCTTGGCGGCGACGTACCGCGTCGGGCCAACGGCGTGTTGATCTCGAACTCGACCGGCAAGGCGGTTGGCTTTTCGCTCTTCAATCTGCAAGATCGGTCTGAGCTGTTTGTCAAGCCGGGTGAAGAGTTGTACGAAGGAATGATCGTCGGCGAGAATGCCCGTAACGAAGACATGGTGGTCAATCCGATCAAGGAAAAGAAGCTGACCAACATGCGGGCTTCGGGCTCGGACGAAAACATCGTCTTGAAGCCGCCGCGTCAGATGTCGCTGGAAGCGGCGCTGGAGTACATCGAAGACGACGAACTGGTCGAAGTGACGCCCAACTTCATTCGCCTGCGCAAGCAACTGCTGAAAGAAGCGGATCGTCGTCGCGGCGGTCGCCGAAATTAGGAATTTGTTGGCCAAAGATTCTAACGGTTGACCGGCCGCCCCCCTTGGTTTAGTTTCTCTGAAACATTGTGTTCAGAAAAACATGCGATCGGGGGCGGATGATGGTCGATTGGATGCCGCTGTTGGCGGCTGGCGACGAAGCAGGCAAAGGGCCTGCTTTGCTTATTTTCTTCGCATTGGGCATCATTTTCTTCTTGCTGGGCGTCTATTCGATCGTTACCAAGACGGTCTTGCTGCGCGCACGCGATCGCTGGATCTTTGCGATGTTCGGCTGGACGGAGTTCAGCGATAGCTTCGCGGTGTTTACCGGCGCTTGCTACTGTCTGGGGGGCGTTCTGTTCGTCGTCACCGCGATTGCAGTTTCCATGGGCTTCAATCTCGAAGCCCAGCTTAACGGCCAAGGCAATCAAGTCGCCAATCAGCAGGTTGCTGTGCAGCAGCCGCAAGGCAACAAGCCGAATCGCCCCGCCGTCGAAAAGGCGGCGCCCCCGCAGCCAAGTCAGCCGGTGATGGGCGAAACGCCGGAAGAGAAAGCGGCTCGCGAAGAGGAAGATCGCCAGCGCAAAGCCGAGTTCGATGCGCGCATGCGAAAGATGGAAGAAGACGACCAGCGGCGCGAGCAAGAGCGGGCCGATCGCGAAGCGGCGGAGATGGAGCGGAAGCGCCAAGCGGAGGAAGCCGAGCGAAAGCGCCAACAAGAGTTGGAAGCGGCGCGCAAGGCGGCGCTCACTCTGCCAGAGCCACCGCAAGCTCTGCCGGTATTCACCTATGTCGCCGGCACGGTTCAAGAAGGGACGCTGTTGGGCCGAGTCAAGGGAGAGCGCTTCATGGATCATGCGCCCGAAGGTGGCGTGATGGTCGGCGCGATCTTCTTCATCGACGATCACTTCGGCACGTCGGTCGCCGGCGTGCAGCCGATTTACCAGGTTGGCGACAAGTACGTCAAAGGCGCCGTCTGCGGTACCGAGACCGACCAGCCAGTTCAGCAGCTTGCCGAACCAGGCGGCGTGGTCGCCGGCGTGAAGACGCGGATCGGTTTGATCATGGACAGAGCGCAACTCGCCTACGGACCGCTGAAGGGAACGCGGATCGATCCGAACCAGGGCTACTTCGGTTTGGCGGTCGGTCAGGATGGCGGCAGCCCCAAAGACTTCTATGCCGACGGCAAAGCGATCGGCGGAATTTTTGGTTCCTACGAACCCGGCAAGAGCCTGACGTCGCTCGGCATGTATGTCATCCCGCGAATGCAGGCCTCCGCTATGCCGGCCGCTCCCGCCGCCGCCGAAATGCGAACCTTCACCAGCGCCGACGGCAAGTTTCGGATCGAAGCGAAACTGCAGAAAGTCAATGACGATGGTACGGTCACGTTGCTGAAAAAAGAGGGTGGCGAGATCTCGGTGCCGCTGACCAGCTTGAGCGAAGAGGATCGCAAATACGTTAATTCGCGGAAATAAGCCTTTCAGCCGCGATGTGAAGTTCTGAATAGAACGCTTCGGAACGCTTGACACATTGTTGACTGCGGTGCAATATTAGTGACTGTTGGTCCCGTCCTGTTTTCTCCTGCACGTCATTAGCCGAGCCTGTCATGCGTTTCTTTTCGTTGCTTACGCTTTTCCTGCTGACGATCACCGCCACCGCATCGGCCGCTGAGCAGGAAAACGCTGAGAAGGAAAAGCATGTGCTGCTGCTCGGGATCGATGGCTGCCGGTTTGACGCGCTGCAGAAAGCGAAGACGCCGAACTTGGATCGCCTGATGGCAGGCGGCGTCTACTCGCCCAGCGCCCTCATCCTGGGCGATCGTTACCGCAAGAACGATACGGTCAGCGGGCCTGGCTGGGGCAGCATCAACACCGGCGTCTGGGCTGACAAGCACAACGTGCAAGGGAACGAGTTCAAAGAGCCGCGGTTCGACAAGTTTCCGCACTTCTTCCACTACGTGAAGCAGGCCTATCCCGACGCCAAGACGGTCTCGATCGTCGACTGGGATCCGATCGCCAAGTACATCGTTTCGGACGCTGACGTATCTTTGTCGACCAAGGAACCGGGCGAAAGCGGCGCCGCCGCCTATGCCAAGGGGGACGAAAAGTCGACCGCCGAAGCGATTCGCTTGCTGGAAGAACTGAAACCGAAAGCGATAATGCTCTACCTCGGCCAAGTCGACGAAACGGGCCACGCTCATGGCTTTCATCCCAGCGTCCCGCAGTATGTCGCTGCGATCGAACAGGTTGATTCGCTCGTCGGTCAGGTCATCGATGCGATCGCCAAACGAACCGACGAAGAGTGGCTGATCGTCGTCACCAGCGATCATGGAGGCGAAGGACGCGGTCATGGCGGCGGTCACGACAACCCGAACATCCTTCACAGCTTCCTGATCGTCAGTGGCAAAGGCGCCAAGCAAGGGAAGTTCGACAAGCAAGTCTATATTGTCGACGCCGTCCCAACGCTGCTCACCTACTTGCGCGTCAAGATTGACGACGCGTGGCGACTCGACGGCCGCGCCGTTGGCTTGAAGTAATGCTTGGGCGCCATAGCCACGGTCTTACGTGGCCATGAATGCGTTCACCAATTGTCAAAGAGCGTCGCGGAGGGCAGTGTTCTTCTTTGGCCCAGCGTGCCTAACCAACCTAGCCCAGGGAGTGTCGCTTCAGCGACTAAGCCCTGGGTAATTGGTCCAGAATGAAACGTTGACGCCGGACGATCCACCGGGGACACCCCATCAAACCTCAGCGGGCTGTGTGGTATCTCTAACCCAGAGCTGCATCGCCTGGCGGCCTCGTTCAGGCGACGACCGCGAAGTAGAGCAAAGCTTCGCCGACCACCGTCGCCGCCAAAACCCCACACGCGATCGCTGCACCGTAGGTCGTCACTTCGTCAGCCTCTCGCCCAAAGCCAAAGTAGCCGCCGCGGCCGTTCCACAGCCACAGTCCCAGCGGAACGCAAACGCCGCCAAATGCGGCAAGCTGCCAGACGGCGCCTCCCTGCTTCAGGATCTCCGCCGCGTCTCCAACCGGCGAGCGTATCGCAGCCCCCAAGTACGCTCCGTTGGCAATCAAGCAAAAGCCGGCAAAGAACGCAGCGAGCGGTTCATGCTTACTCTTCCCAAGTCGCATCGCCAGCCAAACGATCAGCGGCGCCATCGCGCCAAAGATCGGCCCGGCCCAGATGATCGGCAGTTCGTGCTGCGGTGCGTGAAAGTCGGTCCGCGAGATCTCCCACGGAACCAGGTAGACTAACTCTACCTGGCCGCCAATCAGCCATGTGGCCGCCGCATGCCCTAGCTCGTGGATGATCTGCATCCAGAGCCAGCAGATGGCGACGATCGCGAGACCGAACAGGACTCGCCTCATTTCACGCGGCCCGGCGGACGCAGGCCTGAGCCTTTCGTCTTGGTCAGGCTATCGCCCAGATCGGCTCGCGCTTCGTCCGCCAGTTTCTGTAGTCGGGCGACGACGTCGGGGTGCGAATCCTTTACGTCGGTCGTTTCGCCGATGTCGCTTTCCAGGTTGTACAGCGCCAGTCCGGTGCTGGCCTGTTCGTAGTTGGTCGGAATGCCACCCTTGCCGCCGGGGCGACCATTCATGGTGCGGTAGCCATGCGGGAAGTGCAGCTTCCACTTGCCGCTGCGGATCGCTTGCAACTGATCGCCATAGTAGAAGTAGTACGCTTCGTGCGGGCTCTTGGCGCCCGGCTGGCCAGTAACGATCGGCCAGATGTTCTTGCCGTCAATCTTATGATCGGGCAGCTTGGCGCCAATTAACTCGGCGACGGTCGGCAAGATGTCGATCGTCATCATCGGCGTGCTGACGCTCTTGCCGGCCGGAATCTGGCCCGGCATCCAAAAGATCGTCGGTTCGCGGCAGCCGCCGTCCCACATCGTCCCCTTCCCTTCTCGCAGCGGTCCGGCCGAACCGGCATGATCACCGTACGAAAGCCACGGGCCATTGTCCGAAGTGAAGATCACCAGCGTGTTGTCGTCAACCTTGTTGCGGTGAAGCGCCTCGATAATCTGACCAACCGACCAGTCGACTTCCATCACCACGTCGCCAAACAAGCCGGCGCCCGACTTGCCGGCAAACTTGTCGGAGACATACAGCGGCACGTGGACCATCGAGTGGGGCACGTACAGGAAGAATGGCTCCTTAGCGTGATCATCAATGAACTCGACCGCTTTCTCGGTGTAGAGGGTCGTCAGGTTCTTCTGATCTTCGGGCGTCACCTCTTCGTCGATCACTTCGTTCTTCGAGATCAGCGGCAGGTCGGGATAAGTCTTCTTGCGTTGTTCGAGGGGCTTGTTGCGCAGACGAGGATGATAGGGCCACATGTCGTTGGAGTACGGCAGGCCGACATAGTCGTCAAAGCCATGCTGCAGCGGCAGGAACTCTTCGTGATGTCCCAGGTGCCATTTGCCGTAGGCGGCGGTGGCGTAACCCTTCTGCTTGCAGATTTCGGCCAGGGTCGTCTCGTCCGGGTTGAGGCCATGTTTGGCGCCGGGGCCGAGGGCGCCCAGGATGCCGACCCGGTTGTTGTAGCAGCCGGTCAGTAGCCCGCAGCGCGAAGCCGAGCAAACGGCCTGGGTGACGTAAAAGTCGGTGCAGACCGTCCCCTCTTTCGCCATCGCGTCCAGGTGCGGCGTCGGATAGGCGGTGGCGCCAAACGGGGCGATATCGGCGTAGCCCATGTCGTCAATAAAGATGACGACGATGTTGGGCAGCTTGGCGTCTGCGGCGGAAAGTTGAGACGAACCAGCGACGACCGACAGCAGGGCCGCGGCCGTCAGAATAAGTGTGCGAAGCATGAATTCTGGCCTGGTTGGGGGGGTGGTGAGGAGGGCAATTTGCGGAAGCCGCTATTCTCCCCCATCGCCGGTAATCGGTCAACTTTCCGGGAAGCTCGCCAGGCGGCGCACAATTTTTCCCGGTTTGGGCGAACCGAGGATAAGTTGATTCGGCGTGCAATCTTCGGGCTTTGGGTTGCATGAAAGATAACCCAGGCCCCCGCGATTTCCTGGCGACGATCTACCACCACCTCGGCATCGATGGCCGCAAAGTCTTCATCAAAGACCTCAACGGCCGCCCGACCCCAATCGTCGACCGAGGCCAGCCGATCCCAGAATTGATCTCGTAGGAGGAAGACCGGACCGCAGCGCAGTTTTTTTGATCCCCATCCCCGTAGGGTCCGCTGTGCGGACCAAGAGCCTGCCCCAACGCTCATTTGGCGAACAACCCCAACCGGACCGCCACGTTCCAAAATTTCCGAATTGCCAAACAGAGCCCGCATCTTCATCAGCCCATCGGGGCGATCTAATAGCGGCGCCGTTTATCGGTTCGTATCCTGTGATGGACTGGACCGATGGTTTGCATTTTTTTTGCTGGCCGACGTCGATCGGGACTGGACCGCAGCGCACGTTTTTTTCGAGCCCCCATCGGCGTAGGGTCCGCTGTGCGGACCAAGAGCCTGCCACATCGGTCATTTGGCGCCCGTTGCTCATGCTTGTTGAGCAGGTTCGTGGTCCGCACAGCGGACCCTACGACTACGACTGGACCGCTCCGTTTCATTTTTTTCGTTCTCCGGCGGCAACGTATATCGCTTGAGCGTCGAATGGGGTTCTTTCGGCATCTCGACGATCTTCCCCGCCGTCATCATCCGGTCCCAGGTCGGGCCGAATTTGCTGCCGCTCATGCCGCTGTTGCTGCGGATGTTGTATTTGCAGAGGCCGTTTTCACCAGCATCGAGCAGGACGCGGCGAAGTTGGGACTCGAGCTTTTCGAACTTCACGTCTTCTTTCGCCTGCTTCGCGGCGGCTTCGATCTCGGTCGCTTCGCGAAGAGTGACGTTCCACCGCCGGCCTCCGTCATCGGTCAGTTTACCCTCGTCGATATCAACGCCCCACTCGCCACCTTGCCCGGCGTAGCCGCCGATCGACAGCCAGAGTTTGTGCTGCCCGCTACCCGACTCAAACGCTTCGCGGCGATTCACCAATAGCCATTGCTGGGCGAAGTCGAGACTGCCGGCCAAGATCGAGGCGTCCAGCTTGCCCGGTTTCATTTCTTTGCGAGTCTGCACGCAGAGGATCGGCGTGGCGCCAGCTTTCGAAATGGTTTTCACGAGCGTTTGAATTGCTTCGGCCTGCTTGCGTTTGTTGGTGGAGCCAAGACGCAGCGGATCGATCACGACGACTTCGAGCTGAAACTTCTCGATCCACTCTCGCAAGCTCTCGAGGTGCTCTGGAGTCGCCGGCTCCTCGACCGCCATGAACCACTGCAGGTTGTCGAGCGTTGGGTTTTCTTTGCGCGCGGCGCTCCACCGCACCGCCAAGTCGGTGAGCTGCGACTGCTTGTTGTCGGCGCCAACAAAGCCGACGCGGAACACTTTTTCGGCGGCGAACTCTCCCAAAAACTTGCCGCCGGTCGCGAGCGCCGCGCAGAGATCGACCGCCAGTGAACTCTTCAATGTCTTGCTCGGCCCAACGATCACGGCCGGTTCGTTCTTGGTGAGCAAATTCGGGAAGAGCCACTCCTGCGGCTTTTTCTCGGCGAGCATTTCGGCAGTCGAGAGCGTGCGATGCGTCTCTTTCGCTTCATCACCGCCGCCGACATCGCTGCGGAAGAAGTCGATATCCTTGGAAGCGGAATCGTCGGCGGTCAACGCGTCGAGCCGCTCGATGATTTTCGTTCGGTCGGCGGCGAGTTGTTCGGCAGTTTCCTTCGCTCGCAGCTCTTTCTGCAACTGACGCATCCGGGTTTGAAACTTCTGAATTCGGGCTCGGCGCATGAGATTTCCCTTGGTTTGTGAAAACAAAATCTGGGTGCCACTGGCCTTCAGCCAGTGTCTTCCGTGAATCGATATCCAGTTCCGTACTTCGACCGCGTCACTTCGATCTGAAGAGCACTGGCTGAAGGCCAGTGGCACCCGGCGACTCTTTGGCTTCTTCGCCGCCGCCGACATCGCTGCGGAAGAAGTCAATATCTTTGGAAGCGGAATCGTCGGCGGTCAACGCGTCGAGTCGCTCGATGATTTTCGTTCGGTCGGCGGCGAGTTGTTCGGCAGTTTCCTTCGCTCGCAGCTCTTTCCGCAACTGACGCATCCGGGTTTGGAACTTCTGAATTCGGGCTCGGCGCATGAGATTTCCCTTGGTTTGTGAAAACAAAATCTGGGTGCCACTGGCCTGCAGCCAGTGTCTTCCGTTGAATCGATATCCAGCTCCGTACTTCGATCTGAAGAGCACTGGCTGAAGGCCAGTGGCGCCCGGTGGGAAGTTGGTTCGCTCAGCGCGCAGGGAGGGCCATCAGCGACCTGCGTGCTTGGGAAAATTCGCCTTGCCGCCATGCAGGGCGCGAAGAATTATTGCTCGGCGGGCGATTGATCAGACGCCCGCAACTTTAAGGGGTGTAGTGTACGAAAAGCCAGGCAGTTTTGCAAGCCTTTTTTGACGCTTCGTAGGCCCTGGGTAGGCTGGGTGCCACTGGCCTTCAGCCAGTGTCTTCCGTGAATCGATATCCAGCTCCGTACTTCAACCGCGTCACTTCAATCATGAAGAGCACTGGCTGAAGGCCAGTGGCACCCGGTGGGGGAGATCTGCTGGGTCTTGACCCAGCCTACGGACCGATGCGCGGCTCACTTGCGTTGCCACGCGGTGAGAGAAAATTGCGGGTGGGCAGGTTTTTGGTCCGCACAGCGGACCCTACGCCGGAGGACGCTAGAGCGTTTTTCTGATAGCTGTAGCGTTTCTGGCGTTCGTGAGGCAAGCTGGTCAAGGCCGACCAGCGCGGCCGCAATCAGCCAGAACGATACCGATGGAGGAAAACCGCTCTAGTGATAGATAGGGGGCGAAGTCGGAATCTGACTCATGCGATAGACGGGATTGTTGGGCTCGAGCTGCGAGGCGCGGAGAAAGTGTTCGTTCGCTTCGATCACTTTCCCTTCCATTTCGAGGACGACGCCCAGCAGATGTTGCGTTTGGGCATCGCCGGGGCGCAGCGCGACCAACCGGCGATAGTAGCCGATCGCATCTTCGCCGCGATCTTCGGCCAGGGCGACTTCGGCCGCCATCTGTAAGGCCGGAATCGAGTCGGGCTGCAGCTCAAGCGTCTCTTCAACTTGCTTGCGGCACTTGGCGGTATCGCCGTTGGCGAAGTGAGCCTGGGCGGTTCTCAAGCGGGCTTTGGCCCCTCGCTGCGCCAGGGAGTCGGCCAGCTCGGCCTTGCGCTCTTCCAGGTCTCGGCCTGGATGCATCAGAGAGTCGCTCCAGCCTGGCAGGTGCGAACAACCGATCGCGCCGCACAACAGCAGCGGAAACAGGCAATGACGAAGGCTCATTGGTGCACCTGGGGCATAGGGGACGCGGGAGCGGCGAAATCTTGCGGGGTGACGACCGGCGCCGGAGCGAAATCTTGCTGCGTCACTTCGGGGCCAGGCAAGTGACCAGGCACAGGGCCTACGTCATGGATGAACTCGGGCGGCGGCATCATCACCGGCGGCGGCGTTTGGATCTGTTGAATATGCCAGGGTGAGATCTCGGGCGGATGGGGCGGACTGGGGGGAACCCAGCCTTCGCGGAGATGGGTCATGACCGAGCGATCGCCAAGCCCCGATTGTTGCGTGATGACGTTGCGAAGTTCGGCCGCTTCCAGGCGGTTGGGATCGAAGTGAATCGCCAGGTTGACGTATCGCAGGGCCGAGTAAGCGTCGCCGGTCGCCCACGAAGCGGTCGCCAGGCGATAGTACTTGCGGCCCAGATAGGTTTTGCCGAGCGGCGACATCTTGTCGGCCATGTTCTCGTGCTGTTGCTCGAAGACGCCTTGTAAGGATTCTCCGTCGTTGGGCATGTTGCCGGCGTCGACGATGCGAGGCGTGATCAAGATGATCAACTCGTCGCGGGTCGTGTCTTCCCGTTTTTGACGGAACGCCGGACCAATCAGCGGGATGCTGCCCAGGTAAGGGATTTGCGTGCCGTTGCGGCCGACGTCGCTCTTGATCAAGCCGCCGATGACGACCGTCCTGCCGTCGGGGCAGATGACGTTGGTGGTGACTTGGGTCACAACCTTGTTGGGGAGCGTGATTTGGTTTTCGACCAGCACGTCGCCGTCGGAGATTTCGGGGTGCACCTCCAGCCGGACCATACCGTCGTCGGTGATGAAGGGGCGCAGACGCAACTGGGTGCCGATTTCGAGGAATTCAACCGACTGCGTCGAGGCGGTTTCGGTCACGGTGGTGCTGATATAGCCTTGCTGCTCACCGATCAAGATCTCGGCCCGCTGCTTGTTTAGGACCAAGAGCTGCGGCGAGGCGATGACGCTGGTCTCGCCGAACGATTCCAGCGCGTCGATGAAAACGGCCAGGCTCGAGTCGAGGAAGCCGAACTTCAAGCCGCCATCGGTCATGCTGATGTTATCGAGCGCTGACAGCGGCATGCCGGAGATCAGCCGGACGGTGCTCTTGTTGCGAAGCGCCTCGAAATTGACGCCCATGTTGACCCGGTCGTCAAGATTGACCTGCAAGATCGTCGCCTCGATGGCGACCTGCAGCGGACGGCGGTCGAGTTCGCGGACCGCCTGATCGATTTCGTTCAGTTTGTGTTCGTAGTCGCGGACGATGACCGCTTCGGTCCCGGCGAAGTCGTCGCCGCCCGAGGCGTTGCTGTTCGCTTCGATGCCGACTTGGGCGGCGGTCGAGACGCTGATCACGCCGACTTCGGGCGTCAACAACGGCGTAAGCAACGTTTGCAGGTCGACGGCGCGGACGTAGTTGGGACGATAGATCCGCGTCTGGACTCGGTCGCCCATGTTATTTAGCGCGTGCAGTTCGGACGGCGTACCGACGTAGATGAAGCCCTTCTCTTCCAGCGTGATGTAGCCGGTCGAGCGGAGGATCGCGTCGAGCGCGGTGCGAACGTCGACCTTGGTAAGCGACGCCGAGACGGTACCGCGCACGTTGTTGGTCGGTAGGATGTTCAAGTTCCCCTGTTCGCTGAGCATCTCCAGCACTTCGCGAATGTCGGTGTCTTGGATGACGATCGTCAGGCCGTCGTCCCCTTCGCCCCGAATGATGCGGGGGCCGGCCGGCAACGGATTGGGCTCGGGCAGCGCGCTGGGCGCTGGATTGGGATTGGCCAGAGGATCGAGATTGCCGGGGGCGGCGCCGTTGACTGGCGGCGGGGCCATGATGCCGCCATTGAATTGGCCGCCGTTAATCGGCGCGGCGGGATTGGCTGGATTGACCGGCGGATTGGCGACATTCTCATTTTGGGCGTTGATGCCGGTTTGGGCGACGTCACGGATCGAGTCGAGCGCTTTGGAGAAGAACTGCAGGTTCTCGCTATTGCGATCGTTGGCGTCGTTGATCGACTTTTGCAGGCTTTCGATATCAACCTGCTGCGTTACCGGCGGCGCATAGGGAGCGACGGCAGGCTTCGGCGCGGCTCGCGCGGCGATGGTTGGCTCAGCAGCGACCGGCACAGCGTCGAGGGGCGTGGTTTCGCTGACGGCGGCGACTTCGGTCGGCAGCGCGAAGAGCGGGTTGTCGAGCAGATCGTCCGAATAGCGCACCAGACCTATCGCCGCAGCGACGCCGGCGATGGCGCACAAGACGAAGACCGTCGTTCGGAGAATGAATTGCATTCGACTTCCATGTCGCAAAGGAAAGGTGACTTTCCGAGTTACGGTTGCAGCGTTCCTTGCCGCATCACCAACGTTTTGTCGGATTGGTTCACGTCGTAGGTTTTGATCGGCAGATCAAACGTCTCTCCGCCGCGAGCCAGCACGACGCCGGTCGGCTGAATCTCACTGATCACAAAGTTGACCCCGCGGGCCGTCTGGATCACGTCTCCCACTTCGTAGTTCGACTGGTTGATCCGCGCGATCGCCCGTTGGCGTCCGACGATCACCGAGCGAACGAACAAATCGTCCGGCTTCGGACTCGAGGCGACCACCGGGGCGGCGACTTCCTCTTTCGGGTCCGCTTTTACGGCGATCTTCCGCGTGCGGAACGGATCGAGGCTTCCCTTGGGAATCGCGGCCGACTTCATCCGCGGGTTTTCCCTCATCCGTTTCGCCCAGGCGCGCCAATTCGTCTCTTTCTGGTTGCCGCCGGCTGAGCCTTGCGGGGTCGTGGTCGTGGTGGGAACCAGCGCGGCCGTCTCCGGCGTCGAGCTTGACTTGGAGGCCGGCAGCCACTTTTTCACCAGCGGCGCCCAAAACCACAGCGCGACCAAAAACAAGCCAGCCAGCACCGCCGCCTTCTGCGGGCTCTTCTGGATCTCTTTCTTGATGCGAGCGACCAGGGATTGCGACTTCATGGTTTTTACGAAACGTTTCCGCTTCGTCTTTCTATGTATCGGACGCTGATAGCGTTGAGCTAACCGGATTTACCGTCAAAATCGACAAAAAACTCCAAGGTTAGCTCGCACTGCAGCAAATTCTCATTTGGCGCTAGCGGCGCAAGCTCGATGTTCTTTATCCAAAGGACGTAGGGTAACTGCTCAAATCGCCGCAGCATTTCGTGAATCTGTGTGAAGTTGCCTTGGCAGCCAATCTGGACCGGCTGGGCGACCAGGCTGGCGTGACGCTCTTCGGGCATCGGCACCATGCTCAGCTTCTCGGCGCCGGCGGCGCGGGCCTGGGCGGTCAGCAGATGGTAGACGCGGCCGGCGTCGATGTCTTTCTCGGAGACGGAATGCCAGGGCGAAAGGAACTGGCTGGCCTGATCAAACTCTTTTTGGGCTTCGGTCAACTGGGCGTTGAGGTCGGTTTCGGAATCGATGGTCGTCTGCATCAGGTTGATCTCTTCGCGAAGCTTCGAGATATGACGCTGACGCGGCAAGTAGACGAACGCCGCGTACGCGACGGCGATCACGGCCACCAGGGCCACGTATCGCCAGTTACGCGGTTTCGTCGGTTTTTTGGGGGAAAATTTCGAGTCGGCCATCGCCTTATCTTTCGGGTGTCAGTTATCGCGAGGCGGTTGTCGCGGCCGGAACCGCTTTGCCGCCCAGCGGAGGCGTCAGGACGACCTGCAGTTCAAATTCGGAGCGTCCCGAGTCGTCGCCTTGGGCGACCGGTTCGACCGATTCGATATTCGCCCGCTGAATGAGCGGATGATCGTTCAACTTCACCAAGTACTCGTACAGTTCCGAAACCTCCATCACGTCGCCATTGACGTCGATCTTGGCGGTCCGAGAACCTCTCAACGACTCGAAGTAGTCGTAGTCGCGCAGCGTGGGGGATTGGCTGGCGGCGGCTTCGTCCTCTTCCGACTTCCGCCGGGCGATGGCCGTGGTCTCTTGGTAGAGTTTCAGTTCTCGGAACGAGAGAGACTCTGGCGTTTGCGCCGTAATGCAGACCAACAACTGCGTTGCCGGCCAATGACTGCACAGGGCGGCGTAAAGCCGAGCCTCGCTCCGTTGATCGGTTAGTTTCGATTGCAACGCGACCAGTTGATCGCGTTTGGCGACGGCGGCCTGGTAAGGGGCCTCCAACTGGTTGCGTTTGGACTGCAACTGATGTTGCACGCCCAACTGCAGCAAAGCGGCGATCGCCAACAGCGCGCCGATCGACGCGGCGCCAATCCAACGATACAAGTTGGCCCGGCGGCGTTTTCGCCGATCGCGGAACTTTTTAGGTAAGAAGTCGATCTCTTGCATGTTCGTATCCTGGCGTCGCCGTTAGGTTTCTCGCAGGGCGAGGCCGGCCGCGACGTCCCAGGTGCTGCGTCGGGGGATTTGTTGCGCGTCGTCGTAGACTCGTAGCGGGTCGCCCAATTCGGCGTCCAGCGCCAGCCGTTTGCCGAGGGTATCGACCAGTTGTTCGTTCGCTTCGCCGCCCGAGAGAACCATGCGAACCAGCGGCTTGCCGCGGAAGGTGACGCTATGGTAGCGGACGCACATCGAAAGTTCGGCCAGCAGCTTTTCGACGATCGGCCGCATCGCTTCGGTCAGGCTGCGGGCGATTTCGGGGTCTTGCTGCGTGCGGCGGCGATCGCCATTGTGCTTGCGCAGATCGGCCGCTTGCTGGGCCGACATATCGAGCCGCTTTTCGACCGCTTCGTCAAACTGACGCCCGCCGAGAGCGAGATACTTGATGAACAAGATCTTGTCCCCTTCGGCGATGACGACCACGGTGGTGGCGTTGCCGATGTGGACGTACATCACGCGATCGGTGACGTCCGATTCGCGGCGATATTGAGTGCAGTAGCTGCGTAGGATCGCGGCCGGCTCGACATCGACCGCCAGCGGTCGCAGACCGGCCGCTTCGATCGCTTCCAAGCGGGTTTCCAGCGTCGGCCGATGGCAGGCCATTACGACCACCTCTTGCGCGGCGACGTCTCCTTGCCGCACGTCGCAGGTGGCGAAATGCCGGATCTCGGCGTCGGTGACCGAGTAGGGAATGCGCCCCGCCGCTTCTTGCTGCACCAGCAGTTCCAGCGGCTTCGTTTCGTTCTTGGGGATGCGGATGTTTTGCAGGAACAGATCGCGGCGGCCCAGACATACGATCGCGTCTTTGCCTCGAAAGCGGCGTCCTTCCAAACAGTGATGCAGCGCCGCTTGCAGCGTCTCGCCGGTTGGTTCGGTATTCGAGCCGCCGGGCAGATCGTAGGTGGCGTATTCGTACAACGACGAGCGATCGGCGCTGAACTGCACCATTTTGATCGAGCGCGAGCCGATATCGACTCCGATCGGGCCGGTCGAATTGAAAGGAAGGCGGATCATGCGAGCTAACGAAGGCGATTCCGGAAAACGTTTCGCCGGTCGTCGTCCGCAGCGGGGCCGTTACGACTCGGGGATTTCCAGAGGGGTTTGCGTTGAATCTTCCAAAGTTGCGACGCCCGTGATCGGGTGAATTTGGACGCCTGCGTATTTGGAATCTACGCCACGCCCTGCGCGCAGCCAAATGATTGTCGGCTTTGTAGCCGTAGTTTCTCCCAAAGGGCCGAATTCGACGAAGTCGGTCGGGGTGTTGGTATTGCCGGTGATAACGGCTCCCACGATTGAAACGGTTACGCCGACATGCGGCAGGTCGGCCAGGGAGGTCACCTGCTGGGTGCGATCGTCGGCGTTGTTATGAAACGGCGAGAGGGGAAGCGTATCGAGCGTCGCGTTGCCGCCCACATGCGTCAGCGAATAACTGTTGGCCGCGACGTCAAACGTCACCCGATAGGTAGAGCCGTTGGCGATCGCCAGACTGCGGGCATAATCGAGGTCGCCGACGACAATCTCGCCGCAGCCCTGCAGTTGTTGATCAAAGGTCGGCGCAAGCTGCGGCAACACCACGGCGGTGACGATGCTGATAATCGCCACCACCAGCAGCAGTTCCATCAAGGTAAAACCACGTTGCCGAGCCGCTTGTCGCATCGACCTATTTCTCCACCAGTTGCACCTTCAGTTTGCCGCTTCGCAGCAGCGCATTCTGCTCTTTCAGCTGTTCGTTCGATTCCTTCAGCAACTGAATCATCTGCTCGCGCTGCGCCACGGCGTTGGCGAACGGCATGTTGGCGGCCGGGGCTTGCGCCTGCGATTGCCAGGTGATCATGCCGACGATCGCCAAAGCGTTCAGGCCGAGCAGCGCGAACCAGCGTTTTTCGTTAGTCATCCGACGTAAACTCCTAAATGCGATTGGTTAACCACCGCCGCCTGCGCTGCGGCGCACATATTTCCAGACCAGCCCAGCGTCTTTGGGATCCGCCAGGTATAGCGGCCGCGACAGATCGGGCCAATAGTAGCTTTTCGGCTCGGCGGGGGGAGAGATAGAGAGGTTCTTGTCCAACGGCAAGTCCTCTTCATCATCCAGCCACTGCGGAAAATAGTCGTCCGCATCGGCGCCGGTATCATCGACGAAATTATCAAGCTGATCGTCCCACTTGTTTTGGAACTGGTCCCAAGATTCGCGGGTTCCGATGGCGGTTCGCTGGGCATGTAACATGCCGGACAGAAGAAATTTCGCGTCGTCTTTCCCCTGGTCGATTTCAAACTGATCGTGGGCGATCACGGCGCCTTCAACGACCGCCTGGGCGTCGTCCACGATCACATCGTCGCGGCTGTAAATTACCGGCAACTCCCAGGGGGTTGTGTCGCCAATTACCGCGGGAAGCGTCGTCGCGGTTAGCTTGATGCCGTCCCCGCTCAAATGAATATCGGTATTGGCGGTGGGGGTGATGATCAGGCCTTCGATCGTAACGTCGTCGCCGACATCGAGTGCGCCTTGCACTCTGAGGACTCCCAGCGGATTGTCGGTCATGCTGGGAACAAACGAAACGTCTCGGATGTTGCCGTTGATCGAGGGCACGGTATACGTCTTGCCGCCGGGGAAGAGCTGGTAGGTTTCGGCGTCGGCGGTGATCTCGGATGGCGACGTGACGCTATGGTTGGCGAAATTGACGTTCAGGCCGAGCATCCGCGACAGCGTCAGCCAATGCGAGTTGGGGTTGGTCGCCGAGTTCAAGCGAATGTCGCCGGTAAAGGGGCGATAGTCCCCCTGCCCGGCGGTTTGCATCTTGAGCAGGTCGCCGAGAAACCGCGTGCGGGCGGCGCCAGGCGGATTGTCGCCGATCCAGACTTTGGCGTTGGGGTCGGTCCCGGGGGCGCCGCTGATCGAATAGCCCGAGATATACACCCCATTTTTGTAAAAGCGAAGCGCGCTACCATCGTAGGTGATAGCGACCATGGACCAGTAGCCGGGGATGACGTCGCCGCCGGCGGCGACATTGGTGTAAGCGGAGTTGCCAAAGGTAATATGCGTCCGCAACCGAGCCGAGTTCGTGTTGCCCTTCTGAAAGCCGAACATGAACGAGTGATCGCTGGCGGATGTGCCGGTCGCTTTCGAGATGATGCGGGCCCACTCGTTGGTCGAGTCGCCGGACATGGGGGCGATCCAAGCCAAAATCGTGAACTGGCCGCCGGCCGGCAATTCAAACTTACCCAGGTCCAAGTGACCGCTTTCGCCGTCGAAGTAAGCGGCCCGGTTGGCCCCAGAGACCGTCACGCCCGGCAATGTGCCGCCGTGGTAGGTTCCTGTCCGTCCACCCACTTGCGGCGCGGTGGTAGCCGAACTGGATGACGATTCGTTAAACCGCCACCAATAGCTGGGACTCTGATTGCTAATCTGCGACTGCATGGTCGAGTTGTTGCCGTTGCCGTTGAGGTACATGAACAAGAGCGACAGGTTGCTGATCGGATGATCGAAGATCGCCACCTCGTCGACCAGGCCATGAAACGGGCGTTCGGTCGCCGGCATCGCCGTGCAAAGGTCGAGGGGACCTTGAATGTGTGCGGGGCCATTGATCGAAACGGGCATCTCGATCGAGTTTGACTGCGTGCCCCACAAATAGGTCGTATAGGTCTGGGCCGAGGTAAAGTGGGCCGGGTTGTCGTTGCGCTGTTTGCGGACCAATTGCACGACCGCTTCGGCCTGGTATTCCGACTTGTAGGTCGGGTCGAGCGGATCGAAGGCGATGCCGGTCGCTTTGACCGTGATGCGATAGGGGTATTCCTGCCAATCCGGATCGGCCGGGGTTAGCTGCGCGTCTCCCGCTTCATAGGTGACGATGTAGCTTTCGACGTCGCTCAGCGAACCGGTCAGCGGAACGCCGACCCCTTGCCAGTTGCCGGAGTGCATCTTGCGCACGCCGATCGCCAAGGCCGAGTGCGCCGCATGCCGCGCCGAGCCGGTGCGATGCAGATTGCGCTCGATTTGGCTGGCGTTCATCTGGGTTCGCATCATCGCGTACGACATCGCCAGCGTGATCGACAGCAGCGCAAGCACGACCACCACGGCGATGCCCGATCGTCGTTGGCTTGCAGGTCGGCGTTGGCGGGGATGCGGGCTCATTGTTCTAACAGGTAAAAAATGGCGGCCGAACCGAAAAAAGGAGCGGCTTCGGGATCGATCGACGAGCGCTCGGCGGAGGTCTCATCGGGAGCAAGTTGAAACTGAAACGCGACCCATGATTGTCGCGTACCGGAATCGTGACTGTAGGCCCGTTGCGGCCAGCGGAGCGTGTCCCAGGCTTTGACTCCATTGCGGAAGTCGGTGATCTCGTCAAGACTGGGACGAACCCGCATTTCAAACCGGAGCGTGCTGTACGAGCGGACGGCGCCGTCGGTCATTTTGGGCGCCGCCAGCTGATCGGTCAGTTCCACCTTTTCGACATCCTCGGCGTTGATCAGTTCCTCTACCAGGTTTTGCCAGCCGGCGTTGGTGGTCGGCGCGGTGCGGGGATCGCTGGTCGCTTGAAACTCGAGCATGCGGTTCGGATCGTCCGGATCGGCGGCGAAGAACTTGAGTTCATCGATTCGCGGCCAGCCGGCGGGATCCACCGCCACGGTTTCAGGACGCCAAATGGCGATCGCCTGCGGAAAAGGATAGGTCGAGTCGTAGTAAGTGACGACCTGGGCGCCGGGAAACGTTTCGCTGGCGGTCGCGGCCGAGAAGTCGCGTTGAATGCGATCGACGATCACGCGGGCATGTTGAGCCATCACCCCCTGCTCCGCTGCGAACTCGTGCGCCATCTGCACGGCCAAAGCGATCGTGCTAAGCGCAGCGGCCATCATGCCCATAATGGCGGTCGCCACCAGCATTTCGGCCAACGTCAGGCCGCGGCGTGTCGTGCGCTTAAGTCGCGGGGGGAACATAGGTGATTACACGGCGACGAGTCAGGACTTTCCGCCAGGCGTCGCCGTCACGATGAAAGACGGAGACGGCGACGGCGCGGTACGGGCCTGAATCGCTATCGTCGAGCTCCTGGCTAAGGTCGTCTTCGTCGACGTAATAAACCTCGCACTTGCAGCGCCACCGCTGCAAGAATGTGCTGCTCATCTGAAAGCTGGCCGGCAAGTATCGCCCTGCCCCATCGGTTTGTCCAAGCGCTATTCCATCGATCGCGGTGGGCGGAGTCGACTCATAATCGTTGTAATCGTCGGTGTCGTCATATTTGGTCCGCCCGGTGCCGTTGGTCTCGGCCGCCGAGGCGCTGAGCGAAGTCGGATAGGGATCGGATTGCGATGGATCGACCCAGTCTTGTCCCAAGACTTCGTCCAGCATTTGATCGGCTAGCCCCGATGCGATCGTCATCTCTTGGGCGTCCAGCGTGGCTTCCAACGTGCTTTCGACGCTGAGCAACAGCGCCGCCGAAGTGATCGAGATCACCGTCAGGCAGACGAGCGCTTCGATCAGCGAGAAGCCGCGGCGTGGGAGTCGGGTGCGAGAGTGCATGGCCAGATCATTGGGTAAAGCAATAAAAAAAGCGCGGCGAGGTCCCCTCAAGCTCCTAGCTTCCTCGCCGCGCAGCGAACTTCACCCCTCCCCAAGGCTTCAGTTCAACTGAAAGATAGAATCTGTCTGACGAGAGTCAAATGCCAACGAAAAAAGACGTCTTGCCGCCGCCGAAACGTTGCGAAAAGGAAACAAAACGGGCCCGCAGCGCAAGCAAAAGAGTGTGGCCTGACGCAAGCAGAGAGCGACGATCCCCCGATTTAGTAGCGACTGTCTTGAACGTCAAGCGGTTGGGTGCAGCGGAGCGCAACCCAACAAAGAGCTTGCAAGCGAAAGGTGGGCCCGCGCAAGCGAGTGACGTCGATTCAAGAAGGTCACGTCTAGCAGTCCGTTGAATTTCTCGACGGACTGCGTGATCGCGAAGAGCTATGCTCTGAGCCTGGCGAGGTTGGAAAATGCCACGATGGGATTTTTCAACAGGCAGCTAGTGCGGTTGCTCCACACACCCTACAAGAAAACTACTGGGCGCTCTTCCAATCGAGACCCAGGTCGAGCGACGCGGCGCCATGCGTCAGCGCGCCAACGCTAACTCGCTCGACGCCGGTTTCCGAGATCGGGCCGATCGTTTCCAGGTTCACGCCGCCGGAAGCTTCAAGCTGAACGCTAGGCGCCAACTTGTTGCGCATTGCGACCGCCTCTTGGAGCGTCGCCGGCGGCATGTTGTCGAGCAAGATAATATCAGGCTGCGACGGAAGAACCGCGGCGAGTTGCGCCAGGCTGTCGACTTCAATCTCGATCAATTTTTCGGCGGCGGCTGCGGCGCCGAGCTGCGCGGTGAGAAACTCGCGGACTTGCGGTGTGATATCGGCCAGGGTCCGCTCGGTCGCGCTCCAGGCGAGATGGTTGTCTTTGGCCATCACTGCGGCGTACAAACCGACGCGATGGTTGACCCCGCCCCCGCACCGCACGGCGTATTTTTCCAGGCGTCGCCAGCCAGGGGTCGTCTTCCGCGTGTCGTAAACTTGCGCGGCGCCGGTCGCCGCAGCGACATAGGTGCGGGTCAGCGTGGCGATGCCGGTCAAGCGGCAGAGGAAGTTCAGGATCGTTCGTTCGCTGGTCAGCAGATCGCGGACGCTGCCCGACAGCGTCCCAATCACGTCGCCGCGGGCGATCGCGTCCCCATCGTGCTTATGCGGCGTCCAGGTCAGCTCCAACTCGGCTTCTTCGATAATCAGCGGAACGAGCGGCGCGCCGGCCAAGACGCCGTCAGCGCGAGCCGCGATGTCGGCGCTCCCTTGCGCGTCGGCGGCGACCAGCGAAACGGTCGACCAATCTTGCTCGTTGTCGAGGTCCTCGCGAAACGCCAAGCGAATCAGGTGGCGGCAATCATCGGCGAGCTGGGCGTTCCACTCGATCTGGCGATATTCTTTCGGCATGGCGGCGCTGCGGAAAACAGGAAGGGTTTAACATGCTTAACTGCCTGTTGAAAAATGCCCTCGTGGCATTTTCCAACCTCGCCAGGCTCAGAGCATAGCTCTTCGCGGCTCGCAAAATAACGACTTACGTCGCTATTTTGGGATCGCATCCCTGGGATCCAGCAGCCCGTTGAGAAAATCAACGGACTGTTAAGTCTCGCTTGGCGGGACTCTTTTGTCGATAATAGGAGGCTACTCAGAAGCCTGGAAAAGCGATGCCCGCCAATTTGCCGCCGCCGAAACCGTCCCGCCGCATGCGGTGGACGCTGCGCCGCGGCGATCAATTGGCGGCGGTAATCGTGCTGTTGCTGCTGGTAATCGGGACGACGCTTTACGTCTGGCGCGATCAGCAGCGTCGCAGTCGATCGATTCATATCGAGCAGGTCGAGCCGCTGCCGGCAACCTTTATCGTCGACGTGAACCAGGCCGATTGGCCCGAACTGACGCAGCTGCCGGGCATTGGCGAGACGCTGGCCAAACGGATCGTCGAGTCGCGATCGGACGAAGGGCCGTTTCTCGATCACAACGACTTGCAGCGCGTCCGTGGCATCGGGCCGCGAACGCTCGAGCGACTCAGGCCTCACTTGCTGCCGACTGCGAACGTAGAAAACATCGCCGGCGAGGCGCTGTCGGGCGGCGAAAGCTAACGGAAATTTCGCGGGCGCCATGCTCTTAATTCGTCGAGCCGCCGCTTTCGGTTGGCGAGGCGGACGACGGACCATGCGGCCCTTCGACTCCCTTGCCCTTGCCGTTTCCATGTCCGTTGCTCGACCGGGGCGATTGCCGCCAAGCTTGCGTCCATTCTTCGGGCGCCGAGCGAATGTGGAGGCCGGTCTGCGGGAAGGCGATCTCGATGTTCTCTTCGCGGAACGCGTCGTCAATCTGTTGATGCAATGTATGGATCGTTTCCAAACGATGATCAAAGTTCGCCAGGTAGACGCGCACTACGAACGACAACGTGCTGTCGCCAAAACCATCGAACGTGATCAGCGGTTCTGGATCGTCCAGCACATGCGGATGGTTCGAGACGATCTTCCGCAACGTCGCCTCCGCCTTGCGGGTGTCGGAACCATACGCGATGCCGACCGGAATCTCGATCCGGTTCAGCGTGCTGGTCAACGTCCAGTTCAGCACGCGGCCGGTGATAAACTCTTTGTTGGGGACGATAAACTCTTGGCGATCCCAGTTGAGAATCGTCGTCGAGCGAATCTGAATCCGGGCGATCGTGCCGGTCACCCCTTCGATCGTCACAATGTCGCCGATGCGAATCGGACGTTCGATTAGCAGGATCAAACCGGCGATAAAGTTGGCGAAGATCTCCTGGAGGCCAAAGCCGAGACCAACCGACATTGCCGCGACCAGCCATTGAATCTGGTCCCACTTCAGGCCGATCCCGCCGCAGGTGACGATCACGCCGATCGCGACCACCACGTATTGAAAGATCGTCGCCACGGCGAAACGTCCGCCTGCGTCAAGTTCGAGCCGCGGCAGAATGAACAGCTCTAACACCCCGGGCAAGTTGCGGGCGAATACATAGGTAATGAACGCCGCCAAACAGGCCAGCGCCAGTGAGCCGATCGTCAGGCGATACGTTTCGCCCCTGGACGAACTGGGCGCCACGGTCGGCAGCGACATCGACGAGGGAAGCACGCTCTGCCCTTTGCCAGAATCGGAGCTGGGCGTCGGCGCTGCGGTGGGAGCGACCACGACGTCATCGGCCGACTGTCCGAACTCGCCAATCGGATAGATCGTGGTGCGGCCCAAACTGCGCATCGCCGGCAGCACATCGTGCCAAATGAAGGTCAAGCCGACCAGCAGGATGCCGCCGAACATCACTTTGACCAGATGCCGCGTCTGTTCGCCGACGATCGAAGGGTCAAGCTCTTGCGTTTCTTGGGCGGTTCCGGCGATTTCGCTCAACTGCGTTTCTTTCTCGCTCTTTTGCAGCTGCGCCTTCAGGCGTTCGCGCAACAAGAGGGTCCGCTTCAACATGATCCAGCGGAAGAAAAAACCTTGGCCGACGCCGATCGCGATCACCAGGTACAGCGTCGAGTTCAGCGTTTCCGCGATTCGGACGGCGCCGTAGTAATAACCCCACAGGGCGGCCAGGGCCAACGCCAGGGGAGTCGCGATAAACAGTAGGAACATCGCCGGCGCCAGATAGCGGAAGACGCCGCTGCTGTAGTTCTCCATGATCCACTTGCGGGGCGCTCGTTCAGGACCGAGCACTCGCCAGAAGACGAACGAGACGATCGCGATCGAGACCACAAACACCGCCCGAGCCAACGGATCGTCGACCGCCGAGCCGCTATGTTCTTCGGCCGCGGCGTTGATGCCGGCGGCGACCGGCAACAGGTACTTCAGCGTGCCGCTGGTCCAGCGGATTTCTTTGGTCACCTCGTCGGGGACGCGGAAGTGGGCCGCCATCACGCCGTTGGGCCGCGCGAGTTGCCGGAGCATTTCGAGCGGAAAGAGCACAAAGGTTGTGGTGTAAAAGCCGGCCGAAAGGGCGGCCGCAAATGCCGACTCGGTCCGCAACAGCGACAGCGAATAGCCGATCCACATAAAAATCAACGGCCAGATCATGGCGGTCAGCGTCGTCAGCACCAACGCCTCGGTCGTCATCCGCATCGGCGACAGACGCTTCCAGGCTAGTTCCGACCCGATGTCGTTCAACCGATGTCGCATCCGCCGCTTAAAGAAGATCAAGCCTCCGAAAAAGACGATCGCCAGCAAGAACGCGTAGGGCGCTCGTTTGAACTGGTCGAACGTCAGCGTCGCTAGGCTGCTCCAATTGGTGGGCGATAGGAACCAACTGGCCGTCTTCCATACCTCGCCAAACTCTTCCCAGTCGAGCGAACTGGGGGAGCGAATCCAAAGTATTCGTTCGTCGATAAAGGTCTTGAATTCGCGGGTCACTGCGGCCAGTTGTTGTTCTTCGTCCTCAAGCTTAATCGTCTCTTTGTAGAGTTTTTCGGTCGTTTCGTTGGAGTCGGCGACAATCGTCAACTGGGTATCGTAGGCGGAGGCGATCCGCTTGACGATTTCTGGGTCACTCAGGTCCGGCGTCTGCAGCGTCGCTATTTTGCCCTCCACCTTGGCGAAGGCGAACGAGTCGTCCATTTCCGCGAAGCGGTTCAGACTGCGGGTCAAGCGGAGACGAATTCGGCTCGCCCGTTCCTTGAAGTCTTTCGGCTCGATCACGCCAGCTTCGACGTCCGATTTAAGCGCCAGCAGATCTTTGGCGGCTTCCTCGACGTCGGCCGTGTTCAAATGCAGCGTCTTGCGCTCTTCATTCAAGTTCTGCAATTCAACTTGAAACTGACGCTCTTCGATTAGCTGCGCCCGGGCTTCTCGCAGCATCAAGCCAATCGCATCGGGCGGAAGGTCCTGTCCCGCCTTGGCTTCGGTCGTTTGCTTCAGCGCGCGGAGGTCGGCCAGGCGGGCTTTGACCTTCTCTACCTCATCTTCGCGCTGCTGCAAAACGTCGAGCAGCTTGGTCCGCACCTCGAGCAGTTTGGTGTTAAGCTCCAGGGACTGGGTGATCGCATCGGAGTTTTCGGTCTGTTCTTTTTTCGCTTCTTCCAGCTGGTCCTTGGCGGCGTCCAACTGCATCTTGGCTTCCGCTTCGCGCTTCATGGTCGCCAGCTGGCGAACGCGTTCCAGTTCCTTTTTGAGGAACGCGTTTTTCTTGCTGGCCAACTCTTTTTTCAGGTCCAGCGTGCCGCTGGCGGCTTGGTACGCTTTCAGTTCGATCGCCAGGGCGTCGAGCTGCGCTTGAATCTCGGCCAGCTTCGCCTCGATCTCGGTCCGCCGCGCAAGTTGAGATCCGCTCGATTCAATCGGCGGCGGCAACATTCCCAGTTCGGACCGCAGTTTGGTCGCCTGGGCGGTCAGTTCCGAGACATCCTTCGGATTGGCGACCTGGCGTTCGGTGCGACGGTTCGACTCGGCGGTATCGGCCAGCAGGTCGTTCTGTAGCTTTGTCTGGGTGGCTTGCAGCCGCTCAACTTCCGCCTCCACGGCCGGCAGTTTCGAGAGATCGTCGACCGATGACCGGATCGATTGCTCGGCCGTTTCGAGCTGGCTTTTCAGCTTCTCGGTCTGCTGGTCGGGCTGGTCGATCATCGCCTGCCATTCCGCTTTTTTGTCTTGCCATTTTTGGGCCGACTTCAAGCTTTGGGCGGCGGCGTCAAACTGTCCTGCCAGCTTTTCTTTTTCCGCGTCTTCAATTCCGTCGAACTCGATGACCGCTTTTTTGCGGGCTTCGACGTCTTTGGACGTGATCGACCCATTTTGCGCCGGGGGGGCGGCGGCGTCTTGAGAAAGCGCAAGCGAGGGCGCCAGCAGGATCGCCGCAACAATCGCCACTGCCAGAAATGGGGTCTTTTCCGTCATTCGTTTCAGCATTTTCGTCTCCTACGGGAGAAGATTCTACGGCAACAGGCCGGTGCAGGTGAAGACGAGACGCCGCCGGAAATGGTGTGGGGATGTCATTTACCGCCGATACGGCGATAATGAAAAGATTCGCCCGGCGCTATCCCGTGACCGATAGCGCCGCTTTCTTCTGTGATGTACGAGATTGGTAATGCAGTTCGAGCTTCAAGCCCCTTTCGCGCCTGCTGGGGATCAGCCCGCCGCTATCGAGCAGCTTGTTGGCGGACTTCGCGACGGTCGCAAACACCAGACTCTGCTGGGCGTGACCGGTTCCGGCAAAACATTCACGATCGCCAATGTAATTCAGCAATTGCAGCGGCCGACGCTGGTCATTTCGCACAATAAAACGCTGGCGGCGCAGCTTTATGGAGAATTCAAAGAATTCTTCCCCAATAACGCGGTCCACTACTTCGTCAGCTACTACGACTACTATCAGCCCGAAGCGTACATCCCGCAGCGCGACATCTATATTGAGAAAGATGCGTCGATCAACGACGAAATCGATCGGCTGCGGCTCGCATCGACCAGCGCCCTGGTTAGTCGCCGCGATGTGATCATCATCGCCAGCGTGTCGAGCATCTATGGTCTCGGTTCGCCGTCGGACTACAAAGCGATGATGGTCAGCGTCGCGAAGGGGCAGATGATCGACCGTGATGAAGTTTTAGGGAAACTGGTCGGCATCCTCTACGAACGGAACGATGTGGCGTTTGAGCGCTCGAAGTTCCGCGTCCGCGGCGATTGCATCGAGATCTGGCCTTCCTACGAAGAATTCGCCTACCGGATCGAACTGTGGGGAGACGAGGTCGAGCAGCTCTCGATCATCAACCCGCTGACCGGCGAAGTGATCGCTCCGCAAGATCAGCTCTATATTTATCCCGCCAAGCACTTTGTGTTGCCGGAAGAGCGAATCGGCAAAGCGGTGGTCGAGATTAAGCACGAACTGGCGGCCCGGCTGCAAGAGCTGGAGTCGGCTGGCAAGCTGCTCGAGGCGCAGCGACTGAACGCACGCACCCGCTTTGATATCGAGATGCTGCAGGAAGTCGGTTTTTGTCCCGGCGTCGAGAACTACAGCCGCCCCCTTTCAGGTCGGCCCCCCGGCTCGGCCCCGAGTACGTTGTACGACTTTTTTCCGAAAGACTTTTTGCTGTTTGTCGACGAGTCGCATGTTACCGTCTCGCAGATTAGGGCGATGTATCACGGCGACCGCAGCCGCAAGATGAACTTGGTCGAGCATGGTTTCCGCCTGCCGAGCGCGCTCGACAATCGCCCCTTCAAATTTGAAGAGTGGGAAAACATCCTCAACCAGACGGTCTTCGTTTCGGCCACGCCCGGCGACTACGAACTGGAAAAGACTGAAGGGGAAGTGGTCGAGCAGATCATTCGTCCGACCGGGCTGCTTGATCCGGTCGTCGAACTGCAACCAGCCCGCGGTCAGGTGCCCCATCTGCTAGAGCAAGTCCGCGAACGGGTTGCGATCAAAGAGCGGGTGCTGGTGACCACGCTGACCAAACGCCTGGCCGAAGATCTGGCCAACTACCTGTGCGAACAAGGAATCGCCTGCAAATGGCTGCATAGCGAGCTCGACGCGTTTGAGCGGGTCGAGTTGCTTCGCGATCTGCGGGAAGGCAAGTTCGACTGTCTGGTCGGGATCAACCTGTTGCGGGAAGGTCTCGACTTGCCGGAAGTTTCGCTGGTGGGGATTCTCGACGCCGACAAGGAAGGCTTCCTGCGGAGCGAAACTTCCTTGATCCAGACGATTGGTCGTGCGGCTCGTAACGTCAACGCGAAGGTGATTCTGTACGCGGACAAGATGACCGACTCGATGCAGGCCGCCATCGACGAGACCGAACGTCGTCGCAAGATCCAGCAAGAGTACAACGAGAAGCATGGCATCACGCCTGAGACGGTCAAAAAGAACATCCGAAAAGGGATCGAGTCGGAAGCGGAAGCGCACCGCGCGGCCAATGCGGCGGTCGGCAAAGAGGATGACGCCGAGTACATCACCCAGGAATACATCGCCGAACTGCAGGCCGAGATGCTAGCGGCGGCCGAGAACCTCGAGTTCGAGCGGGCAGCCGCAATTCGCGATCGCATCACCAAGATGCAAGACGCCGTCGGCAAAAAGGTGAGCGAGGTCGACAACAAGGAAGCCAACAAAGGACGCGGCAAACGCCGCCGCGGAGGCGCCAAGACGCCCAGACCCAAACGGGGGTAATTGGCAATTCTGAGGGCTGAGTCAAGACCAGCAACTCTTTGCCGGTTCCCACCGCTGGCTTGTCCAGCAGTGGGAACCACGAAACGATTCAGCAAGAAATGCCACCGTTGAATCTCATGGCAATTCTTTCTTCAAAGAACTTGGAGGCCCGGCACTGCTGGACAAGCCAGCAGTGCCGCACGTGGGGGAAGGTCTGACGTGTGACGCTGCCGCTTTCGCGCTTCTTCTCCCCTTCGATTGGCGGCATTTACCGCTAGCGAAACGGCGGCTTGGCAAAGCACGTCGACTTTACCGCCGCCGTCTTGGTCGACTCTAACGGTTCGTCCAAATTATTCGAATCTGCCGGTCGAAAACGCCGAATTGAATGTTGTGCACGGACGAGTCGCGTCTGGGCTACCACCCTTGGCTGAAAACCGCCAGCGAACGAACATTGCCTGGAGTCGAATAATGAAGAAGATGATTTGCGTCGCCACGGCGCTGACGACGTTGCTGGTCGCCTCGGCCGCGATGGCTCAAGACTTGACGATCCGCGGAACCAGCAGCCCGAGCGACATGCCGGCCCAGCCGCTGGAACAAGCCCCGGCGCTGTCGTCGTCGACGCCCGATATGTGGTTCTACCTGATGGAAAACCGTCGGGCTCAAACGCCGTCGGTCCTGCGTCTGCAACGCGCCCAGTTCCAAGCCTGGCAACGGATCTCGCGGATCGAATCGCGCGAATGGTACGGCGTCTCGAAGGCTCGTCCCGAAACCAATTCGACCCCGCTGTTCCGCAACTACTCGAACCTGCGGACCAACATTTCGTACAGCCCGGAAACGCAACTGCGTTATTACACCGGCGCCCGGCCGATCTACGTGACCGAAGGGGTCCAGTTCTAAGCGACGGCTTAGAACAACTCGATTCAAGCGAAAGGGCCGAGCAAACCAGCTCGGCCCTTTCTCGTTCTTGGTTAGCCGCCATAGCTCTCGCCATCGGGGACGACGAAGTCGGCAGGAAGCATCAATTTACGGTAAGAAGACCCAAGCGAGATTCGATGTCGAACGGGATTGAAGCAGCCGACGAGAATCGAAACGCGGACTGACGCTTCCTGCAGCTGCGCCGCCGCGATAGCGGAGCTATCGCGGCTAACCCTTATCTTAAAAAGGTCGGATGAGGGCGCGGAAGAACAGCAGCGCTACATAGATCGTGCCGGTCACCAGGAAACTGACGCCGATCCAGGCGGGCCGTTTGCGGGCTCCTGCGAAGAGGGCGCCGATAACCAGCGCGACGGCGGGAGCAATCCACAACTGCTCGAACCAGGGAAAGTGATAGTCGAGGTAGATCTTGCCGATCGCCGTGATGCCAAGCATGATCCCCAGGTAGCGGAGATCGATCTTTCGAATCGGCTCGGCTTCTCCTTTCCGTTTGGACCGCAGGGGCGCCAGGAAGAAACGTTGCAACAGAGTCAGCTCGGCATCGACAGGCCGCTGTAGCCCGGTCTCTTGCGATTCCTCCCACTTCTTCATCGCCCGCTCGAGCGCCTTCTGGCTGGGCGCCACTTCCGCATCGGGAAAGCCCTCGGTTGAAAACTGAAAGCGGGCGAGTTCCGGCAGTTTTTCAATCGCCGCTTCGGTCCGCTCTTGGATCGGCGCCATATCTTCCGGCGACAACTTCGACTGGATGCCGAAGAAGGTCATTCGCTCTAGCGGGCCAATCTGCAGCAGCGCCTGGCTTGGATCGGCCAAGATCGCCACGACCCCTTCGTAGGTCCGCTCGCCGATCGTAAAGGTCCAGCTCCATCCGAGATCGCGCCAGTTCGAGAGCGTTACCTCCATTTCGTCTTCCGGCAGAAACTCGGCCGCGATCTGCTGCGCCAGTTTTTCGCCCGGCGGTTGGCCTGACTTTTCGCCGCGGTGCAGCTGAAGTAAGAAGTTGAGCGCTTTGACCGGCGCCGGATGCGGAAGGGGATGAATCTCTGGCGGGCGATTGGGGGCTGTTGGCAGCGGCGGTTCGGCCAGATCGGTGAGGGGAAACGAAAACTCGACCAGGTCATACGCGCGGACGTCCGGTACGCTACTGAATAAGACGATCGACGCCGCGTCCTTTCGGTCGGCAACCGCCGAGACCGAAACGCAGTCCAATTCGCTCGCTTTGATTCGCATCCGCAGCAACAGTTCCTCCGCCACGCCGGCATCCCGCCAAGCGGACGTCACTTCGATTCCCGCCAGGAACAACTCATCGGGACGATCCAGATGCGTCAGGTGCACGCCGGCGGCGTAACCGATGGCGATTCCTTCAACAAAACAAACGCATAACTGGTTGCGCGAGTCGGCCAAAAACCTTTCGAGCTGCTCCAAATCGAGCGAGCCGCCCAATAGGTCGTCCGGCAGGTTACGCAGTCGCGTCGACTGATCGGGGGAAAGAAAGCGAAATTCCACGAAGGGGCTCGGCAAAATTCAGAGGCGTGTCGATCTGCGATTATCGTACACGCTGGCGTCGCTACTTTCACGCTTCGAGAACAAATTATGCCCTTCAAAGGTTGTAGGTTGGGCCAGCGCTGCGCTACAAACCCAACCTACGCCGGATGGCGGCTTACGCCCGCTTGTAGACCGCCTTCATGAAGGTGCTCCACTCGCCGTCGTCGGTCTGAACGGCCGAGGTGAAGGTCCGCTGGTTGTCGTTGATCAAGTGAATCGTCTCGCGATAGTTGGCCGTTCCGGTACCGTCGAATTTGGGGCCGATCGCGTTGAGCACCAGGATCCCCTGGTCGAGATCAAGCGATCCTTCGTAAACCCACATGTGGTTCATCATCGAGCCGATCCACGTGCCGAGCATCGCCTGTTTTTCGGGCGAGTAGCCAAGCGTGATGCAGGTGTAGCCGGTCTGCGGCTTCTCTCCCTCGGGGCACGGCATTTCCCCCTGGCCTTCGCCAATCATCCAGTTGGCGCCCAGCATCCGAATCGATTCTTTGCCGGTGCTCTTATGCGTCATTTGATCGGGTTCGTCTTCCACCGTCGCTTCAAACGTCCAGTCGCCAACCAACCGCTGCAGCCACTCATGCTCTGGGGTTACTTTAACAGTCCGTTGATTTTCTCATCGGGCTGCTGGATCGCAGGGATGGTATCCCAAAATAGCGACGTAAGTCGTTATTTTGCGAGCCGCGAAGAGCTATGCTCTGAGCCTGGCGAGGTTGGAAAATGCCACGAGGGCATTTTTCAACAGGCAGTTAAAGTTAAACATGCTCGATTATCCCAAGTTGGATTCCAACGAAGTGTGAACATTGAATGTTACGAGGTCGACCCGGCCTCGCCAGGCGAAGCTTGCTTCACTTCCTCCTCGGTGATCTGCTTCAGGCTTTCCAGCCCTTCGGTAAATTGGTTGCCGCACATCTCTTCGAAGTTCATGAACAGGCTCGTTACCTTGGCCATGAAGTTGTTCTTGCCATCCATCCGCCAAGTGACGTTGGTCTGATCGCCGTCGGAAGCGAAGGTGAAGAAGACGTCATTCTCACACGCGAACGGGCGAAGGATCTTGAGGTCCATTTTGATTTTCTCGTACGGCTGCGACTCGGCGATGGTGATCGCTCCTGCGCCTACGTTTCCATCACCGTTCCAGGCATAGTAGGCGCCCTCCCCTTCGACCGTATCGCCGTAGGTCTTTTTCATGTTGGGGTCGAGCTTTTCCCAGGGAGACCAGGCTTCCCACTTTTGCAGGTTGTTGACGTGCGGGAAGACTACCTCCGGCGGAGCGGCCATCTTCATCGAACGCGCGTACGAAAACTGATTGGGACGGGTCATCGCCGCGATCAGAATGACGACGACCGCCAAGACCAGCAGTAGGACGATGCCGAGAACAATTTTGAGGATCATAAGAACGTGTCTCCACGAGAATGGATAACCAAAGCGACATCCGACATTTGTCGAGGGCTCGCGATGACGTTGAATAGAGCATCAGTTGGCTCGGGCGGCCAGTTTTTCTGCGAATTCTTTAGTCCGCTGATTTCGAAAGTCCCAGCCAGCGTTTGCGCCGTCGAAAACGTCTTGCGTGATCTGCCCCAGGCCACGATGCGTTAGCTGCAGCGTCGTCATGTCGCCTGTTTCGATCAGTCGATATTGCACGTGATTGGTGGCGGCGTAGGACATAAAGAGGGGGCCGCAGATCTCGAGCAGCTTCGGCGGTTTGATTACCTGCACGTGACCCCAGAAGTGCCCGGCGTTATCGCCCAGATCGCGGAACCAGCGTCCGCCAGGCCAGGCTTCCAGCACCATGGGAAACGGCTGCGTCTTGTCGTTGGGCATGACCCCCTCTGGGCCCATCTCGGCCAAGATCGCCTCCCAGGCGATGGCGATCGGGGCGTTGATTTCGATTTCCTGATAGATGTGAAGTACGCGGACCGCTTCGGTATCGTTGACGGCGACCATCGCTTAGATCTCCTTCGGTTTTTTCGATTTCGGCTGGGCGGCGCGCTCGGCCGCCAGTTTCTCGGCGCGTTGTTTGATTCGATCGAGCTGATTGCTCCAGAATCGTTCGTACGTTTTCACCCAGTCATGCACCGGTCGTAACTCCACCGCGTTCAGTTCGTACAGACGCTGTTTCCCTTGCTTGCGAACGGAAACGACGCCGACCTTGCGGAGCACGGCCAGGTGTTTCGACACCGCCGGCTGCGGCAACTGCAGCGCCTCGACCAGATCGCCAACCGCTTGCGGACGGCTGGCCCCAGCCAACAGGTCGATAATCTGTCGTCGCCGCGGTTCGGCAATGGCGTTGAAGACGTCGGTGGTGGTGGCGGCTCGTGGCATGGCTTTATTTATATTCCCATAAGGGAATGTGTCAACAGGCGAGGTTTCAGAAAGTTCAAATCCAGCTTGATGCATCGATCGGGCGGCCTGGGCAGGTCGCTAGAACTGACCTGATAGTTGCGCAATCCGACCAGTAGGAAGCAGTCTGGTCGGGGTACCCAAGGATAGGCGACTACGCCTGATCCTTGGCGCGATGGATCGATAGGACGAGCGACGTGAGCGACACACAGGTTATCAGCAGCGCCAGCAAGAGGAACGTCCAGTGGATCCAGAACAGCAGGAGAAAGAGAAACTGCTGATTGTCTGAAATGATCGAAAGGCGAAAAAATCGTGGAGGACTCGATTGCAGCCAGGCGAAGCAACTGGCGATCAGCGCCAACAGCGCGGCGAGAAACAGATCGACGCCGGCTTGGTAGATTCGCTTTCGCGTCACTTCCGAAGCGAAGTTATGCGTAGCGCGGCTCCAGTTGAACGATGACGCGCTGAACGTCAGGATGACCAGAAACGAGGTGAGCGACAGGACCTCTTGCCGCGATGTGATTTCCGTAAACTGCCAGATCAAGACGATCACTGCGACCAACAGCAGGAAAATCGGTGCGATCAGGCACGCGATCCAGCGCAAGACTTGTTGAATTTTCGAGATCATGTCTTGTCGTGGGGCATTCATGGCGGGCGGCGGATCGAGTTTTCAAGACTTCGCGGTATTACGATAGCGAACGAGCGAACCAACTGCCATAACAATTTGTCTCGCCAACTTCCCCCGTCATTTCTCGCCAGAGCCGTTTGCATGAACGACGATCTCTCCCAAGTTCGCCAAGGCGATGATCGCTGGGCGCCCCACTACGACCATGACTTGAACCCGATGCAAGGGATGGAGCAGTCGCACATCCAGCCGGCGCTAGGCGAACTGCTGGCGAAACGCCTCATACGTCTTCTTCTCTGACGTGAAATCAAGCACCGCGAAGTCAACCTTGGCAAACGCCCCGACAAACCGCGGGTCTTGCGTCAGCGCTTCGTGCATCCAGCGGGCGACCTCGCCCGGATCGTTGCGGAAGACGCCGCATCCCCACGCTCCCAGGACGATCGCATCGTGCCCATGTGCAAGGGCGACCGCCAAGACATGGGCTAGTCGCTCGCGCATTACCGGCTCGATCTGGGTGACGTTTTGCGGCTCGTTCTGGCGAACCGCTCCGGCATTGACCGCCGGCGAGGTGATGATTGACGTCGCGTACGGCTGCGGCAGCAGTTGGTCGTCGTCATCCCGAAAGACCGGCGCCCGCGGCGAGTAGATCAAGTGATGCGTGTACAAGCAACTGCCGCCGGCGCGATTCACTTCGTAGTAGGTTGGCGCCTTCTGCAAGCTGGCGTATAGACCGGAAGCCCGGGCCAGGGATTCTTCTTGAGCCTGACTTCCGCCCAGGAATCCGCCGCCCTGGTTTTTCGCCGAGGCAAAGTTCAGGCAGACCGGATCGCGGAACCCTTCGGCAATCTGCCGGCGGACCGCGGCGAAGGTGGTGCAGTTGTCGACCCGCAGTTGCGTGTTGTGCGGCGAATCGGGCGCGGCAAGCTTGGCGGCGAGCGATTCGGCCTGCTCGGGTGTGTAGAGTCTTGTGCCGGCGAGAGACTCGGTTAATTGGGGTTCGATGGAGACTTGTTCGCCGTTCGATACGTAAGTTCCGCGGTCGAGAATCTCGACCGTTTCGCCGGCGATCGACCGGCGAGTGCTGCGACTTGTCATTTCTCGCGCTTTCTTTGTGTTTGTGTTACACTATCTTGTTGCCGGTAGGTCACCAGAGAAAGTCCAAAGGTTCGCGCGGCGAGATTTCTCCTTATGCAAGCGCTGGAAATGTCGTCGCGACGGTAGTAAGTTAGGAGCGGCGGAACGCACCTGGGACTAGTCGCACGCAGAAACCGAAGAATTGCACCATGGGATTATTTCTCTCGATGTCCGGCGTCATCGGTAAAGACGTCGCCGCCGTAGAAGCGGCGCTGTCCGCCTTCGCCGATGAAAAAGAGGGGGACTTTGCCGAGGCGACCCGCACGATCGTCGACGAAGACTGTCTGGTGCTGGCGGGCGACGGAGATCGGACGTCGGTCCTCTACCCGAGCGACTTCTTCGATTGGGACGCCGCCAGTCAGTACCTGTCGCGGAAGCTGGCCGCCCCGGTATTTTCGTTTCACATCCACGATGAAGATCTGTGGATGTACCTGCTGTTCCGCAAGGGACAGCCGATCGACGCCTTCAATCCGATCCCCGACTATTGGGACGACAATCTGAGCGAAGAAGAGATCAAATACTGGGCCGGCGATCCCCAGCAAGTCGCGCAGGCAGTCCCTGGGCTCGCCTCTGGAGAAATCGAACAGTACTTGATCCGCTGGGAAGACCCCGACTACGACGAAGTCCGCCGCGCCTACGCCGACGACGAGTTTGGCTCGGCCGATTGCTGGCAACTGCTCGACTTCATGAAGAAGCTCGGCTTCGAATACCCGATTACCGTCGAAGGACGGATCGAAGGCAAGACGTTCCGTTTTGCCTGTGAGACCAAAGGGGAAGGCGTGTAGCTCCCAGGGCGCCTTCCGAGCCCGTCGCCTAGTGCCCAAGTTTGCAGGTCGGAGCGGCTGAATTTTCTCAGAGTAGGCTGCCGACGTCGCCGAGCAACGTACGCAGACTTGGCAATCGATTCAATTCTGACAGCAAGAGAGAAGACTTGGCTGCTTCGTACACCCGCGGTAAATGGCTTTACTTTGCGATTGCGATTCCGGTCGCGCTGCTCGAAATGACCAGCCTCGCGCTGGCGTTGATCGGGCCTTGGAACGAGATCGCCTGGTCGCGATTGAGATTGACTTTGATACCGAATCGCAACAGGCGAGCATGGAGTCGTTACTCGGCGGCCAAGCGAAAACGTCGGTAGCTCCGCAACAGGAAAGTCACCGCGCCGCTAACAAGGGGAGCGCGGCGATTGGGAATGACGAATGCACCACACTGATTCGTCATTCCGGTTTCGACATTAATCATTTGGTCGGAAGCATTTCCCTCGCTCGCGCGTTGGGCTACTTGTGGCGATTCGCGCTTCCGTCTTGGGCCGATTTAAAAGCCGAGCCCCGGTCCGTTAAGCGCCGCCGTGCCGACCGTTCCATCGGTGATGTGGAACATGCTGGGGAATCGCTTCGCCCATTCGACATTGCCGGCCGGGCAGTATTGGCGGCCGTTCCCTTCGATCGCGGCGATCGTCGGCAAGCGGGCCGCCAGGCTGGCCGAGTGGAGGAATGAGTAGCCGGGGCAGGTCAGATCTTGCACGCAGAGAAACATCCCAAACTTCTGCGCCGCGGCGCCCATCAGCAGCGCTTCGCTTTGTCCCTTACAGGCCTTCAGGGCGACGCCGCTATAACCTTGTTCGCGAGCCAGCAACAGCGACTCGTAATCGATCAGCGACTCGTCGATCACCACCGGCTTGATCTTGGCGGCGGCGTGCATGCGGTTTTCGGGATTGGCTCGCAGGTCGCGACTAGTCGGTTGTTCGATGTACTGCACCCGATCAAGCGCCGTCGGGCTCGACTCGTTCAGCTTGGCGAGGAAGTCGAGAATGTACTGCACATTGGGGCAGCGCTCGTTGAAGTCGAGCGAATACTGCCAGGTCGTGACGCCACGCTGCGTTTGGGCGGTGGTGGCGACCGCGTCGATCTTGGCGACGCGGGCCGCGTCCCAATCGAGATTGTCGCCGTTGAGCTTGATCTTCAGGTGGGTCAAACCGTCGGCCAGGATCCAGTCCCCCAGCGTCTCGGGCAGGCCGTCGCCGACCGGGTTTTCGAGCTCGTCCTGATCGAGCGGATCGAGCGCGCCGATCAGATGATAGAGCGGCATCTTGGCCTGGGGCGTGCGCGACGTGTATTGATCGAGATATTCGCCGGCGAACTCGCTGGAGAGATAGGTCGCGATGTCGGTGTTGGCGTACTCGGCGCCGAGTACGTTGTAGCTGTTCTGCCCCAGCGCTTTGCCGTAGGCGTCATGGATCGCCGCTTCGGTCGGGCTGGCCGCGACCAACGCCGCCAATTTGGGGACCGCTTCGGTAATGCCGGCGTCCTGGGCGATCTTGGCGGCGATGTCGCCATACTGCGTATGCGCGGCGGCGGTCAGTTCTAGCGGATGGCCGCTTTGGTCGAGCTTTGGCCCTGACTCGGCGATGGCGGTACCGATGTCGATCATCGCCTGCAGAGTCGCATCCCCCGAGGTAAGCGAAGTTGGCCACGCCCAGACGTTGCCCATCGGCATCGAGCCAAACCCCGTGCCGCGGCGACCATCGGCCGTTTCGACATCGAGCTTGACGTTCAGAAGCGTCACGTCGGTCACCACGCGTCCCCCAAACTTGATCGGGGTGCGGTAGTTGATGTGCTCCGCCGAGATGCGGACGTCGCGAATACGGATATCGGTAGGTTTGGCCATGCGGTTGCTCCTAGGTTCGACGTGAGCGGATTCATTCCGCCGATTTGAAGAACCGTAGAATATGGCGCGAGACAGGCTCCGCCGCAACCAAGCTAAGAGGCTTTTAGACTGTTGCATCTCAGGAAAAACGCCCGGATGACGTTTTTCCACATCGCCAAGCTGCTGGCGAAGTCTCTCGCGGTTTGCAAACGAACGTCCTACGTCGTTAGTTGCGGAACGCATGGATGCACTACAGCAGCCCGTCGCAAATCAACGGGCTGCTATTCCCCGGTTGAAAACATCAACCGGATGCTAGAGCGTTTTTCTGATAGCTCTTCGCGGCTCCCAAAATAACGACTTACGTCGCTATTTTGGGATCGCATCCCTGCGATCACGCAGTCCGTCGAGAAAATCAACGGACTGCTAGACCAAACCTTTGCGAACCGCCCACACTGCCGCTTGCGTACGATCGGAGACGCCGACTTTGCGCAGAATGTGTTGGACGTGTTCTTTGACCGTCTCGTAGCTGATGTGCAGCGCTTGAGCGATCTCTTTGTTCGTCAGCCCCAGGGCGAGTTGACGCAACACTTCGCTTTCCCGTTGGGTTAGCGGCACTTCGACGTCGGCGTTCAAACGCGGGGTGGCCAGGGCGCCGGTCACGCGACGCAGCTCATCTCGCGTCCAGGCGCTTTCGCCATTGGCGGCGGTGTGGATCGCATCGACCAGACGGTCGCGGGGATCCCCTTTCAAGACGTACCCATTGGCGCCAAGGGCAACGGCCCGGGCGACGTAGGTGGGGTTGTCGTAGGTCGACAAGATCAGGATCGGCAGGTCGGGCCGTTCCAGCTTGATTCGTCCCAGGGTGGTCAGGCCATCCCCTTCGGGCATGCGGATATCAAGCAGAACGACGTCGGGATTAACGGAGGTAACCATCCGCACCGTTTCTTCGCCGGTTCGGGCTTCTCCCGCAACTTCAATGTCGGTGCCCGAAACCAGGCTCTTTAAACCGCAGCGGACGACTTCGTGATCGTCGGCAACTAACAATCGAATGGTCATTCAACACTCCAGATGCAACGCTCGACTTATCGATTTTAGACTTATTGTACCCGCCATCGGTGTTACTGACGGGGCTGCACTAGCATCTTTTCGGAAAACCATCCGGTTTTACGACAAATTTCTAGCACATCCGGCGCCAAGTAGCTTCATTGGGGTTTAGCTGGCTGTCGGCAGCGGGTGTGAAAGCCTAAAAGCGATAAAAAATTGGTTATTTGGGGCTTGGCGATTTGGCTGAGATTCCACAGGGGGGAATGCTTGCCCTCTTCCCACCTTTCAAATCATTACGACATCCAGCGTTTGTTGCTACAGCGGGTTTCCGCGTAATCTTCACAAACTACGTGTTTTTCAAGGAAAAAGCAGAGCACTTTCGACTTGTGTGCAAAATGGTGCGGTCGATGCGCATTATCTTGCACCGATGTCTAGATGCTCTACCTCCTATCTACTCGACTGTGAGCCGAACTGGGCCGACCAAAATTGCGCTCAAACTGTAGATAGATGATAAGAAAAAAATGGCAGGAAAAAAGGTGGATCTTTTTTCGGTGATCCCCGCTAGTGGAGGACCGGGCAAACGTCAAACCATTGCCGCCCTTGTTTGTACATCCACTTGGTCGACTCTTCCGGTCCCCAACCGCCGGGCTCGTATTTCATCAAAGGCGATGCGGCTGGGCTGTTCCAAGCTGCCAGGATCGGATCAACGATGCCCCATGCGAGTTCCACTTCGTCACTGCGGGCGAAGAGACTGGCGTCGCCTTGAATCGCGTCCAACAACAGTCGTTGGTAGGCGTCCGGCAGGTCGCCGGCGAACTGTCGGCGGAACCGGAAATCGAGGTCGGTCGTGCGGGTCCGCATCCCGGCGTCGGGAACCTTGCTTTGAATATGGACCTGCAGTCCTTCGGCCGGCTGGATTTGAATCACCAGGCGGTTTCCTTCCAGCGACTCGCAATGCTCAAACAGCGTCAGCGGCGGCTCTTTGTACTGAATGACGATCTGCGTGGTGCGGCAGGACATCGCTTTGCCGCTTCGTAGATAAAACGGAACGCCCTGCCATCGCCAATTGTCGACCCACAGCTTTAGCGCCGTGAAGGTGGGCGTTTGGCTATTGGACGGAACCCCTTCTTCGTTAAGGTAACCGTCGTATTGGCCGCGCAGCGTGTTTTGGGCGAAGTCGGCGCCGGTCATCGGGCGAATCGCCTGCAGCACTTTGACTTTCTCGCCGCGAACCATCGACGCGTCAAAGCGGACCGGCGATTCCATCGCGGTGATCATCATCAATTGCAGCAAGTGGTTTTGCACCATATCTCGCATGACGCCGGAAGTGTCGTAATAGCCGCCGCGGCGACCGACGACCACTTCTTCGGCCACGGTGATCTGCACGTGATCGATGTAATTGCGATTCCAGAGCGGCTCAAAAATCGAGTTGCCGAACCGCAGCACCAACAGGTTTTGGACCGTCTCTTTGCCCAGGTAATGGTCAATGCGATAGACGTGATCTTCCGCGAAAACCTTATGAACGCGAGAGTTCAACTGCTGGGCGGTCGTCAGGTCGGTGCCGAACGGCTTTTCGATCACCACGCGACGTGGGCCTTGCGATTGATCGGCCATGCCGGCGGCGCCAATCATTTCGACGGCGATCGGATAGAGCTTCGGCATCGTGGAGAGATAGTAGATACGGCTCGCCTCGCCCCCTTCCAGTTCGTTCAAGAAACCGGCCAGGGTTTCCATATCGCCCGAGTCTTGCAGGTCGCCTGGCTGGTAATAAACCTGGGCCGCAAACTCGGTCCACGCGGCGGCGTCGAACGAGTCGCCGGTGAATTTCCTGGTCGTTTCTTCGAGGTCCGCCCGCCAGGCGTCGGACGTAAACGTGGTCCGGGAGACGCCGACCACGCGAGTCGACTCGGGCAAACGACCTTTTTTGTGAAGCAGATACAGAGCGGGTATAAGCTTGCGGCTCGTCAGATCGCCGGAAGCGCCGAAAATCACGATTGTGTGCGACATGGTTGCTTTCGTGGAGTGTTCGGACAGGACGCGCGCAGTGCGATCTGGTTATTCTAGGTTTTCTTGAGCAAGATGCGAAACCCGGCAGTGGCCGAGCGACGCATCACGTGAAATCTAGAACCGCATCGCCGTAAAGCCGCCATCGACGTAGATTGTCGCGCCGGTAATGAAACTGCCCGCGGTGGGAGATAAGAGAGTGATCGCCGCCCCTACTAGCTCTTCCGGCTCACCGAAACGCTTCATCGGGGTTTGCGCCATGATGTTGGCGACGCGATCTTGATCCAAGATTTTTCGGTTTTGCTCGGCTGGGAAGAAGCCGGGGCAAAGGACGTTGACGCGAACCTTTTGCGTGGCGTACTCACGCGCGACGTTCTGCGACAGATTGACGACCGCCGCTTTGGAGGCCGAATAGGCGTAGACCCGCGACAGCGGCAAGTGGGCGGTCACGCTGCCGATATTCAAAATCGACCCACCGCCAGGCTGTTTGGCCATGAAGGGAGCAAACAGCTGGCAGGCTAAGTGGGTTCCGGTCAGATTGGTCGCCAGGACGCGGTCCCAATCTTCTTCGGTGATTTCTTCGTACGGAACGGACGAGTTGACGCCGGCACAGTTGACCAGCATGTCGATCGAACCGAATTTTTCGAGCGTTACGGCTTTCAACTCTTCCAGCGACGCCTTGCTGACGGCGTCGACTGGGTGAAAAATCGCTTCGCCGCCAAGTTCGGCAATGCGGGTCGCTTGCGCATCGCCCCGCTCGGGGTTCATGCCAGATACGACGACCTTGGCTCCGGCTTGGGCCAGCCCTTCGGCGATGGCCCCGCCCAAAACGCCCGTGGCGCCGATAACGATGGCTGTTCGACCTTCGAGACCGAACAAGCCCCGCAAATAACTATCCGACATTTCGCCCTACTTTCTCGTCCGTTGATGCTAACTCACGCGGTTGGTAACCAGCGGCGCCGATTAGGCTTCCGGCTCTTTCCGCAGTTTCAGCCATTCGGCGTGGAAGGTCCCTTCCTCGTCGGTTCGCTGGAACGTGTGGGCGCCAAAGTAGTCGCGCTGGGCCTGCAGCAGGTTGGCCGGCAGGTTGGCGCGACGGTAACCGTCGTAGTAGGCCAAGGCGCCCGCGAACGCCGGAGCCGGGATGCCAAGCGTCGCCGCGGTGGCGACGACGTTTCGCCAGCCCGCTTCCGCCTTCTTGACGGCGTCGGTGAAGTACGGAGCCAGCAGCAGGTTCTCCAGGTTCGCGTCGGCGTCGAACGCTTCTTTGATGCGATCCAGGAACTGAGCCCGAATGATGCAGCCGCCGCGCCACAGCAGGGCGCAGTCGCCGTAGTTGAGCGGCCAGTCATGCTCGGCCGCAGCCGCTTGCAGTTGGACGAAGCCTTGGGCGTAGCTCATGATCTTCGACGCGTACAGGGCGTCACGAACATGGTTGATGAACTCTTGCTTGTCGCCGCTGTAGGTTTCGGTCGGACCCGACAGCACTTTGCTGGCGCGAACGCGGGCTTCCTTAACGGCCGAGAGCGAACGAGCGTAAACCGCGGTCGTCACCAGCGTGCTGGGAACGCCCAGGTCGAGCGCCAGTTGGCTCATCCACTTGCCGGTACCCTTGGCGCCGGCGCGATCCAGGACCTTGTCGACCAGGAAGTCGCCGGTCTTTTCGTCTTTGACGCTGAAGATGTCGCGGGTGATCTCGATCAGGTAGCTTTGCAGCTCGCCCTTGTTCCACTCGGCGAAGACGTCGTACAGCTCTTCGTTGGTCAGGCCGATGCCATGCTTCAGCAGGAAGTAGGCTTCGCAGATCATCTGCATGTCGCCGTACTCGATGCCGTTGTGGACCATCTTCACGTAGTGGCCGGCGCCGCGGGGACCAACCCATTCGCAGCACGGGATGTCGTCGTTCGGACCGACCTTGGCGGCGATCGACTGGAAGATCTCTTTCAGTTCCGGCCAGGCCGCTTCGCTACCGCCCGGCATCAAGCTCGGACCCTTCAGGGCGCCTTCTTCACCGCCCGAAACGCCGGTGCCGGAGTAGAGCAGACCCTTCTCTTCGACATACTTGGTGCGGCGTTCGGTGTCGCTGTAGAGCGTGTTGCCGCCGTCGATGATGATGTCCCCTTTGTCCATCAGCGGCAGCAGCGATTCGATGATCGCGTCGACGGCCGGGCCCGCTTTGACGAGCATCATCACCTTGCGGGGCGTCTTGAGCGACTTGACCAGGTCTTCCAACGTGTGGCACCCGACGAACTTCTTGCCGGCGGCGCGACCAGCGATGAACGCGTCGGTCTTCTCGGTCGTGCGATTGTAGACGGCGACGCTGTAGCCGCGGCTTTCGACGTTCAGGGCGAGGTTTTCGCCCATGACGGCCAAACCGATCAAACCGAAATCACATTTTTCGGACATGGTTGTTCACTTTCTTGCAAGATGACGGGTCCGACGCCATAGCGCGGACAGGCGGATACTATTTTAAAATCTTGACGGGTTGGTTTAGCAGTCCGTTGATTTTCTCGACGGACTGCGTGATCGCATGGATGCGAGCCGCGAAGAGCGATGCTCTGAGCCTGGCGAGGTTGCAAAATGCCACGAGGGCATTTTGCAACAGGCAGTTAGTCTTCGACCGGCCAGCTGGGACGCGACGGCAGGTAGCGATCAAATTCGTCGAGCAACGCCTGTTGGTAGTCGCCGGCGAATTCGCCGCTGAGGAACTTGTCGACGCCTTCATCGCGGAATCGCTTCCAGCTGTTTTCTTCATCGCCCGGGTTGATCGGGTAGAAGAGGCAGTTGTTGGCCTTGGCGGCGGCGTAGTCGCCGGGGGCGTCGCCGATCATCAGGGTGTGGTTCTCGGCGTACTTGGTCGCGTTGGTCAGCGTCTCTTTCTTGTTGCCGGCTTCCTGGCCGCAGATGGCGGTGACGTACTGCGTCAGGCCATGTTCCGACCACTCGGCTTCGAGCGCTTCGTTCGGCGTGGCCGAAACGACCAGCATGTCGGCGCTGTCTTTCAGCTTTTCGAGCGACTCTTGCACATACGGGAACGGCGGAACGCCGCGGACCATGCCGGCTATCATTTCGTTGACGGCGACCGACCACTTCAAGGCGTGGGCCAGTTCTTCGTCACCCGTTTCGGCAACCTTCTTTTCGAGCGCCGGGTTGCCGAGCTTCGTCTCTTCCTTCATCCATTTGACGACCGCCTGCGGGATCTTGATTTCGTAGCCGCGCGACTTCACTTCGGGACGCTTCGACAGCCACTCCATCGCTTCGATCAAAGCCGGAAAGCGGTTGATGCCGCGGCTTTTACTGTAGAGATTAACGAACTCGGCCGCTTCGCGAGCGTACTTGCTGACGCCTTGCAGTTCGTAGTAGTTGATGATGTTGGGGATGAAGCATTCTTTGTGCTTCAGTTCCATCGTGTCGAAGACGCAGCCGTCAGAGTCGATGCCGACGAGGAACTTTTTGCTCGGTTCGATTTGATAGGTCATCGTATTGATTCAGTTCGTGTGTGGTGGATTGGGGTAAACGCCAAGATCGGCCGGTTACTTCGGCGCCTTTTGGCGATCGGCTTGCGGCACGTAAGCCGGCAGTTTTTGGTCGGCGAAGATCGGCTGCAGGCGGGTCATGCGTTGACGGCCATCGATCATCGGCAGCGAGACCATCCCTTCGCCCAGCAGCGGCTTGGCGTAAGCGATAAAGTCGTCGGTGACGTCGTAGCCGTTCGGCGTGATCCATTCTTTGGGGAAGGTGCGTTCGCTGTTGGCGACTTCCGACAGCGGGGCTTTGTCGTAACGGACGCTGTAGACCGGCCCTTCGTTACGCAGGATGGTCGACATGAAGCCCGACTCGCGATTCGAGGCCAGCAGCGCCGCTTGTTGGCCGGCGTGGTAGGCTTCGTCCAGGTCGACGCTCGAAGCGTAGGCCATCGCGTGACGTTGATCCGTACCCGAAACGTTGCAGCGAGCGGCGCCCTTGGCGGCCAGGCCCTTTTGGTTCAGGAAGTTGGTGACCGTTTGAGCGACGGTGATTTGGCTCGAGCTGAACGAGGTGTGCCCGAACGCGTCTTTCACTTCGCCAATGTCGCCCACGTTAAAGCCTTCGCTGATGACGACCATGCAGCGGCCATCTTTCTTCAGCTGTTCGTTGACGTTTTGGTGCAGCTCTTCCAGCGAGCAGGGAGACTCGGCCAGGTAGATCTGCAGCGGCATTTCGCGGTTCGGATCGGCCAACCGAGCGGCGGCCGGAATGTAACCGATCTTGCGACCCATCGCCTGCATGACGAGAACCGGGTCAGCCGGGCTGCTCCCTTGGTTTTCTTCGTTGGCGTACTGAACCATGTGCATCCAGTACTTGGCGGTCGACGCATAGCCGGGCGTATGGTCGATCAACTTGAATTCGCTGTCGCCGACGTCATTGTCGATCGTCTTGGGGCCGCCGATGCCGATCAGATCGAGCCCGCGCTCTTGGGCCATGATCGCCATCTTGTTGGCGGTGTCCATCGAGTCGTTGCCGCCGATGTAGACGAAGTAGCCGATGTTGTGGGCCTTGAAAACTTCGATCACGCGATCGAAATCTTCGTTCTGCCAATCCTTCAGCTTGTAGCGGCAGGTGCCGATCGAACCGGCGGCCGGCGTGTAGCGGAGCAGCGAGATTTCTTCGGCCGGCTGATCCGACAGACTGATCAATTCTTCTTTCAGCACCCCTTCGATGCCATGGTGCGCGCCGTAGACCGTTCCGATGTTGTCCATGTCGCGGGCCATCTCGACAATGCCGCGCAAGGTGTTGTTGATCACCGGACTCGGGCCGCCGCTCTGGGCGACGATCATATTCTTGGGAGCGCTCATTAGGTAACTCAAGCAGCAAAGGGGCGAGGAAAACGGACGACGCTGGTCTCCAATAGTGAAACCAAGAACCGCGACAAAACCGCCAATTTTAGACGAGTAAAAAGAACCCGACAATTAGGGGCGAGAGAACCCAGGCAAGCGCCAGCGATGGCGGGATTGGGGAGTGGATTGGGAGATTAACCCCAGAAAAGTGGAAATGGCCGAAGGGCGTGCCGTAGGGTCCGCTGTGCGGACCAATCGCGAGCTTGGCCGACTCAGGGGACCCTGGGCGGGGAATTTGCCATCGAGAACGCATTTGGTCCGCACAGCGGACCCTACGTTAACAGTCCGTTGATTTTTTCGACGGACTGCGTGATCGCACGGATGCGATCCAAAAATAACGACGTAAGTCGTTATTTTGCGAGCCGCGAAGAGCGATGCTCTGAGCCTGGCGAGGTTGCAAAATGCCACGATGGCATTTTGCAACAGGCAGTTAAACCATTGTTTTCCGGCCGGCGCGGGCGTAGGCGCCCAGCAGTTTCAGCACGTGACGCCCCGCCAATTGCTTGTCTCCGCCGGCGGCGGCGTTGCAGACCGAGCCCGCGATTTCGGCAATTTCGGGGTAGCCGTAGACTTCGCTGCAGCGATAGATGAAGTGGCTCAAGCGGCCCGCTTCGGTCCAATTTTTGTCTTTAACCGCGGCGACCAGTTCGTCAATGTGCGGGGTGAGCCCATCCAAAAACTTCTGCACACGGACGTTGTCGAGCGCAAGTCGCAGCGAGGTACCCGAAATGTCGGGTAGTTGAGTGTCGGTCAAGGTCGGGGGCTCCATGCTGGGAGAGGGAGAAAAGTCGTTTGGCTACGCCGCATTGGCGAGACGGATGTAATCTCGCGGCTGATCGGCGGTTGGCTTTAGCAGTTCGGAGACGAGCATCAGCGCCAACGACGCGTCATACAGACGCTCGCGATGGCGAATCACCAGGTGACGCTCGGCGCCCCGCACCTTGTCGAGTTCGGCGTGAATTGCCGCAGCGGCCCGAGCGCGAACAAATCCTCGGAATTCGGCGTCCGACATATCACGACATTCGTCATCCAGACGGCGTCGGACCACAGGAATCGCTGCGGTAGCGATTTTGGCGGATAATTCAGCAACCACGCGACGTCGCGAGCAACCCCAAGGGTTCAGCCACTCCATGGCGTTCCCTCCCCTGTTAAGGCGGTACTGGAAAAAATGCATTCGCCCGGCCAGACGCCGGTTTAACGCATCTCCCATTTTCGAACCAAGCGGCCCTGGGCGATCAAACTTCTCGCCGCGGGTCTCGTTAGAGCGTCCAGCGAATTCGGTCCGCTCGTAACTTTCGTAACATTTAGATCAAGCTGAACGATCATGACGCCGATATTCATCCTTGTCGCTTGCCAGCAATCGCTACGATCGGAACTGCTACCGCCACTTGACCAGCAGAAGCAGTTTCTCTAAGTTTGCGTGAATGACACCGCGGCGCCGTGGCCAAGTGGCTAAGGCAACGGATTGCAAATCCGTCATCCCCGGTTCGAATCCGGGCGGCGCCTCTTGCTAAAACCCAAGTCGGATAACGACTTGGGTTTTTTATGCGCAATTGGTGAGTGCAGATTTTGCGACGATTTTTCGGCCGCAATTTCACGGCATTCCTATCTTTTCTGGATTGCCTGTCTTCTCGGCGTTCGGGGGTGTCTGGGGCCCATCTTGCTCGTGCGGTCGCGGGGGGGCGAATTCGCAGGAAAGCCGCTGGCGGCAGCAAAGTGCCCGTAGTTTGAGCCTGCCGCGGCCGGAAAAGCTCCACCAGGACTCAATTGGCAGGTAAGCTTGTGGTATCTCGTCGAATTATTCCGCCCCCCTGCTCTTCCTGCGAAACGAGCGTATGTCTACTTCTGACGACCCGCTTAGCGACTCGAATATTGGCGAAACGATCGCCCATACCGAAGGTGGAGATTTCAGCAAAGAGCAGCAAGATATCGCCATGTCGGCGCTATTGCTGCGCTCTGGCGCGCTGACCGAGCGGCAGTTGGCCCAAGGTTTCGCCTCGTGGACGATCCATGGCAGCCTGCCGCTGAACGATCATTTGCTGGCGCTGGGGTTAATTGACGACGATACGAACCGAAAAATTGCCCGCAGCGCGCCACGCTTGCTGGAAGAAGTCGAGGCCGGGGCCGAGCGAAATTCTTCGGTCGAATGCGTCGTCGCCCAGACGCTCGATGCGGTCGACCCGGCCGGCACGATCGCCCGGCTGATGGGCATTCGAGCCGTTGCCGGAGCGGGCGCTGCTGACGTTACCGGCATGCGCGCCTCGGAAGCTCGCTTCAAACTCTTGCGAAAGCTCGGGCAAGGTGGCTTGGGCCGCGTCTGGCTCGCCTACGACGAACATCTCAAGCGTCCAGTCGCCGTCAAAGAAATCACGGCGATCGATCAGCAGACGGCGCTCGAGCGGTTTCGCCGCGAAGCGGAGATCACCGGCCGGCTTGAGCATCCCGGCATCGTGCCGATTTACCAGTTGGGAGAAGACGCCGCGACCGGTCAGGCGTTTTACGCGATGCGGTTTCTCGGTAAGACGACGCTGCATGATTCAATCATGGAGTACCACGAGCGACTCGCCGAAGGAGATCATAGCCCGATGCTGCTGCGGCGGCTGCTGACCGACTTCGTCAACATTTGCCAGGCGATCGGTCACGCCCACTCGCGCAAGGTGATTCACCGCGACTTGAAGCCCGAAAACGTGGCGATCGACAGTTTTGGTCAGGTGATCGTGATCGACTGGGGGATCGCGAAAGTGATTGACGAACTGCAGTCGCTCGACAACCTGGCGGGCAGTCAAAGTGTGGCCGGCAGCGGCAACAGCACGATCGAAGGGCAGATCTTAGGGACGCCCCTTTACATGGCGCCGGAACAAGCGGCGGGCCGCGTCGACGAACTGGACGAGCGGACCGATATTTACGGCCTCGGAGCCATCCTTTACGCCATCTTGACCGGCGCCGCGCCGCACGAACAAACGCGAGAAACTTCGAAATCGACCAATGGTCGTCAATTGTTATCGGCCATCGCCGGCCGCCCCTCGCCCAATGCCCGCGATGCGAACCCGCACGCCGACCCCGCGCTGACGGCGATCTGCGCAAAAGCGATGGCTCGCCGGCAATATGCTCGGTATCAAAGTGCGACCGATCTTGCCGACGACGTCGAACGCTGGATGGCGGGAGAGAACGTCAGCGCCTATCAAGAGAAACCGCTGCAGCTGCTGGCGCGCTGGATTCAAAACAATCGCATCCTGTCGCAAGCGATCGCCCTGGTGGTGGTGACCGCCATTGTCGGTGTGGCGGTGATGATCGTCACCTCGCATCAAGCGTCGAGATCGAATCGTCAGATCCGCTTCGACGAAATGCGCGCCTACAGCCGCGAATTGGAAGTTCAACTGCAGTCGACCGCCGAGCAGGTCTCGAAAGACGCCCGCTTCATGTCGAGTTTGCCGCCAATTCAAGCGTTGATCCCGGCGAAGCCGGATGCGGCGGTTGGCGAATCGCCCGAAGTGTGGCGTAGCCGGCTCGAAATGATCTATGAAGAGTTCTTGCGGGCGAATCCGGACTATGTGTCGATCGCGTACATGCAGCTAACCGAGGAAGCGGCGACCGATATTGTCCGCGTCGAGCGGAATACCGACGATCCCGCCTACATCCGGCGAGTGCCGGCAAGCCGTTTGGCGAAGTTTGAAGAGCAAAGCGTGCTGCAGCAGACGTTGAAGCTAGAGCCGGGCGACATTCAACTGGTGCTGCGCGACGCCAATGATGATCCGGCCGACGCGGTGACTGACGGCGTGCGGCTGTTTGCGGCGACGCCGGTTTACGCGGCAGAATCGGGCGACCTGTTTGGCGTGGTCGTGGTTCAGGTCAATTTACTGCGTCGGCTGACGCAGTTTCTGACGCGGGTCGAACAAAATACGGCGATCATCGACGTCACCGATGGCGAAGGTAACGTTTGGATCAGCGACACGCCGAGCGAAGGAGTCATCGCCAATCCGAAGATGGTGTCGATTGGCAGTCAGATTCCAAGTCTCAAGCAGTTCTTCAGCAGCCCGGAAGAGAAGACGAAGGTCGATCTGGAAAGTGGCTTGATCGCTTCCAAGCTATCGCTCAATCGGTTTGACGACTCGACATCCGTTGGGGTCGTGCTGAAGCTGATGGAGTAGCGTAGGTCCCTAGTTCCCTCAAAGTTGCTGTCTCGCCATGTCGGCCGAGTTGATTCGCTCGCTAATGTGTTGCATCTTACCGAAGCCTTCCCCTCAACTTCGGTAGCATGGGCGGTTCGGTCACGGTTTGCAATTCGATTGGCAAGTTGGGTCGTTTCACGCCCTAGTTCCCACCTTTCCGCATGTTGCGGGCATTCTGCTGCAAATTAAGCTCCTCTTATTCCCCTGAGAGAGCTGTTTTTTGGTTGATGTGTAAACAAATGTCCGCAAATCTATGTTCCATGGAAAACATTCCTAGGCGAATCGTTAGCGTGTAGTATAAGATTGCCGCAACGAGATCACGCTGGGCGCATTACGTGTCTGGAAAACTCCAAAATGTCCAAGCAGTCCCTCAATCAGTCGCTTGCCTCTATGAAAAACAGCCAAACTCCATTCCTTGTCTTGGCCCTCGCAATATCAGGCGGATTCGGTTTCGCGGCCTTCTCGGGCTGCCAACCGGCAGCCGGTCCGGCGATGACCAAACCTGTGCCGACGGTCACCGTGGCGCAGCCGATTCGTAAAGAAGTTGTCGAGTGGGACTCGTACACCGGCCGGCTCGAGCCGATCGAGTTTGTCGAGATCCGTTCGCGGGTCAGCGGTTATCTCCAATCGATTCACTTTGACGAAGGCCAGATGGTCAATGCGGGCGACTTGTTGTTCGTGATCGATACTCGCCCGTTCGTCGCCGAATTGAATGGCGCCAAGGCGGCCTTGAATCAGGCGAAATCGCAACTCTCGCAAGCCAACGCTCAGATGGACGAGTCGGAAGCGCAGCAGCAGCAAGCTGACGCCCGATTGAAGCTGGCCGTTTCGCGCGTCGAGCGAGCCCGCAAGCTGCGAACCTCGGCCGCGATTTCGCAAGACGAACTGGACGGGCACGAGGCCGAGATCGAACAAGCCCAGGCCGACGTCGCCGCCGCCGAGGCGGGAATCGGTTTGGCGGCCGCCGGCGTCGCCACCGCCCAAGCCGCGATTGAGTCGGCGCAAGCGGGCGTCGAAACGGCCGAGCTGAATCTCCGTTACACGCAGATTCATGCCCCGGTCGCGGGACGGATCAGCCGCGAATACGTCACTGAAGGGAACCTGGTGAGCGGCGGCACAGCGACTTCGACGCTGCTGACGACGATCACTTCGATTCAACCAATCTACTGCACTTTCGACATCAACGAGCAGCAGGCGCTGAAGTACATTCGCCTGGCCCAAGCCGGCAAACGGGTCAGCTCGCGGGTTGCGAAAAACCCGGTCTACCTGGGGCTGGCTGACGAAGAACGATTCCCGCACGAAGGGCACATGGACTTTGTTGACAACCGTTTTGACAACGACACCGCCTGCATTCGGGTCCGCTGCATTTTCCGGAACGAGAAAGAAGACCTGGTGCCGGGGATGTTCGCTCGCGTGCGCTTGCCCGGCAGCGCCGCCGAAGAGCGGGTCTTGATTCCCGATTCGGCGATCGGCACCGATCAATCGACGCAGTTCGCGTACATCGTCGTCGACGGCAAAATCGAACGTCGCGACCTGAAGTTGGGCGCGATCGTCGATGGTCTGCGAGTCGTTCATGACGGCTTGAATGGCGACGAAGCGCTGGTGATCGAAGGTCTGTTGATGTCGCGACCCGGGATCGAGGTGAACGTGCAAGCCGAGACGATTCAAGTCGCTGACGACGGTTTGCCCGATACGTATCAGCCGTTGCCGCCGGAACGCTGGATTTCGGCCGGCCTGACCTCGTTGCCGGAGACGGAAGCGACGGCCGTCTTGCCGGATATGGATGAAACGGCCAACGCAGCTCGGCAGAAGCGGGAGCAGGTTCAGTGAAGTTTCCTCACTTTTTTATCGAGCGGCCGATCTTTGCGTCGGTGCTGTCGTTCATCATCGTGCTGGTCGGCGGCATTACGTACCTGACGCTGCCGGTCTCGCAATATCCGAACGTCGCGCCGCCGACGATTCAGGTGCGAGCCAGCTATCCTGGCGCCACGCCGCAGGTGATCGCCGACACCGTCGCGACGCCGATCGAGCAAGAGATGAACGGCGTCGACGACATGCTTTACATGGAGTCGTCCTCTAGCGCCGACGGCACGATGCTGCTGACGGTGACGTTTAAACTGGGAACCGACCTGGACGACGCCCAGGTGTTGGTGCAAAACCGCGTTTCGGTCGCATTGCCCCGCCTGCCGGAGGCGGTTCGCCAAATCGGGGTGACGACCACCAAGCAGATTCCCGACATGCTGCTGGTGGCGCACCTCACTTCGCCCGACGGCAGCCGCGATCAGCTGTACATCAGTAACTTCGCCTTCTTGCGCGTTCGCGACGCCTTGATGCGTTTGGATGGAGTCGGCGACGTGCGGATCGCCGGCGGTAACGAATACGCGATGCGGGTCTGGCTCGATATCGAGCGGATGACCTATCTCGACTTGTCGCCGGGCGACGTCGTGGCGGCGGTTCGTGGTCAAAACGTGCAAGTCGCCGCGGGCGTGATCGGCCAACCGCCGACCGACGATACCGGCGCCTTCCAGTTGAACGTGACGACGCAAGGTCGTCTGCAAGAACCGGAAGAGTTTGAACAGATCATCGTCAAACGGGGAGACGACGGCCGCGTGACGCGGTTGGGCGACATCGCCCGGTTGGAGCTGGGCGCCCAAGACTACTCACGGATCAGCTATCTCGACGGCAAGCCGGCGATTGCTGTGATCGTGTATCAGCGTCCTGGAACCAACGCCGTCGACACGACCAATCAGATCAAAGCGACGATGGCCGCTTTGGAAAAAGACTTCCCGCAAGGGGTTGGCTACGAGGTCGCCTACAACCCGACCGACTTTGTCGAAGAGTCGATCGCCGAGGTGTTTGAGACCCTGGTCATCACCACGGTGTTGGTTGTGCTGACCGTCTTCTTGTTCCTGCATGGCTGGCGCCCCACGATCATTCCGGTGATTGCGATTCCGATCTCGTTGATTGGTACGTTCGCTGCGATGCAGTCGCTGGGGGTGACGCTCAACACGCTGTCGCTGTTTGGTCTGGTGCTGGCGATCGGCATCGTGGTCGACGATGCGATCGTTGTGGTGGAGAACGTCGAGCGTTTGATCGGCGAAGGGATGGACCCGCGAGCGGCGACGCACAAAGCGATGGACGACGTCGGATCGGCGCTGATCGCGACGACGCTGGTGTTGATCGCCGTGTTTGTGCCGACTGTGTTCGTCCCCAGCATCAGCGGTCAGTTCTATCAACAGTTCGCCTTGACGATTGCGATCTCGACCGGGTTTTCGACCTTCGTGTCGCTGACCTTGAGCCCGGCGATGTGCGCCTTGTTGTTGCGTCCCAAGGGGGAAGCTTCGAGCGGATTCCTCGATCGCGCCGGCGACATCTGCTTCGGCTGGTTCTTCCGCTGGTTCAATCGTACGTTTGACGTTTCCAGCGATTGGTACGCCTGGCTGATTGGCCGGACGATCCGCTTTTCGGCGGTCGTGCTGCTGGGCTATGTCGGGCTGCTGGTCGCCACGTGGTACAGCTTTGGCCTGGTGCCGACCGGCTTTATTCCGCAGCAAGACCAAGGCTACTTGATCTGTAGTATTCGCCTGCCCGATGGCGCCGCGCTTGCTCGAACCGACATCGTCACCAAAAAGGTCGCCGAAGTGGGCGGCAAGGTGGATGGCGTCGCGCATGCGGTCGGCATCGCCGGTCTGAATGGATCGACGTTCACGATCAGCCCGAACGCCGCGGTCACCTTCCTGCCGCTCGAAGATGCGAAGGCTCGCGCGGCTCGCGGTCGCAGTTTAGACGCGATCGTCAACGACCTGCGGGTCGAAATGGGCAAGATCAACGAAGCGCAGATCTTTGTGATTCAGCCTCCGCCGGTCCGTGGTATCGGCCGTGGCGGCGGTTACAAGCTTTACATTCAGGATCAAAGCGGCGCCGGCCTCGACGCTTTGAATCAAGTGACCAATAAGATGCTGGCCGACGCCAACGCCAGCCCCGGCCTGGTTCAGGTTTACTCCAACTACCGACTCAGCGTGCCGCAGGTCTTTGCCGACGTTGATCGGACGAAGGCCGAAATGCTGGGCATCCCGGTGAGCGACGTTTTCACGGCGCTGCAGGTTTACCTCGGTTCGGTCTACATCAATGACTTCAACTTCCTGGGACGCACCTATCGCGTGACCGCCCAGGCCGAGCCGGAGTTCCGTGACGAAGCCAGCGACATTTTACAGTTGCGGACCCGTAGCGAACGTGGCGCCACCGTGCCCCTAGGTTCGGTCGTGCAATTGCAGCGGGTGACCGGGCCTGACCGTCTGGTTCGCTACAACCTATATCCGGCGGCCGATATCAACGGCGACACGATGCCTGGTTTCAGTACCGGTCAATCGTTGGCGACGATTGAGGAGTTGGCCGATCAAAACCTGCCGCCGGGATTCGGCTATGCCTGGACCGACATCGCCTATCAGGAACGCCAGGCGGGCAACACCATCGTTTACCTGTTTCCGCTGGCGGTGCTGTTCGTCTTTCTGACGCTGGCCGCTCAGTACGAAAGCTGGATCTTGCCGCTGGCGATCATTTTGATCGTGCCGCTGTGCATCTTGTTTGCGATTGTCGGTATTTGGTTCCGCGGTATGGATAACAACATCCTGACGCAGATCGGATTTATCGTGTTGGTCGGTCTGGCCTGTAAGAACGCGATTTTGATCGTCGAGTTCGCCAAGCAGGAAGAGGATGCCGGCAAGGACCGCTTTGAAGCGGCGGTCAACGCCTGTCGATTGCGTTTGCGTCCGATCCTGATGACGGCGTTCTCGTTTATCCTGGGCGTGATTCCGCTGTTGATCGCGACTGGCGCCGGTTTTGAAATGCGTCGCGTGCTGGGGACCGCGGTCTTCGCCGGGATGCTGGGCGTGACGATCTTCGGGTTGTTTTTGACGCCGGTGTTTTACGTCGTCTTGCGGAAACTCGCCGCCAAGCCGAAGGCAACGGAAACGCCGGCTACCTAACACTCCGTTGATTTTCTCGACGGACTGCGTGATCGCAGGGATGCGATCCCAAAATACCGACGTAAGTCATTATTTTGCGAGCCGCGAAGAGCTACGCTCTGAGCCTGGCGAGGCTGAAAAATACCACGATGGCATTTTTCAACAGGCTGCTAGCGTACAGCGATCACCATGATCACGAACCCGCAGCAGAACCTTTGCGGGTCGTCAAAGCGAGAAGCGGCACGGGTTAGCCTCCGGACAAAGCCTGCATGATGAACAGCCGAGAGACGCCGTCGGTCGAATCGCTGAGCGTTTTGCGATCGCGGACGAACTGCTCGTCGAGGAAGAGGTTGACGTGCTGCCGCAGCGAACCATCCTCGTGTCGCAGGTACGAATCGATCCTCGGCGCCAGTTGCTCTAGCTGATCGAGCGCAGCGGCGACGGTCGCCGCGTTGACTTCGATCGATTCGGGAAGCGTCACCAATCGACGCAGGTGCGACGTGACTTCGATTGCAAGCATGAGCCGGGGCGACAAGATGGAATGGGCCGCCAAGCCGTTATAATTTCCGCTGGCGTCGCCGGAGGCAAGAAAGAAAAAAGGACCGACCGGTTGGGGGCAGGAAACCGGTCGATCCCCGAGTACGTCGCCTACGTAAAGTAGGCGTCTACTTGTTAGAATGTACGTGAAGCGGGCGAGTTGACATCTACATGTCTTTTGCCACCTTTGGTGGGGCTGTTCTTCGCCGCACAAAAGGGCATCGACCGAATGCGGTCTGCCGCTTTAGCGCATGCCTCCGAAAAATAACTTCTTTCTGATAAGAAGCGGCTGATGCGTCGGGCGGGCCAGTTTCCACCTCTAATCCTGCGGAAATTGCCGATTGCGTCGGCGAATTTCGTATTAGGCCAACTAGCTGTTACCGGTTATTGATGACTAACAACCAAACGAATCACATCGAACAAGCTCCCTTTGCCCCGCTTAAAATTGGCGACATCGAACTCGGGTTTCCCGTCGTTCAGGCCGCCCTCTCTGGTTATAGCGACATGTCGATGCGGGTCATGGCCCGTCGTTTTGGAGCGTCGTACGCCATTTGCGAAGTGATGCTCGATCAGTTCCTGGTCAACTTCAAGGACCGGAGTAAGAACAAGCACTATTTGGCGATCGCCGACGAAGAGCATCCGGTAGGCGGGCAGTTGATGGGCGCCGAGCCAATCCAGTTTGCCGCCGGAGCGGTCAAGCTGGTCGAGGCCGGATATGACGTGATCGACATCAACTTTGGTTGCCCGGTCAAGAAGGTGCTGGGACGCTGCCGCGGCGGGTTTCACCTCAGTCAACCGGAAGTGGCGCTGGAGATTGTCGCTCGCACCCGCAATGCGACCCCGGCCGAGATCCCGGTCACGGTGAAGATGCGCCGCGGAATCGATGACACGGCCGAGAGCCGCGATAACTTCTTTCGCATTCTCGACGGCGCGTTTGATCTGGGCGTCGCCGCAATCACCGTACATGGCCGCACGGTCGAGCAGCGTTACGTGGGACCGAGCCGCTGGGAGTTCCTCCGCGACGTGAAGGCGCACGTCGGCGACAAGACGATTCTCGGCAGCGGCGACTTGTTCACCGCGCAAGACTGCTTTGACATGATGCGGCAGACCGGCATCGATGGGGTGACCGTCGCCCGGGGCGCGATCGGCAATCCCTGGATCTTTCAGCAGGCCCGGGCTTTGTACGCCGGGCAGCCGTTGCCCCCGCCGCCGAGTTTGTTTGAGCAGCGGGACGTGATCCAAGAGCACATGCGAATCGCCGACGAGCTGTATGGCGAAAAACGTGGCTTGGGACACATGAGAAAATTCGGTATTAAATACTCTTTCTTGCACCCCGATCTCGAACAGGTCCGTGGCAAGTTCACCAAGATGCGAACCTTGGAAGACTGGTACGCGATCCGCGACGAGCACTACTGCGACGACCGCCCGGGCAACTACCTCAGTCCAAGCGTCCACGCCGGAACCTCGGAATGCTAATCCGGGAGGTGGATTTAATGGCTAGCGGGGGGCTCGTCTGTTTTGGGGCGATAAGGTGAGTTTGCTCAACGTTAAGCTCCTTGCTGTCCACCCGTTGGTGTTAAGTTGCGGGAAATACCCTCTTTAGGTGCGATCTAAAAGGCGTATTTTGCCTTTACTCGGTTGTTCAATTCTTCTATGATTCTGTGACGAATCACCACTCCCCTTCTGGGTGTTCGTCGGCCAGAGACGGCCGTAGCCCAGAAGAACCCGTCAACCCAACTGCCTGCCGTCGATCTTTCCTTCCTTTCGCCTTTAGGGACGAGTGCGCAAATGAAGCGTCGAAATTTTCTCGCCGCCGGTCTGTCGTTGCCGCTGGTGATGAGCGGACTGCTGCCGCGCAAAGCATTTTCTGAAACGATTTCCACGGACTCCGCCGCCGGTCTGGATGGCGAAGCGCTGGTCCGCGATATGCAGCGTCGCTGTTACCGCTATTTCCTTGAAGCGGCCGATTCGCAGACGCAGCTGATCGCCGACCGCGCCGCCGCCGATGGCAATGGCTACAGTGCGCACGCCAGTAGCGCTGCTTGCGGGTTTGGCCTGGCTGCGCATTCGATCGCCGCGCAACACGACTGGGTCCCGCGAGTCGAGATCGAGCGGCGAACCAAGACGATGCTCCACTCGCTGGTTCACTTGGTCGAGCACGAAAAGGGCTTCGTCTATCACTTCTTCGATGGGCGCAAAGGGACCCGGGCGATGCGCTGCGAGGCGTCGACCATCGACACCGCGTTGATGTTGGCCGGCGCGCTGACCGCACAGGTCGCCTTCCGCGACAACGCCGAGATCGACGAGCTGGCCGACCAACTGTATCGTCGCGTCGACTGGCGATGGATGCTGGGCGAGAACAACTGCCTGCACATGGGCTACACGCCGGAACAAGGCGTGCTGCCATACCAGTGGGATCACTTCAGCGAACATCTGATACTGCTTCTGTTGGCGATCGGCGCTCCCGAGAACCCGGTTCCCGGTTCGGCTTGGGAAGCGTGGCGCCGCGAACCGATGCTGGAACATGACGGCAAGAAGTTCCTCAGCTACCCGCCGCTGTTCGTGCAGCAGTACCCGATGGCGTTTTTCCAATTCCAAAACTATCGCTCGCCGAGTGGACGTAACTATTGGGACAACTCGGTCACGGCGCACCACGCGCAGATCGCGTTTCAAAATCGCCTGGCGGCCAAGTATCCGCAGCGGATGGGGCACTATGGCGCCGACTTGTGGGGCCTGACCAGCAGCGACAGCCAAACCGGCTATCGCGACTGGGGCGGTCCGTATTCCGATGGTCGCGCCGAGCCCCAGCGTGGCATCGACGGTACCGTCGTCCCCAGCGCCGCCGCCGGCGGTTTGGCCGTTGTGCCGGAAGAGGCGCTCCGTACGCTTACCTATCAGAAGGAAATGTACGGCGAGCAGGTGTACGGTCGCTATGGTTTCGCGAACGCCTTTAACCCGGTCACCGGTTGGGTCGACCGCGACGTGATCGGCATCGACACCGGCATCTCGCTGCTGATGGGCGAAAACATGCTGACCGGCGGAGTCTGGAACCTGTTCATGCAACACCCGGCCGCCACGCGCGCCCTCAGCCTGGCCGGCTTCACCGCCGCCAATTCTGCCAGTGCCGCGACCGCCCAACTGGTCAGCCACCAGCAGCCGATCGAAACCCCCAACAGCGTCCCGGTGATGGCGGACGAGACGATGGTCTCGATCCCGAGCACGCAGTAAGTAAGGCGAAGGCGGGAGCATAGTAGCCCGATGCGCAAGGGCTTGTTGATTTAATCCAATTTTCCGAAATAGCAGCAGCCTTAGCGCCGCTCGACAAGTCGTAACGGCGCTTAATTGGTTGCGGTTTTTGGGTTTGCGATTAAATCGACAAGCCCGCAAGCGAGGGAAATGCGTCCTCCAATGGAATAACGAATCGGACCGGACAATCTACGACGAAGGGTGGCCCGGCCACGTCTACCAAGACTGGCCGGGTCGCGCAGCGACAAGATGCCTCACCATTCGCTCGCACCTCCCCTAACGCCTTCGCTCCTACGCGCCTGAGTCTTTCTCGTTCGATTGGGGGCCCGCTTTGACATCGGTTTTCGCTTTCGCACAAAATGATTGCGCCGCCACCGAGTCCGTCTTACCCAACGACCACAGCCATGCCCGCACCCCAACCCTGGAACGACCGTTACCGCGATAACAATCTCCCCTGGGACACCGGGCTTCCGTCGACCGAACTGCAGGCCGCGATCCAGCGTTACCGGCTAGCCCCTTGCCGGGCCCTCGATATCGGCTGTGGCACCGGCAGCAATACGTTGTGGTTGGCCGAGCAAGGTTTTACTGCGACCGGTTTTGATCTCGCCCCGCTGGCGATCGAGCGGGCCGAGCAGCGGGCTCATGACGCCGGCTCTAGCGCCACGTTCGCCGTGGTCGACATCGTCACCGCGCCGCTCGCCGGCGGGCCATTTGATTTCTTCTTCGACCGCGGCTGTTACCACATCGTCCGCCGCGACGCCCCCGATCAATACGCCCCGGCAGTCGCCCGCTTGCTCGTCCCTGGCGCCCACGGCCTCATCCTGGCCGGCAACGCCAAAGAGCCAAGCTCTGGCCCGCCGGTCGTCACCGAAGAGGAAATCCGCAGCGAACTGGGCGGCGAGTTCGAGATTCTCGAACTGCACGAGTTCCGATTCGACGAGAGCCCGCAAAATCCGGAGCGCCCGTTGGGTTGGTCGTGTTGGGTGATAAAACGGTAGTTTAATCGTAGGGCAGGCTGCGGCGGCCGATGCGATCTGCTCTTACAAACTAGTAATCGTCATCCTCTTCCTCGTTGTCGTCGCCGCCCATGGCGAGCAGGCCGTAGTCGATCAGTTTGAATCCGATGTTGAGTTTCTCGAACCGGCGGAAGATCGACTTTAGGCGTCGGATCTGCGCGATGTCGACTTCGCGGTTGAAGTAATAAATCGGCGCGTCCCAGCCGTTGTACTCCTGCCGCGAGATTTTGACGTCTCCGTTGGGTGAGACGCAGCTATTCGTGTAGGTGATTACTTCGGCAGGTGAGGTGTCTTGATACTGCCAGCCGCCGAGGTCGGTTAGCGAGAAGGCTTCCGACAATTCGCGCAGGACGATATCTTCTTCGTCGGTCTGAAATGCAAGTTGGGTGTGCCACTTTATCTCTTCAATTGGCTCACGCGGAGCCAGGTTCGCGAGAACGTATTCGACGAAGGTGCCGGAGACTGGCTCCGGCTTCTTTGAGCCAAGCTGCAGCATGTAGACGTTTGCTTGATCATCCAGCACAAATGTGGCGTCGAGGTCTTCATCCGAAGCGAAGGCAAAGTAGCCGGCCGGCGTCCACTGCTGCATTGTGATAAATCGGCTTTCGTTCTCCGGTAAGCGGTAGCAAACGTTTTGGGGAGCTCCGACCGTTGCGAGCCATTGGCGAATCGGTTCAGGCAGCTTGCGCTGGCAATCGCTTTCGAGTTCGTCAATTTCTTCCAGTGTGAGGGGAGTGACGATGTATTGAGAGAGAATTTCAGCAGGGAGCATGGTGATATCTAGAATACGGATTGGAGGTTGATTGATTGAACTGCTTGGTAGGACTGGACCATTTCGTTTTTTTCGAGTGGGAACATGGCTCGTTAGCGCGCCCCTTCAGGGCTTTTAAATCTGTTCGGATTCCAAACCCGGGGCTGCTTTAGATCGCCCCCTTGGGGCTGTGGACTGGATCGTTTCGTTTCTTTCTTAGGTAGGGTGCGTCGAGACGCACCACGAACCTGCCGCATCGGTTGTTTCAATAACTCGCGTGGCAACCCAATCACCCACTCCATTGAGGCTGTGAGTTTATTCTCCGTCGCGACTTTTTCGCCTCGCTGCAGGAGCGGTTTTTGATTTTCTGGGGTGAACGCTCGATTTTTGTGTTTGCTGGGGCGGATGGCGGCGGTCCGTTCGAGGCCGGATCGCTTGGTTCCGCCCTGCTTGGTTCTCCTTTTTAGGCCGGTTTTAAGATTCCCAGACTCATCATCCTCAGGAAGTTGTGGGTGATGACGTACCACAGCGTCGCCGCATTCACTTTTTCTCGGCCGCGAACTCGGAACTGTTGCAGACCCCGGTTGCGGCATTCGGCGTTGGGGTATTCCGCGATCGAGGGACGTTGTTTGAGCCGGTTCTGGGCCTCTTCCGTTTTCATCCGTTCGCGGAACCCAGCCATTTCGTCGTTGTCCTTTTTTCGACGCTGGTACGGGTCGCCCCCCCGCTTTTCGATCTGCTCGACATAAGTCATCGGCGCCGTCACTTGACTGCCGGCTTGCTCGACCGCGGTGATTCCTCCCCGGCTCGCGAACCCACCGTCGACGATGTAATGCTGGGGAGTTTTGTCATAACGCTCGCAGAGCTTTTCATGCATCGGCCGCATCTGATTGCCGTCGCTGGCGTTGTTGGTGACGTCGACGCCGACGATCAAGCGCGTCTCGGCGTCGGTCGCGAATTGCACGTTGTAGGCCGGACGAAATCCGCCTCCGGCCATCTTCATGTTGCGGGCTTCCGGGTCGGTCGTACTGCAGCGCGCCTCTTTGCGCTTACTTTTATTCTGCTGGTCTTTTTGTCGCTGCACTTCCGGCAACTCTTCCAAGGCTTTGTTCACCCGCTCCAACAGCTCCCGCGCCGCCCGCTCTTGAGCCGCCTGGCGGCGCGCGTCGCTAACGCCGGTATCCGAATTGTCGTCGCTTTCGTCACGCAACTTTTTCACCTGCGCCGCCGCTTCCTCGCGACATTTTTCCAACGTCTGCCGGCGATGAAACGAACTGGTCCCGGCGCTGGCCCGCACTCGCATACCGTCCTGAGCGACCGTTTCCAGCGTGACGATATTCTGGTGCAGCAGCGTCGCGATGGTGTCGGTCAGCAGTTCGTCCAGGAACTCGCCATGCATCGTGCGAAAATCGGCAAGCAGGTGATAGTTCACGCCGACGTCGCCGCAGATCCACAGATAAGCCAAGTCGCGCTTACACAGTCGAGCCAAATGCCGGGCGCTGCTGATTCCTTCGATAATCGCGAACATCCACAACGCCATCAAGTTTTTTGGATCGACGGCGTCGCGTCCGGCCGATCCTTCGACGACGCGAATCTTCCGATAAAGGGGCGTCAGATCGAGCGAATCGACATAGGCCCAGACCGCCCGCACGCGATGATCGCGCGGAATCATCTGATCCAACGAAGCGTCTCGGAACTGAACTTGAAACCGCTCCGGCCGCTTCACGCGCACCCGAGCAACGTCTGGTTGTGAATCTGAGTTATCCATCCCCCCGTTTTAGCGCCGCGATCTGAGGTCGCCAAGGCGGGTTGGAAAAACTCACAGCCTCATTGCGTTGCCACGCGAAGGTATCCCTAGCTGCCTGTTGAAAAATGCCATCGTGGCATTTTTCAACCTCGCCAGGCTCAGAGCATAGCTCTTCGCGGCTCGCAAAATAACGACTTACGTCGCTATTTTGGGATCGCATCCGTGCGATCACGCAGTCCGTCGAGAAAATCAACGGACTGCTAGACGCAACAGCAGGCTCTCGGTGCGTCCAGACGCACCCTACCCCGGATCCTATTTCCGCACCGACTGGACCGGACCGCGTTGCTTTTTTCGTGTCATAGTGGACTCACGCCGCACACTTTTTTTCTGCTCGCCAGGTCGTCTCGCGATGGAAATCGACGCAACCCGTTAACCTCGTGAGGTTTTCGTCCCACTCGGCGATCTCCGCCGGAAACGCTTCTGAATTACACCCGGCTTCAACTGCGCGTACGCCGAAACAAACAACGTCCCCAAAAACGACGCGCAAGCGGACAGGCAACGAAGACCCAGCCAGGTAACACGCTGCAAATTCGCAGGTGACTGGTCTCTTTGTTGGGCTTACGTTTGCTCCTCTCCACTATCTCAGGCGTAAAAGCCCAGGAGCAAAGTCACCCAGCGGCAAGATCACTCCCCGTCTCCACGGGGTCGGTGAAAGGCAAATTCATGCAATTCACTCGTGGGAATTCATTCACGGCATGCCTGAACATATTTATACAAAAAATCGGGCAATCGGGCAAGCGAAAAAGGAAGAGCGGAAAGCCATACGTCCCTGCCGGATCGGTGGAATGTGCGAAAATGGGTAAAGTGCGTTCGGTTTTTGGTCGATAACAGCCCCGTAGTCCGCTGTGCTGGCTCTGATTTCAGGTCCAGCGTCACGATGGAGAGAGCGTGCAGGAAGGCGCCGTCAGAGATCGAATCAGGGAGGATGCAGCGACGACTTGTAAACATCCTCCTTGTCTAGGTGGCGTCCTATGGCGGTGATTTTCCTGCTCTACTCGGCCTGCTTTGTGCTGCTGTTTTTTCGCCGGCGCAAGGCCGCCTATGTGGCGTTATTGATTAGCACGCTCGCCAGCATCGCGATGTTCGCTTACCACACCGACTCTGCATTGGAGTTGAATTTCTGATGGCGAACAGTCAGCGACTTTACGATCTGAACGCGGCCTGCATGCTGATTGTGGTTTCGATCTTGCTGGGGGCGTTCTACTACCAGTTTGGCCTGCACGAGAATCCGTGTCCCCTCTGTCTGCTGCAGCGGATGGGAATGATTGGCGTGATCGTTGGCCTGGCGATGAACATGCAACTCGGTTTCCATCGCCTTCATTTCGCCGCGGTGAACGTGGCGTCGTTGGTGGGAGCAACCTTCTCGATTCGCCAAGTGCTGCTTCACATCTGCCCCGTGACCGGCGAGCCGACCGGATTTGGCGAACCGATGATGGGATTGCATCTCTACACGTGGGGCGTCTTGATCTTCGCCGCCAGCATCCTCGGCAGTTCGATCTTGCTGACGTTGGTCAAGGAACATCCCGAAGAGAGCGATCGCAGGCCCAGCCTGTTTGAACAGATCGTCTTCGGCCTGGCGAGCCTGGTCTGCTTCGTCAACGTAGCGGCGACCTTCGCGATGTGCTGGTTTGGTCCTTGCTGCGATGATGGTCCCTGTCCGTAGGGATGGAGCGGCGGGTTCGGTGTTGCAGGTCGGTGTTGCAGGTCGGTGTTGCAGGTCGGTGTTGCAGGTCGTGGTTGCAGGTCGTGGTTGTTGTAGGCCAGTCTGCTGCGGTCGATGGAAACCGGGATGAACTGGACAGCGGCCAAGTGGTGCTGTTTGTTGTTCTCAATCTTGGGTGCCACTGTCGTCTGCGACAGTGCTCTTCAGCCGGTTGAAGTGACTGGGTCGGCATTGAGACACGATCAGGCAATTCTAGTGGTGCTATTCTTTTGACTTCCAATGGGCGATGCAATACGGTGCTCAAGGGAGCCTCGGCCGGAAGGCAAGAGTCACTGTCGCAGACGACCGTGGCTCCCGAAGTAGAAAATCAAACAGTGCCGCCCGGCTGAAGGCCGAAAAAGGTGACGCCTAATCAAAACAACGAGTCCTGACACCTTTTCTTCGTCTGGGATCGTTTCGATCGGTACGTGCGACGACCGCCTTCACTTGGTCCCACTCGCCACTGGCGCACTGGGCGACGACGGCGTCTAGAAAAGAAGAATCTTCGGCATTCACAGTTGGTGCCTGGAAAAGATTGGTAAGGAAGAACAAAGCCAGGAAAAACATCGTCCTGGATAAACACACTGGAAAAACATGCATCTTCGGTAGTCGCCTTCACGAGTAAAGAAATGCCTGCAAGACGTTTGGCCATCCTTAGATTTCGCATTCTAAAACGCCGGTCCCTTGTTGTCCAAATTGAACGTGCTCAGCGTTCTCGTCGTGTCATCCTCAAACAAGACTTCCACCGTTCCCAAGTAGTTGTAGGTCAGGCCTCGGCCTGACGACCCTGCCGAACAACCATCGCCCCAGCATCCGCACGATCGTGCAAGGCATGCAGGGGCGTTGGTTTTGCCAATGGACAACCTACGCCGACGCATCGTCAGGCCAAGGCCTGACCTACCCGGCTAAAATTTGACACGGGCACCGCGACAGCCCCTCGGCCAAGATGCGCTCGAACGCGTCGAAATCGTCCGGCTTATCGAAGATCGCCGCCCGAGAGTTGCCTCGATTCAAGGCATGATAAATGCCGCCCGCTTCGTCTGCTCGCTTTGGTCTACCCATGACAGCAGGGTATCATGTGCTGGCGAAGGAAAAAAAGAGTCCTGACACCTTTTCTTCTTCCTTTTCTTCTTCGAAAACTACAATGCGATCGCTGATTTCATAGGCGTGTTGTTGCATGGATTGCCAGGCACTGACCTTGGCCTCAAGGAGATCAAGGGATGCGAATACAGTCCAAGCAAGCTCGAAAAGGAAGACAAGGGTGAAAAGGCACCTAGCAAGGGGCCGATCAAAGGAGATAAGTCTTGGGTCCGATGACTTTTCTTGGTCGTAGACGCTGGCAGATAGCTTGCGTTGTTGTGGCTTTCGTTTCGGCGTCATTATGCTGGATAGCAGCCGATACCGCCATTCGCCGCCATTCGCTTCGGGAGCATTTAGAAGCGGGAAGGTACGACAACGCATTTAACGAGTTGCAGGAAACCAGACCTAGCGTCGATTCGATGGATGCCGACAGCCTTTCCGCGTGCTACAAATCGCCCGGTTTTGTGCGATACTTGTTAGAGAAATGGCAGGCGGAGATGGGCCAAGATTTTCCGGACTGGGCTTGTTGGGTCATTGCATGCGGTGCTAGTGAAGGAACGCTTTCCCCCCAAGAAATCTTGGATGCGATCGACAACTTAAAACAAGAGGCGAGCAGCCAACTCAGGGACATGGAAAGTCGAAAAGAACTTGATCGCATCAATCTTATTGATCGCTGGCGACAAGGAAATCTAGCGGAAACGGACATACAAGACTCGGGGAGCGACTAGCCGCAGTGCGTCGAGAAATCAGAGGGGACGGAGGTGAATGGCACCGTCGAAACCTCCTCGACGGTGAAGAAAAGGTGTCAGGACTCTTTGTGTCAACCAGGCGCTACCTTCTTCGGCCTGCCGCGGGGGCGGAGGGTGGAATCTAGGTTCAGGCGGCGGACGGTTGATTGGGTCCAATCGGGATCGCCGAAGGGGGAGCCTCGGCGGATCGCGTGGCGGACGGCGTCGACTTCTTTCTTGGACATCGCCTGATTGACTCGGTCTTTCCAATGACCAGGTCGGGCGATCGGCCACGGCGTCAGGAGATCGGGCTTTCGCCGCGGCTTGGCCAACCAACGGGCGAGCGATCCCCATTTCCAGTCTTCGGCCAAAGTTACCAGGCCAGCCTGCCGGGCATTGCGTTCGACATAACGACATACGACCAGAAAGTGCCCGTCGTCTTGCACCGGAAAACTCTTGAACCGCCCTTGATAGATGTGCCCTTTGCCGGAAGTGTGGCAGTGCGCGTGTCGGCGCATCGTGTGCGTCAGGGTGACCCACCGCAGCAAGTCGCTCATGCCGCCGTCAGCCGTGGGGCGGACGACCAAATGCCAATGGTTGGGCATCAGTTGGTAGGCTAAAATTTGACACGGGTACCGCGACAGCCCCTCGGCCAAGATGCGCTCGAACGCGTCGAAATCGTCCGGCGTATCGAAGATCGCCGCCCGAGAGTTGCCTCGATTCAAGGCATGATAGATGCCGCCGGCTTCGTCTGCTCGCTTTGGTCTACCCACGACAGCAGGGTATCATGTGCTGGCGGAGGAAAAAAGAGTCCTGACACCTTTTCTTCGCCATCTGAAGAAGATCCAGAAACAATCCGCCGCGTCTGCAGAGAAACAATCGTAGTCCGCTTCAAGGAGTCCGCCGTCCCAGCGGTCTTCGGGTCGATGCTGCGCGGACGTAAAACGCGTTGGTCTCTTGCACAACGCTACTGCTTCGAGAAAATGCCTGAAAGGATGCGATGGAGTCGAATCCGTACCTGACACGCCGCCGTGCCGAACAGTATTGCCCCCGTCCCCTTTTCTCAGCCCAGTCCTGACACCTGTTCTTCATCGCACTTGAAAATGCGGCGCTGAGGATCTTTTACGCGATGAATGCGCAAAGACCAGTGGTCACGTTAAAGTAGATACTCGATTATTCCGTTGCCGTGATGTGTTGCAGGAGTTTTCAAGCGTCGGGCCTCACCGGCACTATCAATCCATACATATTCTGCTCTGGTGCATTCTTTCTTGCCTTCAACGAACTGCTTTCTTAGAAACAGGTGGGGCACACCAGTAATCTCCCAGAGCTTACAACCTCTAATTACTGAAGTTTGCGTAACAAATTTTCGGGTCTCGAGAGAGTCCATCTCTGATAGGAAGTCATCGATTCCCATTGTGTCTGCGAAACTTTGTTCCCACGTGTCTCGCAGAACATCGAGCCGAAACTCAGTTACCTCACCTTCGGTAACAAGTATGCGTAAAGAGTCTGTGAAGAACTTGCGATTCCAGCGAAAAGCAGGATTCTCGTCCACAGCCTTCCAAACCTGTGTAGACACTTTCCAGTTGGGTAAATATGGATTGTAGTGAAGGAAAAGTCTGGCAACTGTGCTTTGTTCGACGGAGCGGAAGTGTTGCGGCATGGTCAGGTAGTCAAGATCTCGCTGGCTGGTAACGTAGTCACGTTGATCAACTAGGAACTTGGTAATCGTCAACTTGTCACTCTTCGACAACTCTCTTCCTGACGCTGGGGCCCCGAGGTAACTTCCGTTTGAAATTGAGAAGTATCCGTGCTCGGTTGCGTTATGGTTAGGTTTCCAGGCGTAAACCCGGGAACTGCCCGACTCACACGAAATGTAGCATCGTAATGCCGGAACTTTAATAATGTTCATGTTAATTGGCAGCCTAGACGCGGCGTCGTGAGTCAGGAATGTGGTAATGAAACTTTGGTTTTCCGACACCTTGAATGTGAGGGCCTATGCCGTTCGATGATCCCAATACGTATGCGTGTCCATGCATCATTTTTTTGAAGGGTGAGCCGTAGTCCAAGGTTTCTTTGGGGTCCTTTTGTCCGTGATAATCCACTCGGAAAATACTGTGGACGATACGAGTTTTGCTATAGGGTAGGATGAAACCTATAGAAAAAAGGCTCCCTCCTTTGCCGTTTTTCGAAACGGCAAACGATAGGTTCAGCCCTGTAGAACCAAGTCTTATTCCCTTTTTTGACAACATTTGGCTTCCCTTGAAATCTCCAGGTAGAGAAGTTAGACCTACCACAATTGTTGGTCGCCGAGATTTACTTGCTGTCGATGAGTAGGCAATGACCTTTGAGAGAAGCTTTCTGTGTTCTGAGGCAATCTTTCCAAGGATTGTCATGATGTTGACTGATATTGCATTAATGACCTCGTGAATGTGTTGCTGTTCAAGTCCCTTTAGCTTAAGCCAGTCCCGAGTCTGGTTACTCGAAGTTAGGTTAATCGTATTTTGTAACTTGCGAAGATATTGAGCATAGTCTCCGGATCCCGACAGAAGTGACATGACTTCTCGAAAGGTGTTTATTGTGTCAATGATTGAGAACACATTGTCAATCTGTCTGAAGATGTGTAATACCTGCGCGTTCTGTGTTCTGAGTGAGGATTGTATTGAGCTCCCGCTGAGAATAGAAGAAATGGTGAACAATCCGGTAGGGTCTATTTCCATCACCGGGTTCCCATGAGCATACAGATACTTATGGAAACTCTGCGGATCCTGAGCATTACCTGAGAACGGGTCCAGCCGATTAAACCGCCCGGAGCTTGGATCGTAGTACCGAGCCCTCAAATACTGCTGGCCGATCCGAGAATCGAACTGCTCGCCGCTGTATAGAAGCGTGGTGAGGGCGGCGGCTTCGGTGGTTCCTACTACCCCAGCGATTGCGTTATGAATCGCCAGCATTTGGCCGTAAGCTTCGTAGGTGTAGACCTGGGCGATTGCGGCGACTGCGTCGTAGAGGACTTTGACGCTGCCATGGCCGTCGTGTCCGAAGATGTGGGTCGTTGGCGTTCCAGGGACACCGCCGGTGTACTCGGTGACGGTCTGGCTGATTTCGTCGTGGCCGAAGTTGTACTCGATGACTTTGACGACGTTGCCCTGGTCGTCGTAGATGGTCTCCTTGATCACCTGCTGGTAGCCGGTCGGGTTTTGGTGGTCGACCAGGTACTCGGTGTCGGTCGTCTCGTCCCAGGTGCCGTTGGCGTCGGTATCGACTTGATGCTTGGCACTGACGCGGATGCCGGTGGCGTCGTAGTCGTAGGTCGTNTTTTCGATTCGTGATGCAGTACCACTGGTGTAAGTGGTGACCGTGGCCGTATACAACCGACCTTGCAGGTCGTACTCANACGACGTCTGCGAAGTGTTCTGGGAAGCTGAATTGTCAAAGACCGTTTTCGACGTCTGTTGCGTATGGTCGTAGGCGTAGGTGGTGGTGACGTCGACCGTGCTGTCATTATTGACATCTCGCTCTTCGGTTTGCAAGCGATCGTTGGCGTCATACAGGTAGGCGATCGCCTCGTCGACGTTGCCATCGAAGTCGCTGTCGAGTTCCTTCTTGGTNCGATTGCCGACCAGGTCGTACTCGAACGTCTCGGTTTGATCGAACTGGTTGTGGAAGTGGTCGATCGNTTCCTGCGTCAGGCGGCCCAGGGCATCGTAGGTCCAATCGATGTCGACCGTGTGGGCCTCTGGCGTGCCGTCTTGGTTTTCGTCGAGCCAGTACGTTTCGGTAACGCCGATCCGCTTGCCATCGGCCCGCACTTCGTAGTCGAACTCAGTGAGCTTGTCGTTGTACGTCGACCGCTTGTTCGTCTACTGTCCTAAAGTCGTGGGTTATCGCAAGGCACGAACGACGTTACAGCACTGCCTAAGTCCCTAGCCAGTGGTAGAAATTGTGTAGCCGAATGCCCAAACGCACGCATGGTGAAGTTTGGACGGATGGTCATAAAGTTCGGTATATAGTAATGACACCAGTTATGGCAAATGACAACCGAGTCATTGCAAAACATAATAATATTACGAGGGTCTGATGCCACGGCGATTGCGCCATGATGGGCAATCTGCGATAATCCGGCAAATACGTCTTGGCGATTTCGCGACGTCCGTTTCGCCGCCAGGCGTTCGCTTTGCAGGGAGGTCTTCCGCATGTCTTCTTCGGC